>NZ_FPJC01000003.1:0-474704 GCF_900119265.1 Pseudomonas sp. NFACC04-2
TGCGCGAAGTGATCCAGGCCCAGGGCATCACCACACTGCACTTCGTGCCGTCGATGCTCGATGTGTTCCTGGCCCATGGCGAGGCAAGTCAGTGCGAAGGTCTGGTGCGGGTGATGTGCAGCGGCGAGGCATTGCCGGGGCATCTGGTGCGGCGCTTCAAGACGCAATTGCCGCACACCAGCCTGTACAACCTGTACGGTCCGACCGAAGCGGCGGTGGACGTGACGGCGTGGGACTGCGCGGGGGCGGAGACGCCGGACAGCACGCCGATCGGCAAGCCGATAGCCAACACCCGGATCTACCTGCTCGATGGCCATCGACAACCGGTGCCCATGGGCGTGGCCGGGGAGATTTACATCGGCGGGGTGCAGGTGGCACGAGGTTACCTGAACCGTCCGGAACTGACCGTCGAGCGCTTCCTGCGGGATCCGTTCAGCCGTGGGGCGAATGCGCGGATGTATCGAACCGGGGATCTGGGTCGGTACTTGCCGGACGGCAATATCGAGTACCTGGGGCGCAACGATGACCAGGTGAAGATTCGCGGTTTCCGCATCGAGTTGGGCGAGATCGAAGCCCGGTTGGCGCAGCATGCCGCGGTGAAGGAAGCTGTGGTGCTGGCCCGTGAGGATGCACCGGGCGAGAAGCGCCTGGTGGCTTATTTCACGATGCATTCTGCCGATGAGACTGCCGACATCGAAACCTTGCGGGCCCATTTGCAAGGGCAACTGCCGGAATACATGGTGCCGACCGCCTACGTGGGGCTCGATACGCTACCGCTGACCCCTAACGGCAAACTTGACCGCAAGGCGCTGCCGGCGCCGGACCTGGACGCGGTGATCACCCGCGAATACGAGGCCCCGCAGGGCTCCGTGGAAACTACGCTGGCACAGCTGTGGGCCGATTTGCTCCAGGTCGAGCGGGTGGGGCGTCACGACCACTTCTTCGAACTGGGTGGGCATTCCCTGCTGGCGGTCACGTTGATCGAGCGCATGCGCCAGGTGGGCCTGAGTGCCGATGTGCGCGTGCTGTTCGGCCAGCCGACGTTGGCGGCCCTGGCGGCGGCTGTAGGCGGCACAACGGAGATTGTGGTGCCGGCCAACGGTATCCCGGCCGGTTGCACAGGCATCACGCCGGACATGCTGCCGTTGGCTGATCTGTCGCAAGGGGAGATCGAGCGAATTGTCGCGGCGGTGCCGGGCGGCGCGGCCAATATCCAGGACATCTATGCCCTGGCGCCGCTGCAGGAAGGCATCCTGTACCACCACCTGGCTTCGCAGCAGGGCGATCTCTATGTGCAGCAGGCCACCTTCAACTTCAAGGACCGTGCCCGGTTGGATGCCTTTGTCGATGCGTTGCAAGGTGTCATCGACCGGCATGACATCTTGCGCACAGCTGTACTTTGGGAGGGCTTGCGCGAGCCCGTGCAGGTGGTCGTTCGCCAGGCGCAACTGATTCTGGACGAGTGTGTTTTCGAACCGGGCCACGACGTCACCGCGCAACTGCTCGAACGTTTCGAGCGGCAACATGTGCGCCTCGATATACGCCAGGCACCGCTGATGCGCTTGGCGTTCACCCACGATGCCGCCAACCAGCGTTGGATCGCCACGCTGCTGTTCCATCACATGGCCCTCGACCACACGGCGCTGGAGGTGGTGCAACACGAAATGCAGGCGCACCTGTTGGGTCACGCCGATCAGTTGGGCGCAGCGGTGCCGTTTCGCAACTATGTGGCCCAGGCCCGCTTGGGCGTGAGCCGCGAGCAGCACGAAACCTTCTTCAGCGACATGCTCGGCGATATCGACGAGCCGACGTTGCCGTTCGGCTTGATGGATGTCCGTGGCGATGGCAGCGATATCGAAGCCGCAGGGCTCAACCTCGCCGCCGACCTGAGCCGCCGTCTGCGGGCCCAGGCTCGTCAGTTGGGCGTGAGTGCCGCGAGTTTGCATCACTTGGCGTGGGCGCAGGTCCTGAGCAAAGTGTCCGGCAGGCAGGATGTGGTCTTTGGCACCGTATTGATGGGACGGATGCAGGGCGGCGAGGGCGCCGACCGGGCGCTGGGCATGTTCATCAATACCTTGCCGTTGCGGGTGGATGTCGGTACCCAAGGCGTGCGTGATGGGGTGAAAGCCACCCATGCTCGCTTGACCGATCTGCTGGGGCACGAGCATGCCTCGCTGGCGTTGGCCCAACGTTGCAGCGCCGTCGCCGCGCCAATGCCGCTATTCAGCGCCTTGCTCAATTATCGGCACAGCGCAATGGGCACCGCTTCGAGCGAAGCGTTCGCCGCTTGGGAAGGCATCGAGGCCCTGGGCAGTGAGGAGCGCACCAATTACCCATTGACCTTGTCGGTGGATGACCTGGGCGAAGGTTTCAGCGTATCGGCGCTGGCGGTGCCGCAGATCGGTGCGCAGCGGATGTGCGTCTACATGAACATTGCCCTGGAGCGGCTGGTGGAGGCGTTGGAGCAAGCGCCGCACACACCTTTGAACAGCGTCTCGATCCTGCCGTCCGCCGAGCGTCGGCAATTGCTGGTGGATTTCAATCGTACGGATGTGAATTACCCCGATCCCGTGACGATCCATCAACGATTCGAAGCGCAAGCAGCCATGCATCCCGAGACAGTGGCGGTGGTGTATGGCGCGCAACAGTTGACCTACGGTGAGCTGAACCGCCGGTCCAATCGCTTGGCGCACCACTTGCTGGCGCTTGGCGTACAACCTGAAGACCGTATTGCCATCTGCCTGCAACGCAGTCTTGAGACGTTGATCGGCCTGGTGGCGATCCTGAAGTCCGGAGCCTGCTACGTGCCGCTGGATCCTTCCTATCCCATGGATCGCCTGGCCTACCTGCTCAAGGACAGTGCTCCGGTAGCGCTGCTGACCCAACAGGCCCTGCAAGAGCGGTTGCCGACCTCGAATATGCCGGTGCTGTTGCTCGACACCGATCTGCCTCAGATAAACGCTTGTTCAGAAGACAACCCGGTGCTCGCGGCGCTGACGCCGCAATGTCTGGCCTACATCATCTATACCTCTGGCTCCACCGGAGCGCCCAAAGGTGTGATGGTCGAACATCGTAACCTCGACAATCTGGTGAACTGGCATTGTCAGGCCTTCGACCTGAAGCACGGCAGCCGTACTTCAAGCGTGGCCGGTTTCGGTTTCGATGCGGCGGCCTGGGAAATTTGGCCCGCACTGAGTTGCGGCGCCACGCTGTTGTTGCCACCGGCCCATGCGGGCAGTGAGGACGTTGATGCGCTGCTCGATTGGTGGCAAGCCCAGGCGTTGGATGTCTGTTTCCTGCCTACGCCCATTGCCGAGTACGCGTTTGGCCGCGATCTGGGGCACGATCACTTGCGCACGCTTTTGATTGGTGGTGACCGCCTGGGCAAGCGGCCTGTCGAGCTGTCCTTCAATCTGATCAACAATTACGGCCCGACGGAAACCACCGTGGTCGCCACTTCGGGACTGATCGAGGCTTCGCAGGCGGTGTTGCATATCGGTAAACCGGTGGCCAACACCCGGGTTTATTTGCTCGATGAGCAATTGCAACCGGTTCCGCTCGGCGTGGCAGGGGAGCTTTATATCGCCGGGGCCGGGGTTGCGCGGGGCTATCTGAACCGTCCGCAGTTGACCGCCGAGCGCTTCGTGAAAGACCCGTTCAGCCCGGTAAAAGACGCCAGGATGTACCGCAGCGGTGACCTGGGGCGTTATTTGCCGGACGGCAATATCGATTATCTGGGGCGCAACGATGCTCAGGTAAAGATCCGCGGTTTGCGTATCGAGTTGGGTGAAATCGAAGCCAGACTGGCTCGACACGAGGCGGTAAGAGAGACCGTGGTGCTGGCCCGTGAGGATGTACCGGGCGAGAAACGCCTGGTGGCTTACTTCACGTTGCATCCTGCGTACGCGACCACCCGGATCGAGGACCTGCGTGGACATCTGCACGCACAGTTGCCCGACTACATGGTACCGGCGGCGTACGTGCGACTCGATGCACTGCCGCTGACCGCCAACGGCAAGCTCGATCGCAGGGCGTTGCCGGTACCGGACCAGGATGCCGTCGTCAGCCGTGTCTACGAGGCCCCTCAAGGCGAAGTCGAAACCCTGTTGACGCAGATCTGGCAGGAGGTGCTGGGCCTGCAACAGGTCGGTCGCCACGACAACTTCTTCGAATTGGGTGGGCACTCGCTGCTGGCGATTCGTTTGCTGGGGCTGATGGCCCAAGCCAACTTGACGATGTCGCTGGCCGAGTTGTTCCAGCATGAAAGCGTCGCGTCCATGGCGTTGTTGTTGCAGACCCGCGGCACCGAAGTCCAGGCACAGGAAGCTTTTGTACCGGTACGCACCACCGGCCAGCAGAACCCGCTGTTCCTGGTGCACGAGTTCAGTGGCCTGGATCTTTACTTCCCGATGCTGGGCAAACACATCGATCCGGATATTCCGGTCTATGGCCTGCCGGCCATCCCGTGGGGTGAGCCACAGTTGCAGACGATGGAGTGCCTGGCCTCGCGGCTGGTGGGTGTCATCCGTTCGGTCCAGCCCCAAGGCCCTTATCGCCTGGCCGGCTGGTCGTTCGGTGGCGTGTTGGCCTACGAGATCGCCATTCAGCTCATTGGCCTGGACGAAGAGGTCGAGTTCGTCGGCCTGATCGACAGCTATCTGCCGCGGTTGGTGGACCAGGGCCGGGAGCGCTGGTCACCGGGTGAGGCCCACACACGGCATCTGCTGGACCGCTGCGAGGTGTTCTGGAGGGCCGGTGCCGTGGGTGAGGCTGACCTGGCGTCGGTACTCGAAAAACTGGCCCGCCTGCAGACCCGACTGAGGGACTTCGGCTTCGAAAGCCTGGTGCAACAGTGCGCCGACGAAGGCTTGCTGCCGCCTGAGCTGGCTGAGTACAGCGCGGCCCAGCTCTGGCAGTACCTGGACCGAGAGGTCGCCCACGGTCACGCGTTGGCCCATTACTCGGTGTATCCGATTTCCGTACCGGTGCACCTGCTGGTCGCCGAGGAGCGCAAGGACGATGCGCCTGAGCATTCCGGCTACCTGGGTTGGGACGCCGTCCTGCCCAAGTCGCAGATGCACTGCGTCAAGGTGCCGGGCAACCACCAGACGATGATGCAGGCCCCGCAGGTCAAGGCATTGGGCAAGGCCATTGACGATGTGCTTCGCATCATCGCATTACGCCCGGCGCCCGCGCCCAGGAAGAATTACCAACCACTGCTGACGATCCAGGGCGGGCGTGCCGATCGGGCGCCGATCTTCTGCGTGCCGGGAGCGGGTGACAGCGTGACCGGTTTTATCGGGTTGACCGATGCCTTCGGTCCTGACTGGCCTATCCATGGGCTGCAGCACCGCGGGCTGGACGGCAGCACAGAACCTTTCAGCCTCGTGGAGACGGCCGCCCAGGTGTACCTCGATGCGATCGACAAGGTACAACCGGAGGGACCGGTGCATCTGCTCGGCCATTCCTTCGGCGGCTGGATCGTGTTCGAGATGGCGGCCCGCCTGCATGCCCGGGGTCGCAAGGTGGCTTCGTTGACGCTGATCGACAGTGAGTCGCCGGGCGGCAACGGCGTGGTGGGCAAGCCCTATACCGCGACGGGGGTGCTGAATCGACTGATCGAGGCGATGCAGTTGGCTTCCGGCAAGTCGTTGGGGATCGATGCCACGGTCTTCGGTACCCAGGACGATACCGCGCAGATGCGCTTGCTGCATGCGGGCATGGTACGGGCCGGCATGCTGCCGCAGCGTTCGGCGGTGGATTCGATGCGCGGTCCGGCGCGGACCTTCGGTACGGCCCTGCGCACGGTTTATCAACCGCAACATCGCTACACCGGGCCGGTGCGGTTGGTGCTGGCCGATGATCCAACCCTGGACACAGCCGGTAACAAACGCGAACAGGAACAAATGATCGAAGGATGGCGCAAGCATATCCCCGACCTCAGTATCTGGTACGGTCCGGGCAACCACTTCACGATCCTCAAGGCCCCTCACGTACACAACCTGGCAGCCTGGTGGCAGGACGGCCTTCCCATGCTCGACGAGGAGGCCGCCAGTGATTACGTATGACTGTCCTTCCTTGACGCGCATCCATGGAACCCGGCGCCACGTTGGCCGGGTCTGAAATCAACGCACTCATGGTTATTTATGGAAAAGTCGAAGTTTCGCAAAATCGCTATCGTGCTCGTACTGGTCGTGGTGGCCGGTCTGATTTTCTACAGCGCGCAATCGCCGGGCAAACCGCCGGAGTACCTGACTGCCATGGTCGAGCGCACGGACATCGAGAACGCAGTGCTGGCGTCCGGCACGCTGCAGGGGGTCAAGCAGGTCGATGTCGGCGCCCAGGTGTCGGGCCAGCTGAAATCGCTCAAGGTCAAATTGGGCGACAAGGTCAAGAAGGGCCAGTGGCTGGCGGAAATCGACCCGATGCTGGCGCAGAACTCCTTGCGCCAGGCGCTGGTCAACGAAGAGAACCTGGTGGCCAAGCGGCAGGCCACGGCGGCGCAACTCAAGGACGCCAAGGCCACCTATGATCGCTACAGAAAACTGCAACCGGACGACGCGATTTCCAAACAGGAGTATGAGACCGCCGAGTCCAACTACAGGGTGGAAGAGGCGAACCTGCTCTCCCTCAATGCACAGATCAAGGACGCCCGCATCCAAGTGGAAACCGCTCGTGTCAACCTGGCCTACACCCACATCGTCGCGCCGATCGATGGCTATGTGGTGGGGATCGTCACGCAGGAAGGCCAGACCGTGATCGCCGAGCAACTGGCGCCGGTCCTGCTCAAGCTCGCCGACCTGGACACCATGACGGTCAAGGCGCAGGTGTCGGAAGCCGACGTGATTCACATCGTGCCTGGCCAAGAGGTGTATTTCACCATCCTGGGTGAGTCGGAAAAGCGTTACTACGCCAAGCTGCGCGGCACTGAGCCGGCGCCACAGAACTTCCTCGAAACCCAGAACGCCGGGACGCCGAAGCAAAACACCGCGGTGTTCTACAACAGCCTTTTCGATGTGCCGAACCCCGATCATCGCCTGCGCATTTCAATGACGGCCCAGGTCCGTATTGTCCTGGACAAGGCCAAGGACGTGTTGACGGTTCCCGTCGCTGCCCTGGGTGCGAAAAACCAGGATGGCAGCTACGTGGTCCGGGTGCTGGATGCCGAAGGCAAGGCTCAGCCGCGTAACGTGCGCATGGGCATCAACAACAACGTCAGGGCCGAGATCAAGGATGGCCTGGCCGAAGGTGACAAGGTCGTCATCGGCGAGCCGACCCCGGCCGTGGCGGGAGCCTGACCATGACCCGACCATTGCTGGAACTCAAGGGCATCACCCGCAGCTTCTTGGCTGGCGAAAAAGCCTTCATCGCCCTCAAGGACATCAACCTGACGATCAATGCCGGCGAGGTGGTCGCGATCACCGGGGCGTCCGGTTCCGGCAAGTCGACCTTGATGAACGTGCTCGGCTGCCTCGACCATCCGAGCGCCGGAAGCTACAAGGTAGACGGGCGCGAAACCGGTTCGATGAGCGACCAGGAACTGGCGATGTTGCGTCGCGATCACTTCGGTTTCATTTTCCAGCGCTACCATTTGCTGCCGCACCTGAGCGCCTTGCACAACGTCGAGATGCCGGCGATTTATGCCGGTGCCGCCGAGTCGCAACGGCACAGTCGTGCCGGAGAGTTGTTGAAACGTTTGGGATTGGTGGGGCACTTGAGCAATCGGCCCAACCAGCTCTCGGGTGGTCAACAGCAGCGGGTGAGTATCGCCAGGGCCCTGATGAACGGTGGCGACATCATTCTGGCGGACGAACCCACCGGGGCGCTGGACACCACCAGCGGCAAGGAAGTGATGAAGATCCTGTTGGAGCTCAACAGGGCGGGGCACACGGTCATCATCGTGACCCACGATGAGAAAGTGGCGGCCCACGCCCAGCGCATCATCGAGATCCGCGACGGCGAGATTGTCAGTGATCGGCCCAATCCGCAGCCACCGCTGGAGGATCAGTCGCCGCAAGGCACACGTCCGGCCAAGGCCAAACCAGCCAATGGCCTGCTTGCCAGCTTCGGCCTGTTCAGCGAAGCGTTCAACATGGCTTGGGTGGCGCTGGTTTCCCATCGCATGCGCACCCTGCTGACCATGTTGGGCATCATCATCGGCATCACCTCGGTGGTCTCGATCGTGGCCATCGGCGAAGGGGTCAAGCAGTATGTCCTGAAAGACATCCAGGCGATCGGCAGCAATACGATCGAGATCATGCCCGGGGCCGACTGGGGGGACAGTCGCTCGACGGCGATCGAAACCCTGGTGTTGTCCGACGTCACGGCCCTGAGCGATCAGTATTACATCGACAGTGCGACCCCCAACGTTGGGCGCAACCTGTTGTTGCGTTATGAAAATATCGACCTCAATGCGACCGTCAACGGGGTGAGCGAGAGCTATTTCCAGGTTCGCGGGATCAAGATCGGTTCCGGTGTCGCGTTCAGCAAGGACGATGCCCGGCGGCAGTCACAAGTGGTGGTGATCGACCATAACACCCGCCAGCGACTGTTCGGCCCGAACACCGACCCATTGGGCAAGGTAATTCTCATCGACAACCTGCCTTGCACGATCATTGGTGTGACCGAAGACCGCAAAAGCGTGTTCAATACCAACAAAAGCCTGAACATCTGGATGCCCTATGAAACAGCGGCCGGCCGGCTGCTGGGCCAGCGGTTCCTGGACAGCATCACGGTCCGGATAAAGGACGGGCAGCCGAGCAAAGTCGTGGAAGACAACGTTGTCAAGCTCTTGACCCAACGCCACGGCATCAAGGACTTCTTCACCTACAACCTCGACAGCGTGCTGCAGACGGTGCAAAAGACCAGCCAGTCCCTGGCGCTGTTGCTCTCGTTGATTGCGATCATCTCGCTGGTGGTGGGGGGCATCGGAGTGATGAACATCATGCTCGTCTCGGTGACCGAACGTACCCGAGAGATCGGTATCCGCATGGCCGTCGGTGCACGTCAGTCCGATATACGCCAGCAGTTCCTGGTGGAGGCGGTGATGGTGTGCCTGATGGGCGGCACGATTGGCATCGCCTTGTCGTTTGGGATCGGCTACGTCTTCTCGATCTTCGTCAAGGAATGGCAGATGGTGTTCTCGATGGGATCGATCGTCGCTGCTGTCGTCTGCTCGACCCTGATCGGTATCGTGTTCGGCTTCGTGCCCGCGCGCAATGCCGCGCGGCTCGATCCGATCAATGCATTGGCACGGGACTGATTCGGGCTACTCAGGCTTGAAGCCAGTCATGGACCCTTGTGGCGGGGGAGCTTGCTCCCTCGCCACATAAGGTGTGCCTGGCGTCTTATACCGCCACGCGTGCCGCATGCGGGCGAGTCTCGCCAACCTTCCTCACCGCCTGTTCGAAGCGGTCCAGCACCATGCCCACCTCGGTCTCGGTGATGGTCAGGGGTGGCAGGAACCTGAGCACTGCGCCATGGCGCCCGCCGGTTTCCATCATCAAGCCGTTGTCGAAACAGTTGAGCTTGATGGCGTGCGCCCGGGCGCCGTCAGCCTGGCCGGCGCGCTGGTTGTCGGCCGGCTTGGTGATTTCCACGCCGATCATCAGCCCGCGACCGCGGATGTCGCTGATGAAGGGGAAACGCTGGGCGATGTCCCGCAGGCCGCTTTCCAGTCGTTCGCCCATCCGGGCGGCGTGGGCGACGAGATGGTCTTTGCGGATTTGCCCCATGGTGGCAGCGCCGGCAACCATCGCTATCTGATTGCCGCGGAAGGTTCCCGCATGCATGCCGGGGCCCCAGGTATCCAGATGTTCGGCGTAGACGATCACCGCCAGTGGGTAGCCACCGCCGATGGCTTTGGACAACACCAGGATGTCAGGGACGATGCCGGCGTGCTCGATGGCGAATGTGCTGCCGGTGCGACCCAGGCCGGTCTGGACTTCGTCGACGATCAGCAAGATGTCCTGCTCGAGGGTGATTTCCCGTAGCGCCCGCAGCCAGTTGGCCGAGGCCGGGATGCAGCCGCCTTCGCCTTGCACCACCTCGACGATGACCGCCGCCGGTTTGGCGATGCCGCCTTCGGGGTCGGAGAGGACGGTCCGGATGTAGTCGATGGACAGTTGATCGGTATGCTCGCCATTGGTGCCGAACGGGCATCGAAACCGATAAGGGAAGGGCAGAAAGTGCGTGCCTTGGGCAATCAGGCCATCGCCGGTCTTGGGAGATAGCTTGCCCATCGCCGACAGTGCGCCGGCCGTCATGCCGTGGTAGCCGCCGTGGAACGCCATCAATGGCGAGCGTTTGGTGTAGTGGCGGGCCAATTTGATGGCGGCCTCGACGGCATCCGAACCGCTGGGTCCGCAGAAGAGAATCTTGCTGGTGTCGCGCATTTGCGCAGGCAGCATCGAGAACAGCTCCTGCACGAACGCATGCTTGGCCGGCGTGGCCAGGTCCAGTGCCTGCTGCAGGTGATCGCTGTCGAGGAAGCGCATCACCGCGTCCCGGACTTCGGGCGGGTTGTGCCCCAGGGCCAGTGTCCCGGCGTTCGACAGGCAATCGAGGAACTCCTGGCCGCTGGCATCCTTGATACGCATGCCCCTGCCGCTGACGAACAGGCGCTGGAAAGTCTGCGCATAGGTACGTGCGTTCGACTCGATATTTTCGAGGTAAGTAAGTGCTTCCATATTCGATCATCCATTGGCTATGGAACGTGAACCGAGCGGGGGCCATTCATGCTCGACAGCAAGTGCAGCCATTACTGGGCAGGTCGGGCTCATTTCAACAGGCCCCCGTCTTTATCGCGAGTTTTCCTGGCGGCACCTGTCCCCAATTTCCACGCCAGACATCGGAACGGGCGCAAGGTTAAATAACTGCCACACGAGCCTCATCAAGCCATCGTTAATAATCCGCCATCTCCCTGAGTTGTGCCGGTGCCGGGTGCCTTGCTGTTTTCACCTTTGACACCCCTAGAGAACCCTATGCATGTCTTCAAGCCCCCAGAGAGCATATTGCTGGTGACACTGTGTGCGGTGGCCTTGAGTGGCTGCGTATTGGGCCCTGACTATCGGGTACCAGACGTCCCGATCGCCGCCAAGTGGCAGGCACCAGTGCCCCATGGCGCGTCCGTGGCCGCGTTGGCCGACTGGTGGCGGCAATTCGATGACCCGGCATTGGCCGAGCTGTTGCGCCTGGCCGAAGCCGATAGTCCGTCCATGGACCAGGCCTGGGCGAATATCTCGCTGGCCCGTGCGACCGCCGACAGCGATGCCGCCGATGCCTTGCCCAAGTTCGACGGCCGGGTGTCCGGTGGCCGAGGTGGGCAGCAGACCGGTTCAGAGCGCTTGGGGGGCTCAGGCTCCTCTGCAACGATGGATGCCGTCTGGGAACTCGATCTGTTTGGCAAGTTGCGCCGCAACAGTGAAGCGGCCAACTCCCGCGTCGAAGCACGGGTGGATGACTGGCATGACGCGAGGGTTTCCCTGGCGGCCCAGGTGGGTGATTACTACGTGCAATACCGGGGCTGCCAGAAGTTGGTATTGGCTTACCGTGATCAGGCCCAGTCACAACAAGACACTGCGCGCATGACGCGCCAGTCGTTCGGGGCGGGCTTCACGTCCTCCGCCGACGCCGCGTTGGCCGATGCCAGTGCCGCCAGCAGCGTCGCGGCCCTGGTCCAGCAGCAGAGTGAATGCCAGGTGCTGCTCAAGAGCCTGGTAGCACTGACAGGCAGTGAGGAAGGGCGACTGCTGGAAGTGCTGGGCCACACGCCCGCGCAACTGCCGAAACCGGCCGAACTCAACGTGCAACAGGTTCCGGCCGACTTGTTGCGCCAGCGACCGGACATCGCCTCCGGCGAGCGCGAGCTGGCGGCGGCGAATGCCGAGATCGGCGCGGCTCAGGCTGATCGCCTGCCGAGCCTGAGTCTTTCCGGGACGATTTCCGTGGGAACCATGGTGGGCCAGCGCAACCGTTCCTGGTCGCTGGGCCCGGTGCTGTCGATTCCGCTGTTCGACGGTGGCAAGCGGCGCGCGGCGGCGGAGGGTGCCAAGGCCTCGTATGACGCGGCCCTGGCGGTCTATCGCCAAACGCTGCGCACCGGTGTGATGGAAGTGGAGCAGGCCCTGGTGCGTCTCGATGCGGCACGTCGCCGGGAGTCGGATGTAGAGCGTTCCACCGCAGGTTTCCGGGAGTCTTTCGAAGCCATCGACCGCAGTTGGCAGGCCGGCAATGTCAGCCTGCTGGACCGGGAAACCGCACGCCGCCAGGCGCTGACAGCCGAGATTGAATTGATCACCTTGCAGCAGAATCAAGTGCGCTACTGGATTGCCCTGTACAAGGCGCTGGGAGGCGGCTGGCAAGCCGGTCAGCCCCTTGCAGGCAGTCGGGCATCGGGCGGGGACGGCGCGTGAAGTCGCGATCAGGCAAGTTTGCGTTGGCGATCGCGGTGTGCGCGATCGTGGTGGCGCTGATCTATTTTCGCCGGGGCGCTGAACCGGTCGAGGCCGCCCCCCAGGTCAGCAGCTTGAGCGTGGAAGTCGTCCAGGCGCAACGTCAGGTCTGGCCGCAGTTACTGTTCGCCAATGGCGCGCTCGCTCCCTGGCAGGAAGCGGTCATCAATGCCGAGACCAGCAACCTGCGCATCGCCAGCATCGAGGCCGATGTGGGCAGCCGGGTGAAGAAAGGCCAGTTATTGGCCACGCTGGCCAGCGAAACGGTGGTTGCCGAAGAGAACAAGCAGAAGGCGCTCGTCGCCCAGGCCGGCGCCAACCTGGAGCAGGCCCGCTCCAATGACCGTCGGGCACGGGTCGTCGGGCAGGGCGGGGCTTTGTCGGAGCAACAGCGTGAAGACTACCGGATCAAGGTCGCGCTCGCCGAGGCTGACCTCGCCGGCGCCCGTGCCGAATTGCAGAGCACGCGGATCAGGCTCGGACAAACCCGCATCCTCGCCGTGGACGATGGGATCATTTCGGCGCGCACGGCGCTGCTTGGCAAGGTGCTCTCCGCCGGCGACGAGCTGTTTCGCATGGTGCGTGACGGCCGCATCGAATGGCAGGCCGAGCTGGATGCCCGCCAACTGGCCCAGGTTCAGCCTGGCCAGGTTGCCCGTATGACGTTGCCCGACGGCCAAAGCCTGGAAGGGCGTGTGCGGTTGGTATCGCCCACGTTGAATACCAAGACCAGCCGGGGATTGGTGTATGTCTCCCTGCCCACCGACAGCGCCGCCCAGGCCGGTATGTATGCCAGCGGCCAGATCGAGCTGGCGCCCCGCGAGGCCGTCACGGTGCCAGACACTGCCGTCATCCTGCGGGACGGGCGTTCCTATGTGTTCACGCTCAATGACGACATGCATGTGGTCCAGCGACCGGTGGTGGTCGGCCGGCGTTTGCATCAGGCGGTGGAGATCCTCAGCGGTCTCGATGAGCCTGCCCGAATCGTGCGTGCTGGAGGTGCGTTTCTCAACGATGGCGCAAGTGTGACCCTCGTTCAATCCCAGGTCGCCCAGCCATGAACATTTCAGCCCTGTCGATCCGCCATCCGGTCCCGGCCGTCATGCTGTTCATTCTGCTGACGCTCTTTGGCCTGTCGGGTTTCGAGAAGCTCGCCATCCAGGATTTCCCGGACATGGACCTGCCAGTGGTGGTGATCAGCGCCTCGCTGGAAGGCGCGGCCCCGGAGCAACTGGAAACGGAAGTGGCGCGCAAGATCGAGGACAAACTGACTTCCCTGCGCCTGCTCAAGCACGTGACGACGGCCATCACTGAGGGTGCCGTCAATATCAGCGTCAGCTTTGACATCGACAAGGATGGCAACGAGGCGCTCAACGAAGTGCGTAACGCGGTCGACAGTGCCATGGCGCAGTTGCCGGCGAACCTGGACACACCCTCGGTTTCCCGGCTGACCACCAGCGCCTCGGCATTGCTCACCTATGTCATCGACTCCGATAACCTGGATGAAGAAGCGTTGTCGTGGTTCGTCGACAATGAGTTGAGCAAAGAACTGCTGGCGGTGCCTGGGGTGGCAATGATCGCGCGCATGGGCGGTGTCGACCGGGAAGTCCAGGTCAATCTCGACCCGGCCCTGATGGCGGGCCTGGGCATTCGCGTCGCGGACATCGCCAACCAGTTACGGGCGATGCAAAAGGACAACTCCGGCGGCCAGGGCAATCTGGGCAGCGGCCAGCAAGCCATGAGGACCTTGGGTGCCATCGACGATCCGGCTGCGCTCGGCGCCATCGACATTCCCAGCGGCGACGGTCGCCTGCTCGCCCTGGGGCAGTTGGCCGACATTCGCGACACCCATGCCGAACGCAGCACCCGAGCGTTTCGCGATGGCAGGCCTGTGATCGGCTTCCAGGTCACCCGTTCCCTGGGCTTCTCCGATGTCGGCGTCGCCAATGACGTGCGCAAGGCCATGACCGCGTTTGAAAAGCTGCATCCCAACGTGCAGATCGTTGAAGCCAGTGACACGGTCAAGGCCGTGCTTGCCAACTATCACGATTCAATGAATTTGCTGTACGAAGGCATGTTGCTGGCGGTGCTGGTGGTCTGGTGGTTCCTGCGGGACTGGCGCGCCACGCTCATCGTCGCCACGGCACTGCCGCTGTCGATCATCCCCACCTTTGGCGTAATGTACCTGGCCGGATTCACCCTCAATGCCGTTTCCCTGCTGGCCCTGGCGCTAGTCATCGGTGTGCTGGTGGACGATGCCATCGTCGAGATCGAGAACATCGCTCGGCACTTGCGCATGGGCAAAACCCCGCTTCAGGCCGCCACCGAGGCTGCGGATGAAATTGGTCTGGCGGTGCTCGCCACAACGGTCACCTTGGTTGCAGTGTTCCTGCCCACGGCGTTCATGGGGGGGATCGCCGGGAAGTTGTTCCGCCAGTTCGGTGTGACGGCGTCGGTGGCGTTGCTGTTTTCACTGCTGGTGGCGCGGCTGCTGACGCCGATGTTGGCGGCTTACTTCCTCAAGGCCAGGAATGAAGCCGACCACGACGGCCCGTTGATGACCCGCTACCTGGGCTGGATCCACGCCAGCCTGACTTGGCGCAAGACGACGATGGGCCTGGCCGGCCTGTGCTTCGTCGGGGCTCTGGCGTTGGTCCCGTTGCTGCCTACCAGCTTCCTGCCAGCGCAGGACACCGGTCGCAGCAAGATAACATTGGAGCTGCCGCCAGGAACGACACTGGACCACACGACCGCGATGGTCTTGCAGGCCAGCGAACGGCTGCGCGAACTCCCGGACGTCACGCATGTGTTCAGCTCGGTGGGGACCGCCAGCAGTTCGGGCGTCGGGCCTGGCGATATCACTGGCGCCGGTGATGCGATCCTGACGGTGGAGCTGGCGCCTCGAAATGTACGCGATCGCACGCAGGTGGAGGTCGAAGCGCAGATGCGCCAGGTGTTGCGCACACTTGCGGGAGTACGCATCAATGTTGGCGGCGATGGCAGCGGAGAGAAGCTCAATATCGTGCTTGCCAGCGATGACGGCGATCTGCTGGAGCGCACGGCCAGCGCCCTTGAGCCCCAGTTGCGTGAGTTGCGCGGGATCGGCAATGTCTCGTCCAGTAGCGCCTTGCAACGACCGGAAATCCAGATGCGGCCGGATTTTGCCCGGGCAGCGGAATTGGGCATCACCAGCCAGGACATCGCCGATACCCTGCGCATGGCGACTTACGGCGAATACTCCTCGCAACTGGGCAAGATCAACTTGTCCCAGCGCCAGGTGGACGTGCGGGTGCGCATGGATTCGTTATTGCGCGACGACTTGCAGGCGATCAGCCAATTGCGGGTAACCGGTCGAGACGGCCAGGTCGCCCTGGCCTCGTTGGGAGAAATCAGCATGGGCAGTGGACCGGCGCAAATCAGCCGACTGGACCGCCTGCGCAATATCACCCTGTCTGTCGAACTCAACGGTCGCAACCTGGGTGAGGTCATGGCCGAGGCCCGCCAACTGTCGGCGATGCGCAACTTGCCAGCCGAAGTGAAACTGGTGGAGCAGGGTGAGTTGCAGTTGATGACGGAGTTGTTCGCCAGCTTCGGGCTGGCGATGGCCATCGGTGTGTTTTGTATCTATTCAGTCCTGGTGTTGCTGTTTCACGACTTCTTGCAACCGGCCACGATTCTTTCGGCCTTGCCGCTCTCGCTGGGGGGCGCATTGTTGGCCTTGCTGGTGTGCAACTTCAGTTTTTCCCTGTCATCGGTCATCGGTTTGTTGATGTTGATGGGCATCGTGACCAAGAACTCCATTCTGTTGGTGGAGTACGCCATCATGGCTCGCCGCGATTATGGCCTGGGTCGATACGATGCGTTGGTGGATGCTTGCCACAAGCGTGCCCGCCCGATCCTGATGACCACCATTGCGATGGGGGCCGGGATGTTGCCGACGGCGATGGGTATGGGCGAGGACCCGAGTTTCAGGCAGCCGATGGCTGTGGTGGTCATGGGTGGTTTGCTGACGTCGACGTTGTTGAGCCTGCTGGTGGTACCGGTGATTTTCACTTACGTGGACGATGCGCTTGAATGGCTGAAGCGTCGTACTCGATCGCCAATGGAAGAAGGGGTGGTGGAGGACGTTTGAGGGGGGAACCAATATTCCCCCAACAAGTACTCGACTCGATCAGCGAGCGAGCAATCGTTGGGGGTAGGTTTATACGGCTTGTTGGATCGGGCTGTTGCCATTCCATTCCATGTGAGCCGGTGTGGCATCCATCGAATGCATCCAGCGGATCAGCGAGCGACGCCCACCAATCCCCATCTTTATGGCCGCGCGCTTCAGATAACTTTCGACTGTATTGACTTTCAGGTTCAGTTGCTCGGCAAGTTCGGGGGCAGTGCGTCCGGCCAGCAAACCTACGCACACTTCCGTTTCCCGAGAAGACAGACTCAATCCCGACAGTAGCAATCGATCAGCGAACCTTTGGCGCAGTGCTTCCATGCCGCCGTTTTCCGAAGCGTCCAATGCCAGGAAAGGGTCCTGCCGAGTGGATTCCGGTGGAACAAGGGCTGCCACGTGCTCCTCGACCATGGGCAATAAAAGACAGGAGAAATCTTTCAGTAATGCATGTTCTTGTGCGGTAAATCCCTTTGAAAGAGACGATCGATAGATGGACAGTACATAACGGCGACCATTCTTGCGGGTCGACAGATGTAATTGCGTCGTTGCGTTGTGGCCGGGGGATTTTTCCGGACGCTCGCATTTAAGCAGGCAGCGGGAAAAGTTGGGTATTTTCTGCGATGCCGCATCTTCAAAGAGTATGTCGTCGGCCAGGAAAAAGGGCTTGGCGGTGTGCGTGTCCATGAGCGCACCGACGCAAGCGTTGTCCAGGCCGACGCAACCGATGCTGGAGGTGCTGGGTTCAGACATATTACTTGTGCCGATCCGTTGTTCGGTAATGTGTGTTGCATCCACGGGTATTTCCGTGAGTATCAGGTCGTGCAACATACGCGGAAAATTGCGGCTACCTGTACTGGCAATGACTTTACCAACGTGCGGGAATAATCGTTGTAGGTTCATCCTTTCTCCAAAATCGTCCAATTATTTGATTAGAGCTGGAGCTCAGTGTGCATGGGTATCTTTGCCGGAATATTTCGAACGGGGAGTATCTGGGTAGTATCCAAGGATTTATGGAGTGTATCTGACGAGCGGTGCGTCATGTGGGGAGTGGCAAGTATCGTTGTTCGGTTGATGGCGTTCTTGCTGAGGACCTCTTCATAAGTTTTAAGCGTGCATGGCAAAGTGCCGTAAATTATGTGTTCGCCCTTTGAACCCAATGCCGTATTAAGTCTTTCAATTGGCCAGCCAGAACGTTTCAGGATTTTTTCCATCAGGGTGTCTACGACGATTTCATAGGCGTGAATTTTTTGTTGTTGGGCGAACTTAATCATTGACAGGAAAAGTGCTGCTGTGCGAATGTCTACATTAGCTCGGGTGAGTTTTCCCGCAGAGAAATTATTGCTTGAAAGTGCAAATCTTGTGGCCTCCCAACAGTACCCCAAGTGCGGTCTGGTTTTTTCGGTTGGAAGGATAAAACTCAGCGGGCCGCTCATCAGCGTGGGTTTGCTGGAGGGGCGTAGTCGAACACAGCCGGTGACGCGGTCGTTTTCATGGGCGTAGATATAGATCGCATCAGGGTCGTCGTATTCATCCCACTCATAATCACTGCCTTGATAACTTTCAATGTCCCACTTCTTTCGATCGATGAAGGCGAGTTTGCGAATGGACAGTATTTGTTCGAGGGTGTTAAGAGGGATTTTTGAGTAGCTTACGATGCTGGTGGATACGTCGGAAAATCCATAGGTGCATGGGGAGTAGTTCATGGATGCGACTTCGTGGCTGCAGGTGAAGCTACTGTTAACTTTGCACTACGGTATTTCAACTGTCCTAAAGTACAGTCTTTGAGTTATAGAGTGTGCAGCCTAATTAGAGAGTGCGGTTTTGTGAGCGGCTTAAAATTATTGGCGAGCTCGTTAGTTGTGGGTTTGTATCGCTATGAATCCAAAAAAGTATAGGTGCGGCATGATGGCGAACTGGTGTTAATCGAGTGGACTTGCATGAGTCGAATTAGGCTTGATCTGTTGTTTTTTTGACGATGATAAAAGCGTATCTCGTAACTGGTTGATTTGGTGCTGTTCAAAAAATTGACACGACCATATAGAGTCCGGTGTCTATAAGCAAACGGTCATCTGACATGGGGTATGATGACTTTCTTTCACGGGTTGACTCACCGACGGTGAATCCAAGGGATATGGAGTGAGCGGGGGGAGTTTAGTATGTGGCACATTGATGTTGGGCTAGTGTGATTGCTCTATTTAAGTTGGTTGTATGATCTCGTATGACTGAAAGGGCTGACTTCATGTCACTGGCTTGAAGTCATATGGAAAGATGATGGATTGATCTGACCCTGAAAATGAGCCGTACAGGCTTCTGATATGGATGGATGCTATGAATTATATTGCGCTTTCGTTGTTGACCGTGTTGTTGGTTCCGGGACCGACGAATTCATTGTTGTTGCAAGCAGGCATCAGTAGAGGGTTCAACACGCTTTCGATGCGCTTCGTCGCAGCCGAGTGGTTGGCATACGTTATTCAGATGACGATGTGGGGGGTGTTCATTGACTTACTGATGACCGATCACTCGTGGGTGGTGATCGCTACCAAGATTTTTGCTGTGTGTTTTCTGTTTTATATTTCCTTGAAACTTTGGTTCTCGGTCAAAGAGCATGCGCCTGGCGCAACGGCGGGTATTACCGTTGCGGATTTGTTTGTGGCAACGCTGACAAATCCAAAGGGGCTGTTTTTTGTTTCCTTCGTTGCGCCGGCGGGCACATTCCTGTCGCTGGATAACTGGCTGTCATTCATTCTGCTATTTACAGCCATTATTTTTCCGGTAGGGCTTGTGTGGATCGCAGTAGGTGCTTTTTGTGGTCGAAAATTTCACGCAATTGTATCTGGACGATTTTTAAATCGAGCGATTTCTTTGGTGATTGGGTTGTTCGCCTGCGGCATGCTTTTCAATATCGCATCCCAGGTGAATTTCGTCTGATTGTGCCTGGTATTGAGGTTGAGGGCGTCGAGTGCGAATTTGGGGAAAGTAGGAAAGCTTTAACGTAAACCTTTTAGATGAGGTTCAACTGCGCCGCTTTGAACATGGCTTGCTTGACATTGGTGCAATCCATTTTTTCGGTCATTTGCTTGGCATGAAATTTCACTGTTCGCTCGGTGATATTCATGATCAAACCGATCTCCTTATAGTTTTTGCCAAGCGCAAGCCAGCGCAGGAATTCAATTTCCCTGGGCGATAGCTTGAGTGTGCTCTCGACAATGGGCTCAACCGGGCGGTGCTGGTTGGCGATGATGCTGAGCGTTTGAATAATGAATATGTTCTCCCTGACAATGGTTGGGAAATCGGGATCATTTTCTTCCGAAGATAGGTGAACGGAGCCGAACGATCTGCCGGGCTCATGAATCGGAACAGTGAACCCTTGCTTGATGCCATAGGATGCGGACTGATCAAATATTTCCGGATTATTGTCGATTTCTTGCGGGATTTCATCCCAGAAAAAAGGAATGGCAGTAATGGCTGTGTTGGCCATTACAGGGTCTGATTCGTGCAGTGAGTTCTTGCGGTAGGTGTCCAGCCATTCGGCGGGATAGTTGCTGTGGATGGAGACTTTTGAACTATCGAAGGGCATGGGCTCCAAGTGAACATAAGCAAACTTATCAAGCCCTAGCTTAGAGAATATCCAGCCTAGTATCTCGGTGTACTCTGCGTGGCTTTTTCCTGGGATATTATTCTCCACCTCTTGAATTAAGTTGAGTAGTTGGCTTGAAATGGGCTTGAGCATAGTGGACGCGCTCGAAAAATATTAATGTGAATACCTGTATGTAGCAAAGGTTTCACCTTGATATTCGTCCAGCGAAGGAGGGAAGTTTCATAGCGTTGACAGCAACACCCGCACACTGCTTTGTAACCGCTGTCGGGATCGCGAAAGGGATTGGAGTATCGGGTGGGGTTTTCCAGTTCGTCGGGGTTCGCTTCGGCGCGTGATAATACCCCCTCATGTCACCGTGTAATGCTTGCTCTCTCAATTGAGATGATTTCATTTTGCATCCTTGCCTGTGTAGCCTCAGCCCTTTGCCCCTGAGGTTGTAGTTAATTACGACTACTGAAACGATTAACTGGAGGACAGTATAGACAGCTTTTTCGCAACAGCGAGAAACATTGGCAACCTTTATTTTTCACCTCGCAAAGCCCTTTTCAGGAACGTTGCCGTTCGACTCTCCCGGCATTTCGTCACGGTCTCCGGAGCCCCGCAGACCACCACGTTTCCGCCCTGGGTGCCAGCTCCCGGGCCGATATCGATGACCCAGTCACTCTGCGCCGCCACCCGCATGTCATGTTCCACCACAACCACCGTATGACCTTCCTCCACCAGGCGATTCAACTGCACCAGCAAGCGATCCACATCCTGGGGATGCAGCCCATTGGTCGGCTCATCCAACACATACAAGGTTGCCCCCCGGGCCTTGCGCTGCAGTTCTGTCGCCAGCTTGATCCGCTGGGCTTCGCCGCCGGACAGCTCCGTGGCCGGTTGGCCCAGGCGCAGGTAGCCCAGTCCGATGTCTTGCAGCACTTGCAACGAGCGCCTGGCCGCCGCTTGTTCGGCAAACACCTCGAGTGCCTGGTTCACGGTCAGTTGCAACACCTGGGAAATGTCCAGGCCCTGCCAGCGAACTTCCAGTGTCTGTGGGTTGTAGCGGGCGCCGTGGCAGGTGGGGCAGGGGGCGTACACGCTGGGCATGAACAACAACTCCACGCTGACAAAGCCTTCACCTTCGCAGGTTTCACAGCGCCCCTTGGCGACGTTGAAGGAAAACCGCCCGGCATCGAATCCCAGCGCCTGCGCCTGTTCTGTGGCAGCAAACAGTTTGCGCACGTGGTCGAATAACCCGGTGTAAGTGGCGAGGTTGGAGCGCGGGGTGCGGCCGATGGGTTTCTGGTCCACCTGGACCAGCCGCTTGACCGCATCGAGCCCGGCGACAACGCGCCCAGTGCTGGTTTGCACGGGTTCGTCTTCCAGGCTTTGCTCGTCGGGTTCGATGTCGGGGCTGGCCTGACCCAGGTGCGCGCCGACCAGATCCAGCAGGGCCTGGCTGACGAGGCTGGATTTGCCTGAGCCAGAGATGCCGGTCACGGCGGTGAAGCAGCCCAACGGGAAGGCCGCGTTCAGGTTGGCGAGGTTGTTGCGGGTAATGCCTTCCAGGCGCAGCCAATCCTTGGGTGCTCGTGGGCTGCGTGTCGCAGTGTGTTCTTCGCCAAAAAGGTAGGCGCGGGTGCGTGATTCATGCACCTGGCCAAGGCCTGCCGGCGGGCCGCTATAGAGGACTTTGCCGCCTTGTTCACCAGCGTCCGGGCCCACGTCGATGAGCCAGTCGGCGCGGCGCATGGTGTCGAGGTCATGTTCGACCACAAACACGGAGTTGCCCGCTGCCTTGAGGCGTTGCAGGGCGCCAAACAGCGCTTCGCTGTCGGCCGGATGCAGGCCGGCGGAGGGTTCGTCCAGCACGTAGATCACGCCGAACAACTGGGAATTGAGTTGGGTCGCCAGACGCAGGCGTTGCAGTTCGCCGGACGAAAGCGTCGGCGTGCTGCGTTCCAGGGCGAGGTAGCCGAGGCCCAGGTCGATCAGGGTGGTGATCCGTTCCAGCAGCTCGGCGGCGATGCGTTGGGCAGCCAGGCGTTTTTCCAGGGAGAGGTTGGGTGTATGGCGGGCGTCGGGACCGCCCGCATGGGGATTGTCGCCCCTGGCGGCGCGTTGCTCACGGGCCTCGCGTGTTTGTCGGTGGCTGAGGACATTGCCCGTTTCTTCGGCCTGTGCAAGGTAGTCCGGTGCCAGGACCAGCTTGAGCACCTCGGCCAGTTCGAGCAGCGGCAGGTGCGACAGCTCGGCGATGTCCAGGCCGGCAAAGGTCACGGTCAGCGCCTCGCGTTTGAGGCGTTTGCCCTCGCACACCGGGCATGGACTGGCACGCATGTATTGCGCCACGCGTTTGCGCATCTGGGCACTTTGGGAATGCATGAAGGTGTGCAGCAGGTAGCGTCGGGCGCCGCTGAACGTGCCTTGGTAACTGGGTTCGAGCTTGCGCTTGAGGGCGGCGCGGGTCTGGGACGGCGTCAGTCCGGCGTAGACGGGAACGGTAGGGGTTTCTTCGGTGAAGAGAATCCAGTCCCTTTGCTTTTTCGGCAGGTTGCGCCAGGGGATGTCGACGTCATACCCCAGAGTCACCAGAATGTCCCGCAGGTTCTGGCCTTGCCAAGCCATGGGCCAGGCAGCCACGGCGCGTTCGCGGATAGTCAGCGATGGGTCAGGCACCATGGAAGCTTCGGTCACTTCATAGACCCGACCCAGGCCGTGGCATTCCTGGCAGGCGCCCTGGGGCGTGTTGGGCGAGAAGTCCTCGGCGTAGAGCATGGGTTGGTCGGCCGGATAGCTGCCGGCGCGAGAGTAAAGCATGCGAATCAGGCTCGACAGGGTGGTGACGCTGCCCACGGATGAACGTGCACTGGGGGTGCCACGTTGTTGCTGCAAGGCGACTGCTGGTGGCAGGCCCTCGATGCTGTCCACGTCCGGTACGCCCACCTGGTCGATCAGGCGCCGCGCATAAGGCGCGACGGATTCGAAATAACGACGCTGGGCTTCGGCATAGAGCGTGGAGAAGGCCAGCGACGACTTGCCGGAACCCGACACGCCAGTGAATACCACTAGGGCATCGCGAGGGATGTCCACGTCGACATTCTTGAGGTTGTGTTCGCGGGCGCCACGCACCCGGACGAATCCGGTGGTTTGCGGCAATGGAGAGACGGTGGCGGGGCCGGAGCTTGCGGGCATGGAGCGTTCCTTGTGGGCGTCTGCTTAACGCGTTGGGGCTTTCAGGTGAAGCGGCGTCACGCAGAGAATGGAACCTGGGTCACAGCGTTGACAATTATGCGACCGGGTTCGTCCATTCTCGTGCGATAAAAATTTACTCCGGACAAAAGAGATGAGAAAAGCTTCGCAGTTTTCCCCCGGATACGGACCTCCCCATGCCTCGTTCAAAACTGCTCTCTAGATTATTTGTCGCTCTGCTGGCCGGCGTGGCGCTGTGGTACATGTGGATGATCACGAGTGCCAAGCTGGAGTGGGGTGGCGACAGCCCTGATCAGCAGCAAGTGGGCGCCGTGAAGGATACCCGCTTGCGCGCGATGACTCAGTATTGCACGGGCGTGACGGTGACTCCGCAGGGAACTTGGCTGGTGGGGCGCCTGGAGGAAGAGGCCCAGGCCCTTGAACCGTCCGCTGATGTCGTGGACCTGGATGCGGTGGTCTATGGCAAGCCCGCTGAGGCTGAAGAATCGGGGGAGCCCGGGACCTTTGCCCGATTGTTCTCTCGTGCCGAAAAGGAAACTTCCTTCATTTCCCGCCTGGATGCCCAAGGGCAATTTCAGCTCGTGGCCCATGTCAGCGGCGCCGCTTGTCTCGTGACCAGCCCCGACGGGAGCAGTGTATTCCTGCTCACGGGCCTGCGTCGGCCTGAAACTGCGAATACCCATGAGCCCGATCAAACCGTGGTCCTTCGCAGTGATGATCAAGGTCAACGCTGGACTTGGTTGACCAAAGGTTGGTTTCCCGAGGCCGATTCGTTGGCCTGGAACCTGGTTCCCTATTTCCACGGCTCGAATGAAGTCTGGGTCGTGGGCACACCGGACGTGGCGGACGAAGACAGCGATGAGGTGAAACCGACAGCCGTTTCCACCGGCGTCTTTTACTCGGCCGATCGCGGTGCGAACAGCTCGCCGATAATGGCGGCCGAGTCGCTGCTGGTGTCCGCCGAATACGCCCGTGGCAAA
Organism: Pseudomonas sp. NFACC04-2; assembly: GCF_900119265.1. NCBI lineage: Bacteria > Pseudomonadati > Pseudomonadota > Gammaproteobacteria > Pseudomonadales > Pseudomonadaceae > Pseudomonas > Pseudomonas sp. NFACC04-2. The sequence goes on from NZ_FPJC01000003.1 coordinate 24,394, forward strand.
CGTCCTGACATCACTGATTGGGGCACGAACGCAGGCGAACAGGGGGAAATCCAGACCCATGTCCTGCAGTTCGATGCACAGACGGCCTTTATCTGGGTGTCCCAACGCTTCTGGGGTGGCCATCCCGATGGCGTCAGCCACAATATCGCGGTCAATGTCACGACACGGGCCCGATTGCAGGCCAAGGCAGGGCAGTGGCAGGTGGTGGACAGGCAGCGCGATGACAACCTGTTCGTGAGCAGGCTGCTACAGAACGATGCCGGGCGGGTGATTGGGCTGATTGACCAGGGGGCTCGCGGGCAAGATGTGGTCGCCGAATTGGATACCGCCGCGCTGACCTGGATGCCGTTGAGCGACCTGCCCAGTGCGTTCGCGCCATTGGCGTCGGATAGCCAGGTGCGTGGCAGCAACTTCTGGATGGGGCAAAACACCCTGCTGATCAACACCACCAGCAATCACCATCCACCGCGCTGGCTCTACTGGTGGTCGGACGCGAACATCTCCGCCGATGGGGTGTTCTATTCCCAGGATTGGGGCCGCTCCTGGCAGCGCCTCGCCATCGGCGGTTACCTGGGCATTCTCGGTTTTCAACCGGCGCAGGATCGGGTGTTCTGGGCCAACGGCAACTGGTACGACAATCATGACGGTCGCATCTATTCCTATGGGTTGCGCTGAGCAAAGATAGTCCCGACATTGCTGAACTGCTTGTGTGGCGAGAGAGCTTGCTCCCTCGCCACACATGATGTCTTCATCTGTCTGCTCACTGATTCAGGGTTAAGTCTTCCAAGTTGATTTCAATCAAGGGGCCAAGCCAGGGACAGCCCCCACAATGACCGCCAAGATCCTGTCTTCAAGCCCTGGCGCTCATGACCCGTTCCTCTGCGATGTTGCACCCATCCCGCTCCTGGCTCCCCGGGCTGTTCGTTCTCCTGCTGATGTTCGCCGGAATCGCCCAGGCCAAGGACTACGGTGACATCCCGCAACAGCGTATCCAACACGTCCTGAACCAGACCGACTCGATCTCCGAGCCCGAAGGCTCCTTCAAGGTTCGCAAACTGTCCGCCGCCGGCAAGGTTGTGGGCTATGTGTTCCAGAGCCTGGATGTGGTGGACATTCCCGCTTATTCCGGCAAGCCGATCAATGTCCAGGTCATTCTCGATCCCGCTGGCGTGATCCTCGACGCCTATGTGCTGGAACACCACGAACCGATCCTGCTGATTGGCATCGCTGAAGAAAAACTCCACGCTTTCAGTGCGCGCTACAGCGGCATCAAGGTCAACCAGCGGGTGGTGGTGGGCCATTCCAGCGACCCGAATGCGGTGACTGTCGATGCGATCGCCGGCGCGACCGTGACGGCGATGGTGGTCAACGAAGTGATCATGCGCGCCGCCCACGAAGTCGCGGTGTCCCTGGGCCTGGTCAAGAGTGACGCAAGGTTGGCCGTGGCGCCGGCGCGCGTGCGCGCGGATATCTACGAGCCCGCCGACTGGAAGACCCTGACCGGCAACGGTGCTGTCCGTCGCCTGCACCTGACTCGTGGCCAGGTCGATGCGTCCTTCAAGGGCACCGAAGCCGAGCAGGTCGAAACCGCCAGCGGCGACCAAGTGAACGACACCTTCATCGACCTCTACACCACCCACCTCAACCCGCCCACCATTGGCCGCAACCTGCTGGGCGAGGCGCAATACCGCACGCTGATGGCCGAGCTCAAGCCGGGCGAACAGGCCATTGCGGTGATGGGCAGCGGGCGTTATTCCTTCAAGGGCTCGGGATATGTGCGTGGCGGTATTTTCGACCGGGTGCAGTTGCGCCAATCGGGTGACACCATCAGCTTTCGCGACCTGGATTTCCAGCGCCTCGATGATGTGGCCCTCGACGACATGCCGGACTTCGATGAAATGGCGATTTTCATCATCCGCGCCTCCCACCGTTTCGACCCCGGCTCGCCCTGGAACCTGGAGCTGCTGGTGCGCCGCCAGACCGGCCCGGTCAGCGGCACCTTCAGCAGTTTCGAGCTGGCCTATCAACTGCCCGAATCCTACCTGGAACGGCCATTGCCCACCGCCGAGCAACTGGCGGCCGCCGAGGAGGCCAGCCGGCCGATGTGGCTGACGCTCTGGTACCAGAAAGGTGTGGAAATCAGCGGACTTGGCGCGGCCCTGCTGGTGCTGACGGCCATCCTGTTTTTCCAGGACTCACTGGCCCGGCGGCCCAAGCTGCTGCACTGGGTTCGCCGCGGTTACCTGCTCTTCACGGTGGTGTTCCTGGGGGGCTATGGGCTGGCGCAGCTGTCGGTGGTCAATGTACTGACCTTCGTCCACGCACTGTTCGAAGGCTTTCGCTGGGAGCTGTTCCTCACCGATCCGCTGATATTCATTCTCTGGGTGTTCACCGCCGGCAGCATCCTGTTGTGGGGACGCGGGGTGTTCTGCGGCTGGCTGTGTCCGTTCGGCGCGTTGCAGGAATTGATCAACGAACTGGCGCGCAAGCTCAAGGTGCCCCAATACGAGCTGCCGTTCGCTGTCCATGAGCGACTGTGGGCGATCAAATACATCATTTTACTGGTGCTGTTCGGTGTCTCGCTGGAGTCGATGGCCACCGCCGAACGGCTGGCCGAAGTGGAGCCCTTCAAGACCGCCATCACCCTCAGGTTCGACCGCCAGTGGTGGTTCGTCGCGTACGCCGTGGGCCTGCTGGTGATCAACCTGTTTACCCGCAAAGTCTATTGCCGCTACGTCTGCCCGCTGGGCGCGGCCCTGGCGGTGCCGACCCGGTTGCGCCTGTTCGACTGGCTAAAACGGCGCAAGGAATGCGGCAACCCTTGCCAGCTGTGCGCCAAGGAATGCGAGATCCAGGCGATTCATCCCGATGGCCGGATCAATGCCAACGAATGCCATTACTGCCTTGACTGCCAGATGACCTGGCACAACGAAAACAAATGCCCGCCGCTGATCAACAAGCGCAAGAAGCGCGGCAAGGCGACCGTGACCGATGCGCAACTGATTCCCGTGGTGCAGGTAAACCCGGCGCCTTGAGGCACCCCAATGGCCTGTCCCTTGACCGTTTCATTCTTCATGGAGCACACAGCATGAGCGACAAAAAAGACCAAACCCCTGGCGCGGTAGAAGAACCCCGGGGGGTCAGCCGGCGCAGTTTTCTCGGCACCGGAGCGGTAACCGGGGCGGTGCTGGCCGGCGCGACGGCGCTGGGGGCCGGAACGTTCACCCGTGAGTCCTGGGCTGCGGCGGCCAAGGAGGCCAAGTCCAAGATCCACGTCGGCCCCGGTGAACTCGATGAGTATTACGGTTTCTGGAGCGGCGGTCATCAGGGCGAGGTGCGGGTGCTGGGCATACCGTCGATGCGCGAGCTGATGCGCATCCCGGTGTTCAACGTCGATTCGGCCACCGGTTGGGGCCTGACCAACGAAAGCAAGCGCATCCTCGGTGACAGCGCCAAGTACCAGAATGGCGACTGCCACCACCCGCACATCTCCATGACCGACGGCAAATACGACGGCAAATACCTATTCATCAACGACAAGGCCAACTCCCGGGTCGCGCGCATTCGCCTGGACATCATGAAGTGCGACAAGATCCTCACGGTGCCCAACGTACAAGCCATCCATGGCCTGCGCCTGCAAAAGGTGCCGTACACCAAGTACGTGTTCGCCAATGGCGAGTTCGTGATCCCGCACCCTAACGACGGCCATACTTTCGACCTGCAAGACAAGAACAGCTTCACGATGTTCAACGCCATCGATGCCGAGAAGATGGAAATGGCCTTTCAGGTGATCGTCGACGGCAACCTGGACAACACCGACGCCGACTACACCGGCAAGTATGCCGCGAGCACCTGCTACAACTCCGAGAAGGCCTACGACCTGGGCGGCATGATGCGCAACGAGCGCGACTGGGTGGTGGTGTACAACATCCCGCGCATCGAAGCGGCGATCAAGGCCGGCAAATTCATCACCCTGGACGGCTCCAAGGTGCCGGTCGTCGATGGTCGTAAAACCGATGGCAAGGATTCCGAATTTACCCGTTACATCCCGGTACCGAAGAACCCCCATGGGCTCAATACTTCCTCCGACGGCAAATATTTCATCGCCAACGGCAAGCTGTCGCCGACCGTCTCGATGATCGCCATCGACCGCCTGGATGACCTGTTCGCCGACCGCTTCAAAGACCCGCGCGAAGTGATCGTCGCCGAGCCGGAATTGGGCCTGGGCCCGCTGCACACCACTTTCGACGGGCGCGGCAATGCCTACACCACTTTGTTCATCGACAGTCAGGTGGTGAAGTGGAACATGGACGAGGCCATCCGCGCCTACAAGGGCGAGAAGGTCAATTACATCAAGCAGAAACTCGACGTTCAGTACCAGCCCGGCCACAACCACGCGTCCCTGACCGAGACCAGCGAGGCCGACGGCAAATGGTTGGTGGTGCTGTGCAAATTCTCCAAGGACCGCTTCCTGCCCACCGGCCCGCTGCACCCGGAGAACGATCAGTTGATCGACATTTCCGGTGAAGAAATGAAGCTGGTGCACGACGGCCCGGCTTTCGCGGAACCCCATGACTGCATTCTCGCGCGGCGCGACCAGATCAAGACCCAGAAAATCTGGAACCGCAACGATCCGTTCTTTGCCGGCACCGTGGAATTGGCGAAGAAGGACGGCATCAACCTGGAAACCGACAACAAGGTCATCCGCGACGGCAACAAGGTCCGGGTGTACATGACCTCGATGGCGCCGGCTTATGGCCTGACGGAATTCACCGTCAAGCAGGGTAACGAGGTGACGGTGACGATCACCAACATCGACCAGATCGAGGACGTCAGCCATGGCTTTGTCATGACCAACCATGGCGTGAGCATGGAGATCAGCCCGCAACAAACCTCATCCATCACCTTCACCGCCGATAAGGCTGGCTTGCATTGGTACTACTGCAGTTGGTTCTGCCACGCCCTGCACATGGAAATGGTCGGGCGCATGCTGGTTGAAAAGGCCTGATTCGGCTCAACGAGGAGGCAGCTGCAATGACCGGGAAAAAGCCACAACATGCCCGCCAACCGGTCATTGCGCTGCTGCTTTGCCTGTTACCGGGCGGCGCGTTCGGCGCGCCGCAACCGATCACCGATTTGCCTCTGCAGGCCGAAGGCGACCAGCAATGGCGCCTGCCTGCGGGGCAATACCCGGGCTCGTTCAGCATTGATCAGCCGATGACCCTCACCTGTGCGCCGGATGCGGTATTCCAGGGGCAGGGCGAGGGCAATGGGTTGATCATTCGCGCCCCGAACGTCCAGGTCCAGGGCTGTACCTTCCTGGACTGGGGCCACGACCTTACGGCCATGAATGCTGCCGTGTTCATCCAGCCTGGGGCAAAAGGCGCCGTGGTGCGCGGGAGCAGGATGCAGGGCCAGGGCTTCGGTATCTGGGTCGATGGCACGCGGGACGTCAGCCTGATCGACAACCGCATCCAGGGCGACCCCAGCCTGCGCTCCCAGGACCGGGGCAACGGCATCCATCTCTATGCAGTGCACGGTGCCCGGGTCATCGGCAACCAGGTACATGAAACCCGCGACGGCATCTACATCGACACCTCCAGCGGCAACCTGCTCCAGGGCAATGTCCTGGAAGATTTGCGTTACGGCGTGCATTACATGTTCGCCAACGATAACCGCTTGCTGGACAACGTCACCCGGCGCACCCGCACCGGTTATGCCTTGATGCAAAGCCGCCAGTTGACGGTGATCGGCAATCGCTCCGAACAGGACCAGAACTACGGGATTCTGATGAACTACATCACTTATTCCACCCTGCGTGACAACTACGTCAGCGACGTGCGCGACGGGTCCACCGGCGACACCATGATCACCGGTGCCGAGGGCAAGGCCCTGTTCATTTACAACTCGTTGTTCAACCGCATCGAAGGCAATCATTTCGAGCGCAGCGCCGTGGGCATCCATCTGACGGCCGGCTCGGAGGACAACCGCATCGCCGGCAATGCCTTCGTCCACAACCAGCGCCAGGTCAAATACGTGGCCACGCGGTTGCAGGAGTGGTCGGCGGACGGGCGCGGCAATTACTGGAGCGACTACCTGGGTTGGGATCGCAACGGCGACGGCCTGGGCGATGTGGCCTATGAACCCAACGACAACGTGGATCGCCTGCTGTGGCTGTATCCCCAGGTGCGGCTGTTGATGAACAGTCCGGGAATCGAACTGCTGCGCTGGGTACAGCGGGCTTTCCCGGTGATGAAATCCCCCGGGGTGATGGACAGTCATCCGCTGATGGAAACCCCTGTCCAGCCCCCGCCACGCAACAGTGCCGAGGAGGACGCGTCTTGAACGTCGTCGAGATCGAAGGGGTCAGCCAGCGCTATGGCGATATCGCCGTGCTACGCGGGCTGGACTTGAACCTGGCCCAGGGCGAGGTGCTCGGGCTGTTTGGGCACAACGGTGCGGGCAAGACCACCACCATGAAGTTGATCCTCGGTTTGCTGCGGGCCAGCGAAGGCGAGGTCCGTGTCTTCGGTCGCGCGCCCAGCGACCCGAGCGTGCGGCAGATGCTCGGTTACCTGCCCGAGAACGTCATGTTCTACCCGCAATTGAGCGGGTTGGAAGCCTTGCGCCATCTTGCCCGGCTCAAAGGTGCTGCCCCGGAGCAAGTGGCGCGTTTGCTGGAAGAGGTCGGGCTGGCGGGTGCCGCGACACGGCGCGTGAAAACGTATTCCAAGGGCATGCGTCAGCGTCTCGGCCTGGCCCAGGCCTTGCTCGGCCAGCCGCGCCTGTTGCTGCTGGACGAGCCGACCGTGGGCCTGGACCCCATCGCCACCCAGGACCTCTATCAACTGCTCGACCGCCTGCGTTGGCAGGGCACCAGCATCATCCTCTGCTCCCACGTCTTGCCTGGCGTGGAAGCTCACATCAACCGCGCCGCGATTCTCACCCAGGGGCGGCTGTTGGCCTTGGGCAGCCTGGCCCGGCTGCGGGAGGACGCCGGGTTGCCGACGCTGATCCGCGCCTCGGGCCTGTCGCGGGCCGACTGGCTCCGCCAGCATTGGCGCAGTGAAGGGCACGCCACCCAGGGCTGGGGGGCGGAAGGGATACAGGTGTCCGCGCCGGACGGCAGCAAACTTAAACTGCTACGCCAGTTACTGGCCCAGGATGACCCGACGGATGTCGAGATCAAGCCGCCGTCGCTGGAGGATTTGTACCGGCATTACATGCTCCGTGCCGCAGCCGAGGAGGCTAGCCTATGAACCCGGTCTGGAACATGGCCCGCAAGGAATTCAGCGATGGCCTGCGCAATCGCTGGTTGTTGGCGATCAGCCTGCTATTCGCGGTGCTGGCGATCGGCATCGCCTGGCTCGGCGCGGCGGCGTCCGGTCAACTGGGGTTTACCTCGGTGCCCGCCACGGTAGCGAGCCTGTCCAGCCTGGCGACGTTCCTGATGCCGCTGATTGCCTTGCTGCTGGCCTACGACGCGATTGTCGGTGAGGACGAGAACGGCACCTTGCTGCTGTTGCTGACCTACCCGTTGGGGCGCGGTCAATTGCTGCTGGGCAAGTTTGTCGGCCATGGCCTGATCCTGGCCCTGGCCACCTTCATCGGTTTTGGCTGCGCCATGCTGGCCATTGCCCTATTGGTGGACGACGTCCAGTTGAGCCTGCTGCTTTGGGCCTTCGGTCGGTTCATGCTGTCCAGCACGCTGCTGGGCTGGGTTTTCCTCGGGCTGGCCTATGTGCTGAGCAGCCTGTCGGCAGAGAAATCCACCGCCGCCGGATTGGCGCTGGGGGTGTGGTTTTTCTTCGTGCTGGTGTTCGACCTGACGTTGCTGGCGCTGCTGGTGCTGAGCGAGGGGCGGTTCAGCCCGGAGCTGCTGCCATGGCTGCTGCTATTCAACCCTACCGACGTCTATCGGCTGATCAACCTGTCCGGGTTCGATGCGGCGTCCAGCGGTGCCGCGGTGCTGACCCTGGGCAGCGACCTGCCGGTGTCGGGGCCTTGGCTCTGGTTGTGCCTGGGCCTGTGGATGGCGGTCCCGCTGTGGCTGGCCTACCGGTTGTTCAGTCGCCGGTGCCCATGATTTCTAAACTTGAACAAGGGAGCATGCAACGATGAACAGGGTGTCCTTCAAGACCGGCCGCCTCTTGGCCGGGTTACTGATGTGCGTGGCGCTGGCAGCTTGCGACAAGGCCGAACCACTTGCGGCCAGCGAGGCGGCGCTGGCGTTCCATCCCGGTGACGAGTGCCATGTGTGCGGCATGGTCATCACTGACTTTCCCGGGCCCAAGGGCACGGCAGTCGGGGCAGGGGGCGTGAAGAAGTTCTGCTCGCCGGCGGAGATGCTGGGCTGGTGGCTGCAACCGGAAAACCATCGGGCCGACGTCAAGCTGTATGTCCATGACATGGGCCGCAGTCATTGGGACACGCCGGATGACGCCCACCTGGTCGACGCCCGCACCGCCTACTTCGTCATCGGCAGTGGGCTCAAAGGCGCCATGGGCGTGATACTGGCCTCGTTCTCCGATCCCCAGGCGGCACAAAAACTCGCCAGCGATACCGGCGGCCGGGTGCTGCGCCTGGAAGACATCGACCAGAAACTGCTGGGGCAGGCAAGCGCGATGGCGCCGATGAGTCACTGATATGGCCTGGGCCCTGAACCGCTCTTTTTGTGGCTAGGGAACTGGTGGGAGCAATCTCATCCCATGGAAGCGTCCACCCACTACCCAAGTAGCATTCGTCGAGCCGGCGCGGCTTCGTACACTCAGGGCTCCTATCACGCACCCGCCGGAGGCGACGATGCAGCAGGCCCAGAGCGAAGGTGTGGTGAGCGCCATGTCCCAGGCGACCGACGTCCAGCAGGTGGCCCAGGCGCTGGCGCGGCAGTTGCTGCACCCGCACCTGGGGTTCGTGCTGTTTTTCTGTTCCGCCGAATACGACTTGCCGGCCCTGGGCCAGGCGCTGTCCCAGAGTTTCGGCGGGATTCGCCTGGTGGGCTGCACCAGCGCCGGGGAAATCACCCCCCAGGGCTACGGCCGCAACTGCGTGACGGCGGTGGGTTTCGACCATCGACACTTTTCCATTTCCGCCGAGCTGATCGGGGAAATGGAACACTTCAGCCTGATCGACGCCCAGCAAATGGTCGAGCGCTTGGCCAGCGGTTGTCGCAGCAACGCCTTGGCGCCGATCAAGGGCCATAGTTTCGCCTTGACCCTGCTCGATGGCCTGTCCAGCCGCGAGGAGATGGTGCTGGCGGCCTTGAGCGCCGCCCTGGGGGACATCCCGCATTTTGGCGGTTCGGCCGGCGATGACAACTACCTGACCCACACCCACGTCTACTTCGAAGGCCAATTCCACAGTGGCGCGGCCGTGGTGGTGCTGATCAACACCTGGCTGGAGTTCGAAGTCTTCACCACCCATCACATCCTGCCTCGACAAGAGAAGCTGGTGGTGACCGGTGCGGACAGCGCCTCGCGACGGGTCTATGAGCTCAACGCCGAACCCGCCGCCGAGGAATATGCCCGGCACATCGGCGTGCCGGTGAGCGCGCTCGATTACCGGGTCTTCGCCGCCCATCCCTTGGCGGTGCGCATCAATGACCAATACTACGTACGGGCGATCCAGCAGGTGCACCCGGACTTGAGCCTGAGTTTCTACTGTGCGGTGGAGAACGGCATTGTTCTCACCGCGATGACTCCCGGTCCCTTGCTGCACAACCTGCAAACGCTGTTCGACGGTTTGCAGGCGCGCCTCGGCGACCTGCTGCTGACCATCGGCTGCGATTGCTTCCTCCGGCGCCTGGAGTTGGAAGATCGTGGTGGCCTGGAGCAGATCGGCCAGTTCCTGCGCGAACAACGGGTGATGGGGTTCAACACCTATGGAGAACAGTTCAATGGCATGCACATCAACCAGACGTTCACCGGAGTTGCCATTGCCCGACATCGCGTCCCCGGCCATCGCTGACCTACAGGCTCAGCTCGCCAGCCTGCAGCACGAAAACCGTAAATTGCGGCGCATCAACGAGGCGCTGATCGAGCGGGTGGAGTCCGGCGTCACCCGGGGCAACGACCCCTATGCGGCATTCCAACACTCGGTGGTGCTGGCCGAGCAGGTGCGTGAGCGCACCGATGCCCTGAACCAGGCCATGGCCGAACTCAAGGCCGGCAATCACTTGCTGGGCGAGGCGCGGCTGCGAGCGGAAACCGCACATCGACACCTGATCGATGCCATCGAAAGCATCTCCGACGCGTTTGTGCTGTTCGACGAGCAGCAACGCATCGTCCTGTTCAACAGCCGCTTCAAGGCCTTCTGGGCCAACAGCCGGGTACGGATCATCGCCGGCATGCGCCTGTCCGAGGTCAAGCGCCTGATGACCGCCAACGGGCTGTTCAGCGAAGAACCCCGGGGCCAGGCCGACGAGCACGTGTTGTATCGCTTGCAGAACGGGCGTTGGCTGCAAGTCAGCGAGCGGCCGACCCAGGAAGGCGGGCGGGTGATCCTGTTTACCGACATCACCGACGTCAAGCTCAGCGAAACCGTGCGCCGCGAGCAGGCCATCGCGCAGAAATCCCATTTGTTGCAGCGGGCGGTGGACAACCTGTCCCAGGGCGTGGCGATGGTCAATGCCCAAGGCGTGCTGGAGCTGTGGAACCGGCGCTTCCTCGAACTCAGCGGCCTGGCGCCGGTGGCGGCCCACAGGCCGTTCAACGAAGTGATTGCCGACAGTGAGTTGCAACTGCTGACCCCGGCCAGCCGCGACAGCAACGGCCGGTTGATCCACGAATGCGAGCAGCGGCTGTCCGATGGGCGGGTGCTGGAGATTCGCACGCATCCGTTGCCCACCGGCGGCTACGTCAACACCTTCACCGACATCACCGAGCGCTACCAGCATGCCGAGGCACTGAGCGAAAGCGAGCGCTGGATCCGCCTGATCACCGACCATGTGCCGGCGCTGATCGCCTACCTCAACGCCGACCTGGTCTACGAGTTCACCAATAAGGTCTACGAGCAATGGTATTGCTGGCCCCGTGGCGTGATGCTCGGCCAGAGCCTGCGCGAAGCCCATAGCGAGCAGCATTACCAGCGCCTGGAAGCCTACGTGGCCCGGGCGTTGGCGGGTGAGAGCGTGACGTTCGAATTCGCCGAGACCAACATCAACAACCAGGAGCGCTATATGCTGCGCTCCTACGTGCCGAACCGTTTGGCCAATGGCGAAGTGGTCGGGATTTTCGTGTTGATCCGCGACATCACTGAACGCCGTCGCACCGCCGAAGCCTTGCACCAGGCTTACCAGAACCTGGAACAGCGGGTCCAGGAGCGCACCGCCGAACTGACCACGCTCAATGATCAGTTGCTGCGCGAAATCGACGAGCGCAGCCGGGTGGAGTTGCGCCTGCGGGAGGCCAAGCGGGAGGCCGAGCAGGCCAACCTGTCCAAGACCAAGTTCCTCGCGGCCGTCAGCCATGACCTGCTGCAACCGCTCAACGCTGCCCGGTTGTTCACCAGTGCCTTGCTTGAGCGCCGCGAGCCGGTCGCCAACGCGCAACTGGTGCGCAACGTCAGCAATTCGCTACAGGACGTGGAGAACCTGTTGGGCACCCTGGTGGACATCTCCAAGCTGGACGCCGGGGTGATCAAGGCCGATGTCGCGCCGTTCGGCCTCAGTGAGTTGCTGGACAACCTGGCCGCCGAATACGCCCAGATCGCCCGCAGCGAAGGGTTGGAGTTGCACTTTGTCGGCTGTTCGGTGCTGGTGCGCAGCGACATGCAACTGCTCGCGCGGATCCTGCGTAACCTGCTGAGCAACGCCATTCGCTACACCCCCAGCGGGCGGGTGGTGCTGGGCTGTCGCCGACATCGCCAGCGCGTGTCGATCCAGGTCTGGGACAGCGGCATCGGCATCGCCGAGAACCGCCTGGAGGAAATATTCCAGGAGTTCAAGCGTGGAGACGTGCAGCGCCCGAACCAGGACCGTGGGTTGGGCCTGGGCCTGGCGATTGTCGAGAAAATTGCCGGGATCCTCGGACACCGGATCCAGGTGCGCTCCTGGCCGGGCAAGGGCTCGATGTTCGCCATCGACGTGCCGCTGAGCGCCACCGCGCCCAAGCCGTTGCCGTGCCTGGACATGAGCGAGCCAATGCTCGAGCGACTGCGTGGGGCACGGGTCTGGGTGCTGGATAACGATGCGGCGATCTGCGCCGGCATGCGCACCTTGCTGGAAGGCTGGGGTTGTCGAGTGGTGACCGCGCTGTCGGAACAGGATCTGGCCCGCCAGGTGGACAACTACCACGCCGAGGCGGACCTGCTGATCGCCGACTATCACCTGGACCACGATCAGAACGGCGTCGATGCCGTGGCTCGGATCAACGCCCGTCGGGCCTCACCGATCCCTGCGATGATGATCACCGCCAACTACAGCAACGAACTCAAGCAGCAGATCCGCGAGCGCGGACACACCCTGATGCACAAGCCGGTGCGGCCGATGAAGTTGAAGATTGCGATGAGTCATTTGTTGAGCCAGCCCCGCAATCATTGAGCCGGTCCCCATTGTGGCGAGGGAGCAAGCTCCCTCGCCACAGGGGCCCCATGGCGCCGGGCCCAGCAGGTAGTTGTGTTGCCTGTTCACCGCCGCAGATAAGCCCCGAAATCGATATCCCCGGCACTGAGGATCGCCTGTACCCGGTTGTGCACATTGAGCTTGCGCAGGATCGCCGAGACGTGGGCCTTGACCGTGGTTTCGGCGATGTCCAAGGTGTAGGCGATCTGCTTGTTCGACTCGCCCTTGGTCATGCGTTCGAGCACCAGCAGTTGCTTGCGGGTCAAGGCCTGCAGCAGTTCCGGCGGGAACGCCGGGGTTTCGTTCAGGCGCCGGCCCACCGGGCTCTTTTGCGTGCGGATGATGTCCGGCGGCAGGTACACGTTGCCGTTGAGGATCTGTTCGATGGCGTCGGTCATCTGTGAGCGTGGCGAGGATTTGGTGATGAAACCCACCGCGCCATAGGTGATGGCCTGCAACACCACTTGCTTGTCCTGCTCGGCGGAGACGATGACCACGGGAATGGTCGGTGCCTCGTTGCGCAGGTTGATCAGGCCATTGAGCCCGTGCATGCCGGGCATGTTCAGGTCCAGCAGGATCAGGTCCAGGTCGTCGTGTTCGGCGGTCAAGGCCAGGGCACTGTCCAGGTCGGCGGTTTCCATGACCTCGCTGCCAGGAAACCCGTCGCTGATGACGTTGTGGATGGCTTCGCGAAACAGTGGGTGATCGTCGGCTATCAGGATTTTATACATGGCCATTCACCTCGTTATTGTCGTGTGGGGCAGGGCAGTTGCGCGCATTTCTTTGCAAAATCAGGGGAAGGGTTCGGGGCGGGCCGCTTGCAGGGGCAGGTTGGCCGCCTCCCAGGCATCGAGGCCATCGCGATACCAGTACACTTGCTTATAGCCCATGGCAGCGGCGCGTTTTACCGCGTTCCAGCTCAACCAGCAATCGGAGCGGCAATAAAAGACCAGTGGTCGATCCGTCTGCCCGGCGGTGGCCTTGCGCAAGTGATGGGCGAAATAGTCTTGCCAGGCCGGCGTGAGGTCACCGTCGCCGGTATTGGCCAGCCACAGGCTGCCTGGGAGGTTGGCATGGGGCTCGTTGTCGATGAACTGCCCCTGGACCCAGGGCCGGCGGTACACGTCAATCAGCAGAGGAGGCGACGCTTGCCCGAGCAGCCTTTGCAACGCCTGGGTGTCCAGGGTCTGCGCACCGTCGACAGTGGCGGGCGTCGGGCTGCGGTATTGGGCGATGCGGTAGCCCTGCGCTGAAAACAGCGGGGTCTCGGCCTGGGCGACATTCAGCGCCAGGCCCAGCAAGAGGATCGCCAGCAAACGGGGCATAGGATTTATCCTTTTTGTTATGCGCCCCATTACATGCCAGGGTCGAGATCTTGTGAATGCGACCATAGACAGGAAAACCGGTACTAAAGTAGTAATTTTAGCCATGGAGTCCTGCGCAGAACCCCTGTGGGAGTGAGCAAGCTCGCTCCCACAGGGGTTCCACCCATAGGAGATTGGAATAGGGCAGGATCAACTGGCCTTGCGCAACGCCGCATGCTGCGGATTGAACGTCCACACCGCCATCAGTGCGAACACCAGGGTCAAGCCCACGCATACCGCCATCGCCAGCAGATTGAACTGCTCATACAGCGCAAAACGCACCAATTCCACGCCATGGGTGAATGGGCTCACCGCGCAGAGCCAGTACAGCCAGGGGCTGGCTTCCTGCATTTTCCACAGTGGGTACAGCGCCGAGGACAGAAAGAACATCGGGAAGATCACGAAATTCATCACCCCGGCAAAGTTCTCCAGTTGCCGGATGGCATTGGACAGCAACAAACCCAGGGCGCTGAGCATCAGGGCCACCAGCAGCAAGGCTGGCAAGGCCAGCAGCAGGCCCATGGCCGGTGGCTGGATGCCGTAAAGCCAGGCGATGGCGAGAAAGGCATAGACCTGTAACAGCGAGATCAGCGAGGTCGCCAGCAACTTGCTCGCCAGCAGGAAAGCCCGGGGCAGGGGACTGGTGAGCAGGACGCGCATGCTGCCCATTTCCCGGTCGTAGACCATCGACAGCGAGCCTTGCATGCCGTTGAACAACAGGATCATGCAGGCCAGCCCCGGCACGATGTACACCTCGTAGGGAATGTAGGTGTCATAGGGCGCGATGATGGCGATGCCCAGTGCCGCGCGAAAGCCGGCGGCGAACACCAGCAGCCACAGCAATGGCCGGACCAGGGCGCTGAGCAGCCGGGTGCGTTGCAGCACGAAGCGCAGCCATTCGCGCACCACGATGCCGCTGAAACAGTGCCAGTAGGCGTTCATGGCCGGCCCCCCGAGGCGGTCAAATGGCTGAAGGCCGAACCGAGGGTGCCACCGTGTTCCAGGCTCACTGCGTCGGCCTGGCCGCTGGCGACCAGGCGGCCCTGGTGCACGATCAACAGGTCGTCGCTGGGTTGCACTTCGTCCAGCAGGTGAGTGGTCCAGAGCACGCTGATGCCTTGTTCGCTGCACAGTTGTCGAATGTGCAGGCCGAGGGCAAGGCGGCTGGCCGGATCGAGGCCGACGCTGGGTTCGTCCAGCAACAACAGGCGCGGTTCATGGAGCAGCGCGCGGGCGATTTCTACCCGGCGCCGATGGCCGCCATTGAGGTCGCGCACCCGCTCGTGGCGGCGCTCGGTCAGGTGCTGGCGGGTCAGTTCGGCATCGATGCGGGCGCAGCCTTGGCGCCGCGAAAAACCATGCAGCGCCAGGTGATAGCGCAAGTTCTGTTCGATGCTCAGGTCCAGGTCCAGGGTGCTTTGTTGGAACACCACGCCCAACTGGCGCAAGGCCGGTCGTGGTGACTTGTGCAGGGAGTGGCCGCCGACGCGGATATCGCCGCGTTGCAGGTCGTACAGGCGGGTGAGCAGGGCGATCAGCGTCGACTTGCCAGCGCCGTTTGGCCCCAGCAGCGCGGCGAAACGGCCGGCGGGAATGCTGAAACTCATCTGCTTGAGGGCTTCGCGTGGGCCATAGGCAAAGCTCAGGTCGCTGACTTCCAGGGCGTTCATGGCGTGACCACCACGCCCCAAGGGTAGCGCCCGACTTTCACCGACTTCAGGACTTTGCGGCTCTCTACATCGATCACCGAGACATCGCCACTGACGCCATTGGTCGCCAGCAGTTGCTTCTGGTCCGGGGTGAACGCCAGTTGCCAGACCCGTCGGCCCACTAGCAGGTAATCCAGCACTTCGAAGGTCTTGGCGTCGATCACCGCCACATGGTTGGCCGGGCCCAGGGCGACGAACGCCAGCTTGCCGTCGGCGCTGAGCTTGATGCCCACCGGCTGCACCTTGTCCGGATGCACGCCCTTGATCTGGAACGTCAGGGTCTTGAGCACCTGGCGGGTGGCGACGTCGAGCACGGTCAGGGTGCCGCCGATCTCCGCCGAGGCCCAGAGCTGCGTTCCGTCGCGATTGAACTCGACGAAACGTGGCCGTTGGTCCACCAGGGTGTTGTCGGCCAGGGTCTGGGTGCTGGTGTCGATCCAGTGCAGCATGTTCGTGGTTTCACTGGTGTTGACCGCCCACTTGCCGTCGGGGCTGACGGCCATGCCTTCGGGCTCGACACCTACGCCGATCTGGCCCAGCACTTCGGAGGTCTGGGTGTCGATCACCGTGACCAGGGCGTCGTCTTCGTTGGAGACATACAGCCAGCGGTCGTTGGGGTGCAGGGCGAACTGCTCCGGGTCCTTGCCGGAGGGCAGCTCCTTGATGATCTTGCGGGTGGCGACGTCCATCACCTGGACCCGGTCCGAGTCGCTGGCGCAGATGTAGAGCAGGCGATTGTCATGGGACAGCAACAGGCCGCGGGGGCGTTGGCCCACGGGCAAGGTCTCGATGACTTCCAGGCTCTGCATGTCGATCAGGCTCAGGCTGTTGTCTTTTTCGTTGGAGACCCAGGCGATACTGGCAGCGGCGGGACCGGCGGCCAGCAGAACAGCGCCCAGGGCAAGGACTTGGCAGAGCTGGGTCGGTTTGAACAGCGGGCGGCGCATGGCGGTTTTCCTTATTGTTGTTATCGATCAGGGGTAACGGCAGCTCACTTCGGGCCGGTCATAGCCCAGGCTGTCCATTTCATTGGAGGGGTGCAGAAAGCCGTCCTGGGGCGAGGTGCTGACCAGCGCCCGGGGCTGGACCAGGGGAATCGGTTGGCGCAGTTGGCCGTTCCACGGCCGGTAGCTGAGCTTGCGGCCCTTGAAACCGTCCAGGGGCAATTGGTCGCTGAGGGCCAGTTGGCGGATGGCGAACGGGTCGGCCTGACGCAGTTTGCTCACCGCGCTGGCGATGCTGCGCACGGCGATCCAGGCGGCGAAGTCACGGTCGTTCATCCAGCGTCCGGCCAGGGCTTCGAAGCGTTTTTGCAACTGTGCCGCGCCGTAGGTTTCCACGGTCTTGTGCCAGCCGGTGGGCGTCAGCCCTTGGGTGCCGGCCACCGGGCGTGGGTACCAGGTCTGGTAGGGCAAGTATTCGCCGAAGTCGCCGCGCTCGTCGGCCACCAGCACCACGTCGTACTCGGCGGTCTGGGTGAACAGCGGCATGTCGGCCTGGGCGCTGCGGCGCTGGTCGTTGTCGAACTGCCAGGCCTTCTCGGCGACGATCTTCATGCCGAAGCGTTTCATGGCCCGGCGCAATGCGGCGGCATAGGCCTGGTCCTCGGGCGTCTGGCCAACGATCAGCAGGGCCTGCTGCCATTTGCGCACCACGCTGAACTGCACCAGGGCATCGGCGAGCATGGCGCGGTCGGGCAGGCTGTGCAGCACGTTGCCCAGGCAATCGGTGGTGCGCAGGCTGTCGTCGGGGCTGCCGGCGTTGAACAGCAGGCTGTCGGGCAGGGCGGCGCTGAGATCGCGCAGGCTGGTGGCTGGTGCATTGACCACGAACAGCCGCAGGCCTTGGTCGTGTTGGGCGCGGGCAGCCTGGAGCAGGGCTTCGGGACTGTCGACGCTGGCGCTTTCCAGGCGATAGTCGTGCTGGAGAAAACGCCCGGTGCTGTTGCTGTCGACGATCGCCAGCTCAGCGCCGCGCAACCCGGCATCGGCCGGTTCGGCAATGACGTTGGACAGCAGCGGCCCCGGGTCGGGGTGATAACCCAGGTAGCCGATGCGCACTTGCAGCGGCGTGGCGTCGCCCGCGTGAGCGGTCGCCGCTGCCAGCAGAAAAACCAGGGCGTAACTGACGAGCCGGCGCATGACGTCCTCCATTGCGGGTAGCGCCAGCATAGGAAGGCTATGGCCCAGGGGAAATATGCAGAAAGTACCGCCGGGGCAGTACCAAGGTAGTAACTCGCCTCGGAAGCCGGGGTTTTAGGATGCAGGCAATCGTCATCGACCAGGAGTGGACAGACTGTGCGGATTTTCAAAGCCCTGCTGTTGCCGTTTCTGCTGATCCTGAGTTTGATCGGGGTTGATCGGCTGCCTGGAAAACAAGGAATGTGTAATGGACAC
The DNA here is from genome assembly GCF_900119265.1 of Pseudomonas sp. NFACC04-2. NCBI lineage: Bacteria > Pseudomonadati > Pseudomonadota > Gammaproteobacteria > Pseudomonadales > Pseudomonadaceae > Pseudomonas > Pseudomonas sp. NFACC04-2. The sequence goes on from NZ_FPJC01000003.1 coordinate 42,422, forward strand.
AAAACCTGTAAACAACCGGGGCCTCCTGTGGGAGCGGGCTTGCTCGCGAAGACGGCAGTACAGTCTACAACGATGCAATCTGGTCCATTGCTTTCGCGAGCAAGCCCGCTCCCACAGGGGGTTTGTTTTCGGCGCTGGGAATGTGAGTTCATCCCGGCCATGGAACACTAGCCATGTCAGCCCTCTGGCGCATCAACCTCTGGGTGTCAGCCTTCTTCGCCCTGGTCACCCTGGCCTGTGCCGTCTTGCTGTTGCACCAGGCCATGGCCGATGTGAAGCGAGAATTGCAATCGGCCGAGTCGGTGGTGCATTACCTGCGTGAAACCGCCGAGCGCGATCCGGCCAGTCTTCAGCCGCGGTTGACCGGCAGCCTGCGTCATGTGCGGGTCCGTTGGCTGGCCCCAGGGGAACGGTTCCCTGCGGACGAAGACGGGATGAAAGCTTGGCTCGGCCGCCAGCTACTGGACGACGGCCCCGCGGCCCAGGTGGTGGAGTTGCCCGACGGTCGGCGGGCCTGGATTGCCGTCGATCCGCGGGATGAGATCGACGAGATTCTCGATTCGTTGGTGCAACTGTTGTACGTCTGCGCCTTGGCGCTGTCGCTCAGCCTGTTGGTGATTCGCTGGGCGGTACGCCGGGGCATGGGGTTGCTCGATGAATTGCTGCAGGCTCTGTGTCAGGTGTCTGCCGGAAACCTGCAGGTGCGCCTGGGCACTGAAGGTGTTCCGGAAGCGCAGCAACTGGCGGGGCATTTCAATAGCATGACCGCCGCCCTGGCCGAGGCCCAGGCCGATAACGCCCGACTCACCCAGGCCTTGCTGGCCGTGCAGGAGCAGGAGCGCACCCGGCTGGCCCAGACCCTGCACGACGACCTGGGCCAATACGTGGCTGGCATTCGTGCCCGCGCCTGCCTGTTGCGCCTGGTGATGGATCAACCGCGGGCGCTGGAGCAGACCGTCAGCCAGCTCGAAGACCATTGCGAGCATTTGCAACAGGGTTTCCGGGCGCTGGTGCATGACTTGTACCCGGTGGTGTTGCAGCACCTGCCGTTATGCGAGGCCATCGGGCTATTGGCCGGGCAATGGCAGGCCAGCCAGGGCATCGCCTGTCAGCTGCGGATCGACGAAGCATTGCCGCCCATGTCCGGATCGGACAAGACTCACCTGTATCGCTTGCTACAGGAAGCACTCACCAACGTTGCCCGGCATGCCGGTGCCACGCAGGTACGGATTCGCTTGCAACATCGCGCCGGGCGCCTGCGCTTGCTGGTGCGCGACAACGGCCGCGGTGCGACGCAACCACCGCACGCCGGTGTGGGCTTGCACTCGATGTCCGAACGGGCGCGCAGTCTGGGCGGGGAGTTGCGCATCATCAGCCAGCCTGGCGCCGGTTGGGCGCTGGCCTTGAATATTGCTCTGGAGGCGTGATGAACATTTTGTTGGTGGATGACCATGCGGTGGTTCGGCAGGGCTACGCCAGCCTGTTGCGGGTGCTGATGCCGGACCTGCAGGTCCGCGAAGCGGCCACCGGTGAAGAGGCGCTGAGCCAGGTGCAGGAGCAGGTGCCTCACCTGGTAATCATGGACTTCGGCCTGCCTGGTATCAGTGGTCTGGAAACCACCCGCCGGTTGCGCCAGCGCCTGCCGCAATTGCGGGTGTTGTTCTTCAGCATGCACGACGAGCTGCCGCTGGTGCGCCAGGCATTGGACGCCGGCGCCGCAGGCTACCTGACCAAGAACTCGGCGCCCCAGGTGCTGGTGGAAGCGGTACGCCGAGTGCTGGCCGGCCATGCCTACATCGAACAGTCCCTGGCCACGCAACTGGCCTGCGCCAGCTCCCGGCAGGATGTCGACCCGCGCCTGCAATGCATGACCCAGCGGGAGTTGGAGATCTTCGTCATGCTCGCCAAGGGCACTCCCGCCCGCACCATCGCCGAACAGCTGTGCATCAGCGCCAAGACCGTGTCCAACCACCTGACGTTGCTCAAGAGCAAGTTGCAGGTCAGCTCCCATGCCGAGCTGGTGCACTTGGGGATTGATATGGGGGTGGTGCGGGTAGCGGGGTGAATCCCAGGTTCCACTGCGATGGTCAACGGTGGTGAGGGGATTTATCCCCTCGCCACAGGGTTCTGTGGCAATCCTTACTGATCCCAAGAAGTCGGGCAGCCGGTGCAGCCTTCCATGTTCGCATCCTGGAAATTTCCATAGTGCTGGCGAGAATCGCTCAGGTTGGCCTGTTCCAGGTTGCTTTCGCCGAGCTTGGCCTCCTGCAGGTTGGCGTCGCGCAGGTCGGCGCCCTTGAGGTCGGCCTTGCTCAGCCAGGCCATCTCCAGGTCAGCGGCCTGCAGGTTAGCACCCTGCAGCCGCGCGCCGGACAAGCGAGCGAACTGAAGGTAGGCGGCGCTCAGGTCGGCACGCTGGAATTGCGCCCCCTGGGCGAACAGCCCCCAGCCCTGGATCGCCTTGAGCGTGGCGCCGCTGAAGTCCGCCAGGCGCAGGTTGCTTTGTTGCAGGCTGGCGCGGGTCAGGTTGGCGCCCTGCAGCTGAGCTTTCTCTAGGTTGGCCAGGTCCAGCCGCGCGTGCCGCAGATCGGCATCACGCAGGTCGGCACCGCTGAGGTTCATTTTGCGCAGGTCCTGGTTCGCCAGTTTTGCGCCACGCAGGTTGGCGCCGGGGCATTGACTGGCTTCGGCGATGACGCAGCCGTTGAGGGTGAGCGGGGTGTCGAGGTCGTCGGCGTTGGCAAAGGCGCCAACGAACAGGAGCAGCAATGACAAGCATCTCATGACATGAACTCAGGCAATTGTGGGTGCGAGCTTGCTCGCGATGGCGGTGGTTCAGCCGGCATTGATGTTGACTGACGCGGCGCCATCGCGAGCAAGCTCGCTCCCACAGGGGATTGTTGTATCGATCAGGATTCAGGTGGGATCGGGCTATTTCTGCGCGGTTGCCTTGTCCCAACTCGGAATCTTGAACACCCAGAACGAGCCACCCTGGGCTACGGGCTTGGTCAGTTCGGCCATGTCGCCACCCCACAACGGTACGGCGCCGCCGTAGCCGACGGTCACGCCGATGTACTGCTCGCCGTCCTGTTCCCAGGTGATGGGCGGGGAGACGATGCCGCTGCCGGTCTGGAACTTCCACAGCTCCTTACCGGTTTTCGCATCAAAGGCCTTGAAGAATCCGTCGCCAGTGCCGGTGAACACCAGGTTGCCCTTGGTCGCCAGCACGCCGGCCCATAGCGGCAGCGCTTCCTTGTGCTCCCACACCACCTTGCCGGTGGTGGGGTTCATCGCCCGCAGGCTGCCGACGTGATCGTCATACATGCGCTTGATACGAAAGCCCATGCCGAGGTAGGCCGAGCCTTTCTTGTAGTTCACCTCTTCGGTCCAGTATTCCTCTTTCCACTGGTTGCCGGGGACGTAAAACAGGCCGGTGTCCTGGCTGTAGGCCATGGGGTTCCAGTTCTTGCCGCCGAGGAACGGAGGCGAGACTTCCACCGGCTTGCCCTTGGTTTCGCCGGGCAGTGGCTTGGCTGGGCGCTGGCCGGGATTCTCCACCGGGCGGCCGGTCTTCAGGTCGATGTGGCTGGCCCAGGTGATGTTATCGACGAAGGGGAAGGCGTTCTGCAGCTTGCCGTTGTTGCGGTCCACTACGTAGAAGAAACCGTTGCGGTCGGCGTGGGCGGTGGCCTTGACCACCTTGCCGTCCTTGTCCTTGTAGTCGAACAGCACCAGCTCGTTGTTGCCGGAGAAGTCCCAGGCGTCGTTGGGCGTGTGTTGGTAGAACCACTTCACCTCGCCCGTGCTTGGGTCGACACCGACCTGGCCCGAGGTGTAGAGGCTGTCGTAGTCGTGGGGATTGCCGTCCTTGGCCGTGCGCGCCCAGGTGTTCCAAGGGCCGGGGTTGCCCGCGCCGACGATGATGGTGTTGGTCTCGGCGTCGAAACTGGCGCTCTGCCAAGGTGCGCCGCCGCCATGACTCCAGGCTTCGACCTTGCCGGTTTCAGTGGTCTTGTCGTCGGGCCAGGAGGGCGCCTTGACGTCGCCGGTCGGGGTACTGTCCTTGCCGTTGAGGCGGCCCATGTGGCCTTCGACGAACGGGCGCATCCAGACTTCTTCGCCGGTGTCCGGGTCGCGGGCGAACAACTGCCCGACCACACCGAATTCGTCGCCGGAACTGCCGTGGATCAGCAGCACCTTGCCACTGGTCTTGTCTTTGATCAGCACCGGGGCGCCGGTCATGGTGTAGCCGCCGGCGTGGTCGCCGAACTTCTTGTTCCACATCACCTTGCCGGTGTTTTTATCCAGGGCGACCACGCGTGCGTCCAGGGTGCCGAAGTAGATCTTGTCGCCATAGATCGCTGCGCCGCGGTTGACCACATCGCAGCATGGGCGAATGTTGTCCGGCAGCCGGTGGTTGTAAGTCCACAGGCGCTTGCCGGTCCTGGCGTCGAGGGCGAATACCCGCGAATAGGAACCGGTGACGTAGACCACGCCGTCGCTGACGATGGCCTGGGACTCCTGGCCGCGCTGCTTCTCGTCACCGAACGAGTAGGACCAGGCCGGGGTGAGCTTGAAGACGTTCTTGTCGTTGACTTGGGCCAGCGGGCTCCAGCGTTGGGCGTTGGTGCCCATGCCGTATTGCAGCACGTCCTGGGTGGTCAGGTGGTCGTTGGCAATGTCTTCCCAACTGACCCCTGGCGTCGCGGCATTGGCCAAGGGGCTCAGCGACAGACTGCCGGCCAGCAGCAAGGCAACAGTCAGGGCGGAGAGGGCGGGTAGCGTTTTTATTCTCATGGTGGCAGTTCCCAGTGAAGGTTTTGGCCTGACTAGGTTGGGTCGCGCCGGTGCCTGGCCGATACGGAAAAAGTCCCGCCCTTGCCGGGAAGACTTCCCGAACCGCCTGTCTTTGCGACTTGCGTCGGATGGCCTGCTACCAAGGAACTACACCCCGGCCACCAAAGCAGCATTCGGCTGGCGCCCCAGGGTTCCTAAGATGACGGCACGGCCTCTGCCAAGAGGTCTTGCGTGCAATCCAGAGGGCATAACAATGACAACAAAACGCAACGCCATCATCGTTACCGCATTACTGATGGGGCTGACCGGCGCAGGCTCCGCGTGGGCCCATGGCAACGTAGTGCCCCAGGCAGTGGAAACCAAGGGGCTGACCCCGATCAAGGACAGCAACTTGCCATTGGACGCTGATGGGTGGGCTGCCCAGAACCCGTATCGCAATTCTCCCGAGCGTGAAAAAGCCGTGGAAATCGGCGCCTCGGCCTACAACCAGAACTGCGCGGCCTGCCATGGCCTGGAAGCCAAGTCCGGCGGGATCGCCCCCGACCTGCGCATGTTGGACGCCGCCGAAGCCGGAGACGAATGGTTTGTCGAGCGCGTGCGCCACGGCGCGGTGCGCGACGGTCGGGTCTACATGCCGAAAATGGCCGATTACCTGAGCCAGGAAGCCTTGTGGGCGGTGCGCACCTATCTTGACAGCGTGCACGTCGAGGAGTGATCGCCATGCGCTGGTTCACCTGGGTAATCTGCTGCGTGTTGCTAGGTGCCCAGGCGGTTCAGGCCCAGGTGCGCAGCTACGACCAGATGATTGCCGCCGGGGAACTGAAGGTGGCGGTCTACAAGGACTTCGCCCCTTACAGCTTCGAAGACCAGGGCCAGCCCAGGGGCGTCGACGTCGAACTGGCCCAGGCCTTGGCGAAGGCCCTGGGTGTGCGTCTGACGCTGATGTGGGCACCGCCCGGCGAGAAGCTCGATGACGATCTGCGGGATTACATCTGGCGCAGCAGCCCGCTGCATGATCGACAACTGGCCGACTTGATGATGCGTGTGCCGTACGATCACGACTACGTGCAAAAGCGCAACGACATCGGTGAGCTGGAAAACGCCCAGGTGGTGATGTTCGGGCCTTATCAGCAGGAGTGCTGGCAGGTGGCGTATGACCGCCGCCGGCTGGATTCGGTGGGCAGCGTCGCGGTGTTCCAGCAACACCCCATCGGGGTGGAAGTCGACAGCGTGCCGTCGTTCTACCTGACCTCGGTGTTCAACGGCATGCTCAGTGCCAAGACCCGCCATTACCCCAGCGTCGCCAAAGCCTTCGGGGCCATGCAAGCCGGGGAGGTCGACGCCGTCATGGCCATGCGCGGGGAAATCGACTGGCAAGTGCATGAGGCGGCTGATCCGCAATTGGCACTGGCGGAGAATGCCTATCCGAACATGGGCAAGCAACGCTGGGAAATCGGCATGGCGGTGCATGAAAGCAACCGTCAATTGGCCTATGCGGTGGAAGAGGCACTGGAAGGTTTGATCCGCGACGGCAGCGTCAAGGCTGTCTACGCCCATTACGGCCTGCGTTACGAAGTGCCCGAGATGTACCAATAGGAGCGCAGGGATGAACTGGCGAGCGTATGGCCTGCTGTTGTGGTGCCTGCCGTGGCTGGCGATGGCGGTCGAGTCAGGAAAGGATCCGGTGCCGTCGGTGATGTGGGCCTTTTATCACAAGCAGTTGTTGGGGGACGCGCCGTTCGTGTTCGACGAGCGGGTACGGCTGCTGGCGCCTCCCTTTGCCGAAGACGCGCGCCAGGTACCACTGGAAATCGATGCCCGGGCCTTTGCCGGCGACGTCGTGCGGGTGCTGGCCTGGGCCGAGCTGAATCCGTTGCCGAAAATCGTCGACTTCCAACCGGGGGAGCGGGTGCTGCCCTGGTTGTCGATCCGTATTCGCATCGAACAAGCCACGCCGTTGCGGGCCGCCGTACAGACCCGCGATGGCCGCTGGCACGTCGGTTCGACCCTGATCGACGCGGCGGGTGGTGGCTGTACCGCGCCCAGCGTGGTGCGCACCCAGCCGGGTTGGGAGGAGCATCTGGGCGAGGTGCTGGGTGGTCGTTACCCGCGAGGGGATTCGAGTCGCTTGCGCCTGCAAATTGCCCACCCCATGGACAACGGCCTGGTGAGCGGCATCCCGGAATTCTTCATCAACCAGGCGCAACTGTTGGACGCCGACGGCAAGCTGCTAGCGCGCCTGGAGCTGTTCCCGGCGGTCAGCGAAAACCCCAACCTGGGCTTCGATATCCAAGGCTCGGGACAGACCCGCCTAGTGCTGCGCGACAACAGCGGCAACGCGTTCGAGGCGGCCATTCCCTGACCAGAAGGAACGCGCCATGCGCTGGCTGTTACTGATCTGTCTTGGCCTGTGCCTGCCGGCATGGTCCGCCACCGATTATTCACTCAAGCCCCGGCAGATTGCCGAAGGCACCTGGCTGCTGGAAGGCAGCACCGAGAACTTTGCCAAGGCCAACGGCGGCAACATCGTCAACACCGGCTTCATCGTCACCGATGCCGGGGTGGTGGTGATCGACACCGGGCCGTCGAAGCGCTACGGCGAGGCGCTGCGCCAAGCCATTGCGGCGACCACCGATAAGCCGGTCGTCCAGGTCATGCTGACTCATCATCACCCCGACCATGTGTTGGGCAACCAGGCGTTCAGTGAAGTGCCCATCGGTGCCTTGGCGGGGACCACGGAGTTGCTGCGGCAGCAGGGCGATGCCATGGCGGAAAACATGTACCGCCTGGTGGGCGACTGGATGCGCGGCACCGAGGTGGTGCTGCCCACCCAAGTGTTGACGCCCGGTGTGCTCAAGGTGGGCAATCACACCTTGCGACTGTTGCAACTGGCCGGGCATACCGGGGCCGACCTGGCAATCCTCGACGAAACCACCGGCGTGTTGTTCGCCGGCGACCTGGTGTTCTACGAACGGGCCCTGACCACCCCTAACAGCCCGGGGCTGGAGGTCTGGCTCAAAGACCTGGACATCCTGCAGACCTTGCCCTGGAAGCAGATCGTGCCCGGTCATGGCCCCGTGGCGGCTGACGCCCGACCCTTTGCGCAGATGCGCGATTACCTGGGCTGGCTCGACCAACTGATGCGCGACGGCGCGGCCCGGGGCGACGACATGGCCGAGATGATCCGCAGCCCCATCCCCGAGCGCTTCGCCGGGATCAGCCTGAGTCGGTATGAGTTGATTCGTAGTGTCAGTCATCTCTATCCGCGCTATGAGCGGGCTGTCATGAAGCGGATGGATGCCCATGACCCAGGCTGAAGACACACCCCTGTGGCGAGGGGATTTATCCCCGCTGGGCTGCGCAGCAGTCCCATGAGCCAGTCCAGTCACCCTGATCGTCAGCAGAAGATAAAGGACCGCTTCGCGCCCCAACGGGGATAAATCCCCTCGCCACAAATGGGCCCGTCGCAGGAATTGTGGACACAGGCAACGGCCCCACATGTACCAAGGAACTAGAAAACTCAACACAGCGGGCAATTGTTGGCAGCGGCCCTGAGCCCAAGAATCAGTGGCAGACCGGGAAAATTTCCCGGGTATAACAATAACCGCAGAGGTAGCCGTCATGAGTCATCCCGCACGTCGCCAACCCTTCGCCGTGAGCCTGCTGCTCAGTGCCATGCTGCTGTCCGGTTCGGCCCTTGCAGCCGTGACCGATCAGGAAATTCTCCAGGATCCAAAGAACCCCGAGCAGATTGTGACCAATGGCCTGGGCGTCCAGGGCCAGCGCTACAGCCCCCTCGACACGCTCAACGTCAGCAACGTCAAGGATCTGCGTCCGGTCTGGGCGTTTTCCTTCGGCGGTGAAAAGCAGCGCGGCCAGCAGGCTCAGCCGATGATCAAGGACGGGGTGATGTACCTCACCGGTTCCTATTCGCGGGTGTTTGCCGTGGATGCGCGCACCGGTAAGAAACTGTGGCAGTACGACGCTCGCTTGCCCGATGACATCCGTCCTTGCTGCGACGTGATCAACCGCGGCGTGGCCTTGTATGGGGACCTGGTGTTCTTCGGCACCCTCGACGCCAAGCTGGTGGCATTGAACAAGGACACCGGCAAGGTGGTCTGGAGCAAGAAGGTCGCCGACCACAAGGAAGGTTATTCCATCAGTGCCGCTCCGCTGATCGTCAACGGCAAGCTGATCACTGGCGTGGCCGGTGGCGAGTTCGGCGTGGTGGGCCAGATCAGCGCCTACGACCCGAAGAATGGCGAACTGCTGTGGACCCGTCCGACCGTGGAAGGTCACATGGGCTACGTCTACAAGGATGGCAAGGCGGTCGAGAACGGTATCTCCGGCGGCGAGGCGGGCAAGACCTGGCCGGGCGATCTCTGGAAAACCGGCGGTGCCGCACCCTGGCTGGGCGGTTACTACGACCCGGAAACCAACCTGTTGCTGTTCGGCACCGGTAACCCGGCGCCCTGGAACTCCCACCTGCGTCCTGGCGACAACCTCTATTCCTCCTCGCGTCTGGCCCTGAACCCGGACGACGGCACCATCAAATGGCACTTCCAGAGCACGCCGCACGACGGCTGGGACTATGACGGCGTCAACGAACTGATCTCGTTCAACTACAAGGAAGGCGGCAAGGACATCAAGGCGGCGGCCACCGCCGACCGTAACGGCTTCTTCTACGTGCTCGACCGCACCAACGGCAAATTCATCCGCGGCTTCCCGTTTGTCGACAAGATCACCTGGGCCACCGGCCTGGACAAGGACGGACGGCCGATCTACAACGAGGCCAGCCGTCCGGGTGCGCCGGGCAGCGAAGCCAAGGGCAGTTCGGTGTTCGTGGCGCCGGCCTTCCTTGGCGCGAAAAACTGGATGCCCATGGCCTACAACCAGGACACTGGCCTGTTCTACGTGCCGTCCAACGAGTGGGGCATGGACATCTGGAACGAAGGCATCGCCTACAAGAAAGGCGCGGCGTTCCTCGGCGCTGGCTTCACCATCAAGCCGCTGAACGAAGATTACATCGGCGTGCTGCGGGCCATCGATCCAAAGACCGGCAAGGAAGTCTGGCGCCACAAGAACTTCGCGCCGCTGTGGGGCGGAGTACTGACCACCAAGGGCAACCTGGTGTTCACCGGCACGCCTGAAGGTTTCCTGCAGGCCTTCAACGCCAAGACCGGGGAAAAGGTCTGGGAATTCCAGACCGGCTCCGGCGTGCTCGGTTCGCCCATCACCTGGGAAATGGACGGCGAGCAATATGTCTCCGTGGTTTCCGGCTGGGGCGGCGCGGTGCCGCTGTGGGGCGGCGAAGTGGCCAAGCGTGTGAAGGACTTCAACCAGGGCGGCATGCTCTGGACCTTCAAGTTGCCCAAAGAGCTTGTCGCCAAGCGCTGAGCCAACCTTGGCAAATAGCGAACCTGTGGGAGCCAGCTGGCACGCGATAGCGGTCGATCAGCCACCCTCCATGCTGGAGGTGCCGACCTCATCGCGAGCCAGCTCGCTCCCACAAAAAAGCCCGGTTCATCTTCGGATCGCAGCAAAACCTACGACCAAATAACGAGAGTCCCCCCTGCCAACGACGCATTCGTCCGGCCGGCGGGGCTCTCTACCATCGGCCTATCGCCTGTCCCGTGACAGGCATCGACCAGGCAGAGGCCCATCATGATCTATGCACAACCCGGAACCCCAGGCGCCGTCGTTTCCTTCAAGCCGCGCTATGGCAATTTCATTGGCGGCGAATTCGTCGCACCGGTCAACGGCGAGTACTTCACCAACACGTCCCCGGTCAATGGCGAAGTCATTGCCGAATTCCCGCGCTCCAACGCCGCGGATATCGACAAGGCCCTGGATGCCGCCCATGCTGCCGCCGACGCCTGGGGCAAGACCTCGGTGCAGGACCGTTCCCTGGTGCTGCTGAAAATCGCCGACCGCATCGAGCAGCACTTGGAAGCCCTCGCCGTTGCAGAAACCTGGGACAACGGCAAGGCTGTACGCGAAACCCTCAATGCCGACGTGCCGCTGTCGGCTGACCATTTCCGTTACTTCGCTGGTTGCATCCGTGCCCAAGAAGGTGGGGCTGCGGAGATCAACGAACTGACCACGGCCTATCATTTCCACGAGCCGCTGGGTGTGGTCGGGCAGATCATCCCGTGGAACTTCCCGCTGCTGATGGCTGCCTGGAAACTCGCCCCGGCCCTGGCCGCCGGTAACTGCGTCGTGCTCAAGCCGGCGGAGCAGACACCGCTGTCGATCACTGTGTTCATCGAACTGATCGCCGACCTGCTGCCACCTGGCGTGCTGAATATCGTCCATGGTTTTGGCCGCGAAGCCGGTGAAGCCCTGGCCACCAGCAAGCGCATCGCCAAGATCGCCTTCACCGGTTCCACCCCGATCGGCTCGCACATCATGAAATGCGCCGCCGAGAACATCATCCCGTCCACCGTGGAGCTGGGCGGCAAGTCGCCGAACATCTTCTTCGAAGACATCATGCAGGCTGAGCCAGCGTTTATCGAAAAAGCCGCTGAAGGCCTGGTGCTGGCGTTCTTCAACCAAGGCGAAGTCTGCACCTGCCCATCCCGGGCGCTGGTACAGGAGTCGATCTACGTACCGTTCATGGCCGAAGTCATGAAGAAAATCGCCAAGATCAAGCGCGGTAATCCGTTGGACACCGACACCATGGTCGGCGCCCAAGCCTCCCAGCAGCAGTACGACAAGATTCTTTCGTACCTGGAAATTGCTCGGGAAGAGGGTGCCGAATTGCTCACCGGCGGTGCGGCCGAGCACCTGGAAGGGGACTTGTCGAGCGGTTACTACATCCAGCCGACCCTGCTCAAGGGCCACAACAAAATGCGCGTGTTCCAGGAAGAAATCTTCGGCCCGGTGGTGGGCGTCACCACCTTCAAGGACGAAGCCGAAGCCCTGGCCATCGCCAACGACACCGAATTTGGCTTGGGCGCCGGCCTGTGGACCCGCGACATCAACCGCGCCTACCGCATGGGCCGGGCGATCAAGGCCGGTCGTGTGTGGACCAACTGCTACCACTTGTACCCGGCCCACGCCGCGTTCGGTGGCTACAAGAAGTCCGGCGTGGGGCGTGAAACCCACAAGATGATGCTCGACCACTATCAGCAGACCAAGAACCTGCTGGTGAGCTACGACATCAATCCGTTGGGGTTCTTCTAACCCGATAACACAGCACTACATCCTGTGGGAGCGAGCTTGCTCGCGATAGCGGCCGATCAGTCAACATCAGTGTTGAATGCCCCGACCTCATCGCGAGCAAGCTCGCTCCCACAAGGGGTATGTAGTGGCATGTCATCCACTCCCATACCAACGCACCCCATCCACCGCTTCGAAAGTAGCATTCGAACCCCAGGCGTGGCGTGCATTAATGACCTTGCCGGAATGGCCCGGTACAAGAAGAGGAAAGACCCATGTGGACTAAACCCGCGTACACCGACCTGCGTATCGGCTTTGAAGTGACGATGTACTTCGCCAACCGATGAGTGCCGGCCCGGCCTGGGACATTCAGGCCGGGCTACCCATTGGTCTGATTGCATTCACAGCGGGATGCTTTAGGCTCAAGGTATCCCCTGACAATAACAACAGGCTTACCGATGAGCCACGTAACTGAAAAGATGAGCCTCAGCCCGCTGCGCAAGTTCGTTTCTCCTGAAATCATGTTCGGTGCCGGTTGTCGGCACAATGTCGGCAACTACGCCAAGACCTTCGGGGCACGCAAAGTGCTGATCGTCACCGATCCCGGAGTCATCGCTGCCGGTTGGGTGGCCGACGTCGAAGCCAGTCTCCAGGCCCAAGGTATCGATTACTGCATCTACAGCGCGGTCTCGCCCAATCCGCGGGTCGAGGAAGTGATGCTCGGGGCCGACCTTTACCGGGAAAACCATTGCGATGTCATCGTCGCGGTGGGCGGTGGTAGCCCGATGGATTGCGGCAAAGGCATCGGCATTGTCGTTGCCCACGGTCGCAATATCCTCGAGTTCGAAGGCGTCGACACCCTGAACGTGCCCAGCCCGCCGCTGATCCTGATACCCACCACGGCGGGGACGTCGGCTGACGTGTCGCAATTCGTGATCATCTCCAACCAGCAAGAACGCATGAAATTCTCCATCGTCAGCAAGGCGGCGGTACCGGACGTGTCGCTGATCGACCCGGAAACCACCCTGAGCATGGACCCGTTCCTGTCCGCCTGTACCGGCATCGATGCGCTGGTGCATGCCATCGAGGCGTTCGTGTCCACCGGTCACGGCCCATTGACCGACCCCCATGCCCTGGAAGCCATGCGCCTGATCAATGGCAACCTGGTGCAGATGATCGCCAATCCGGCGGACATCGCCCTGCGGGAAAAAATCATGCTGGGCAGCATGCAGGCCGGGCTCGCGTTCTCCAACGCGATCCTCGGGGCCGTGCACGCGATGTCCCACAGCCTGGGCGGGTTCCTCGATTTGCCCCATGGCCTGTGCAACGCGGTATTGGTGGAGCACGTGGTAGCGTTCAACTACAACTCGGCACCGGAGCGTTTCAAGGTGATTGCCGAGACCCTGGGCATCGATTGCCGGGGGCTCAATCACCGGCAGATCCGCACCCGGCTGGTGGAGCACCTTATTGCCCTCAAGCACACCATCGGCTTCCACGAGACCCTGGGCCTGCACGGCGTGAGCACCTCGGACATCCCGTTCCTGTCGCAACATGCGATGCACGACCCATGCATCCTCACCAATCCTCGGGAGTCGAGCCAGCGGGATGTCGAGGTCGTCTATGGCGAAGCACTCTGACGAGCTGCAAAAAGCCTTGGAGGGACTGCTGGGGCTGGGCAATCACTCGACGCGCAAGAGTCATTATCCGGAACTGACGGCGCGCCTCGACGAGCTGGAACAGGCCCGGCAACACCTGCAACAGCTCAACGACCAACTGGAGCAGCGGGTGGCCGAGCGCACCGATGCGCTGTTGGAGGCCAACCACAACCTGCAGCAGCAGATTGCCCAGCGCGAACGGGTAGAGCAGCAATTGCGCGATGCCCGGGATGTCGCCCAAGCCGCCAACCGCAGCAAGGACAAATACCTGGCCGCCGCCAGCCATGACCTGTTGCAGCCACTCAACGCGGCTCGCTTGCTGATCTCTACGTTGCGTGAACGCGAACTGCCTGCCGCCGAGCATGTGCTGGTCGAACGCACCCACCAGGCGCTTGAAGGCGCCGAAGACCTGCTCACCGACCTGCTGGACATTTCCCGGCTGGATCAGGCCGCCGTCAAACCCGACCTGGCGCCATATCGGCTGGATGAGTTGCTGGGACCGCTGGTGTCGGAGTTTCAATCGGTGGCCGGTGCCGCCGGGTTGGAGCTGCGAGTACGGTTTGGGGACGAAGCGGTGCTGACCGACCTGCGATTGATCAGTCGTATCCTGCGCAACCTGCTGAGCAACGCCTTCCGCTACACCGACCGGGGCGGCATTCTCCTGGCGGCCCGGCGCCGGGGAGGGCACTTGAGCCTGGAAGTCTGGGACACGGGGCGGGGGATCGCCGCCGATTGCCTGGAATCGATTTTCCTCGAATTCAACCAACTGGACGTCGGCCGGGCGGCGGATCGCAAAGGCGTGGGCCTGGGATTGGCGATCGTCGAACGCATCGCCCATATTCTCGGCTACCGGGTGCAGGTGCGTTCGCGGCCGGGACGGGGCTCGGTATTCAGTATCGAGGTGCCGCTGTCCAGTGAAAAACCACTGCCCGTGTCGCAGGCCCCGGTACAGGCGGTCGCCGGGAACCCGCTGCCTGGGCGGCGCTTGTTGGTGATCGACAATGAGCTGAGCATCCTGCAAAGCATGGCCGCGCTGTTGGGGCAATGGGGCTGCGACGTGTTGACCGCCACCGACGAGGCGGGCGCCCTTGATGTGCTGCAAGGCCGGGCGCCGGAGCTGATCCTGGCGGATTTCCACCTGGATCATGGGGTCGTGGGTTGCGAAGTGGTCAAGCACCTGCGCGAGCATTTCCACCAGACGATTCCGGCGGTGATCATCACCGCCGACCGCAGCGACCAGTGCCGCCGCGCCTTGCGCAAGCTGGATGCACCGCTACTCAACAAACCGGTCAAGCCTGGCAAGTTGCGGGCGGTGTTGAGTCAGATGCTCGGATAGGTTTGTGTTGTAGATACTCTGTAGGAGCTGTCGAGTGCAGCGAGGCTGCGATGCTTTAATTCATCCGCTTAGGACTCAAGCGGCCAGGGCAAGATCGCAGCCTCGTTACACTCGACAGCTCTACACGAATCCGTCGCGAGGGCCATTAAAATGCCGTCATTTGGTCGGCGTTTTTGCCAAGAATGTAAAAATGCGCTTCGGTCTGTTTATTTCCTTATGTAAACTCCCCCCCGCTGCGACAATCGGGCACGGCCACGCCAAGCCCGATGAGCACCGTTTACCGCGTCCCTCACCCAGCTGAAGCCAAGACCTACAAGAAGTCAGCGCCGGAGAGACATAAACGAGAGGCCGACGAATCTGCTCGGCCCTGTAGGTCCATCCTCCAGTCCGTCTCGATCCCATCCCCCTGGCTTTGCTGGCCGTGGATGTGGTCTATCCTTGATCAGGACCGGAGGGCGGAATGGCGTTCCATCCTAGGGATACACACATGTTGAAGAAAACACACACGGCGCTACTGGGCCTGGCGATGGCGATGGGTCTTGCGACCACGCACGCCGCCGAGCCAAAAAAAGTGGATGTCTTGCTCATCGGTGGGGGCATCATGAGCTCGACACTCGGCGTCTGGCTCAATGAGCTGGAGCCGGGCTGGACCATGGAAATGGTCGAGCGCCTGGACGGTGTTGCCGAAGAGAGCTCCAACGGCTGGAACAATGCCGGTACCGGTCACTCTGCGCTGGCTGAACTGAACTACACGCCGGAAGACAAGAACGGCAAGGTCGATATCTCCAAGGCCATCGAAATCAACGAAGCCTTCCAGATCTCCCGCCAGTTCTGGTCCTGGCAGGTCAAGAGCGGTGTGCTGAAAAACCCGCGCTCGTTCATCAACTCCACGCCGCACATGAGCTTTTTGTGGGGCGACGAGAACATCGCGTTCCTGAAGAAGCGCTACGAAGCCCTCCAGGCCAGCCCGTTGTTCGCCGGCATGCAGTATTCCGAAGATCGCGAGCAGATCAGCAAGTGGGTTCCGCTGATGATGCAAGGGCGTGACCCGAGCCAGAAAGTCGCGGCCACCTGGAGTCCCCTGGGTACTGACGTGAACTTCGGCGAAATCACCCGTCAATTCGCGGCTTACCTGCAAACCAAGCCGAACTTCTCCCTCAAGCTGTCCAGCGAAGTGGAAGACATCACCCGCAACGAAGACGGCACCTGGCGCGTTTCGTACAAGAACCTGAAAGACGGTACCGAAACCGAGACCGACGCCAAGTTCGTGTTCATCGGCGCCGGTGGCGGTGCATTGCACCTGCTGCAGAAGTCAGACATCCCGGAAGCCCGTGAATACGCAGGTTTCCCGGTGGGTGGTTCGTTCCTGGTCACCGAAAACCCGACCGTTGCCCAACTGCACCTGGCGAAGGCGTATGGCAAGGCTTCGGTGGGCGCACCGCCGATGTCGGTTCCACACCTGGATACCCGTGTGCTCGATGGCAAGCGCGTGATCCTGTTTGGCCCGTTCGCAACGTTCTCCACCAAGTTCCTGAAGAACGGCTCGTACTTCGACCTGCTGACCAGTACCACCACCCACAACATGTGGCCGATGACCAAGGTCGGTATCGAACAGTATCCACTGGTCGAATACCTGGCCGGCCAGCTGATGCTGTCGGATGAAGATCGCTTCAACGCCCTGAAAGAGTACTTCCCGGAGGCCAAGCAGGAAGACTGGCGCCTGTGGCAGGCCGGCCAGCGCGTGCAGATCATCAAGCGTGACGAAGAGAAGGGCGGCGTCCTGAAACTCGGCACCGAAGTGGTTGCCTCCCAGGACGGCAGCATCGCCGGCCTGCTGGGTGCTTCGCCTGGCGCCTCGACCGCTGCACCGATCATGCTGACTGTGCTTGAGAAGGTCTTCAAGGACAAGGTCGCCAGCCCGGCCTGGCAGGAAAAACTGCGTCAGATCGTGCCGAGCTACGGCACCAAGCTCAACGACAGCCCAGAGCGTGTCGCCCAGGAATGGGCCTACACCAGCGAGGTCCTGCAACTGGACCCGCCACCGGCCATCGGCAAACCAGGCGCCCCTGCGGCACCGGCCAAGCCGGCCGCTGCCCGTGAAGCCAACCCAGCGGCTGACATGGCGCTGTAAGCCGGACATTGTCTGGTGAGGTACAAAAACGCCGCTCATCGAGCGGCGTTTTTTTTGGTCCGGTTAACCCTGTGGGAGCGAGCTTGCTCGCGATAGCGCTACACCCACCAACATCAATGCCCCATCCGCGAAAGGTTAGCCCCGTCCTCTGCGCAAACCTGTCGAAACCGCACATCAAAATCCTCCGCCAACTGCGCCAGGCTAATCGCCCCCAAACGCTTGAGCAGCAACGCCTGGGCCTCATCGAACGCATCCGTCAACGCCGCGTTCACCGCTTGCTCCACCAGGCATTGCGGATGATCGGTGGACAGGCCGATGGCGAAGATCGACGTGCTGCCCAAGGCCTGGTGGATATCGAGTAACGTCATCTCCGACAGCGGCTTGCTCAAGGTCCAGCCGCCGCGATGGCCTTTTTCCGACGTGACATAGCCTTTTTCCTTGAGCAAGGCCATGGTCCGACGCACCACCACCGGGTTGGTGCCGAGCATCTGCGCAATGGTATCGGAGGTGGCGGATTGCTGGTGGCGGTCCATGTGGATCAGCACATGCAGCATGCGGGACAGGCGGGTGTCGGTTCTCATGATCGTTGCGGTATTCCGTGGCGGAGGCGGGTGTGAGTATCGCCTGTAATTGCAAAAGTTACGAGATCGTTGACAGACCCTTTTCAAGAAACTTACGATGTGTCGTGACTTTGCCGCACCCATCGAAATCTTTCTTGGAGAATGATCATGCGCCATGACGTCATCATCGTAGGCGGCAGCTACGCCGGTTTGTCCGCAGCCCTGCAACTGGCGCGTGCCCGGCGCAAGGTATTGGTGATCGATGCCGGCCAGCGTCGCAATCGCTTCGCTGCCAGCTCCCATGGCTTTCTCGGCCAGGATGGGCGGGCTCCCGGGGACATCACCGAGGATGCGCGCCGCCAACTGATGGCCTATCCGACCGTGGAATGGGTATCGGACACCGCGATCAGCGCCAGCCGGATGGCGGACGGCTTTACTCTGGCAACGAGCGACGGGCAGCGTTTCGATGCCCGTCGGCTGCTACTGGCCACCGGTGTGATCGATGAGCTGCCCGACGTGGAAGGGCTGGCGCAGCGCTGGGGCAAGAGCGTGTTTCATTGTCCGTATTGCCATGGCTATGAGCTGGAGCAAGGGCCCATCGGCGTGCTGGCGACCTCGGAAATGTCCTTGCATCATGCGCTGATGCTTCCGGACTGGGGCCCGACCACGTTCTTCACCCGCGGCGTGTTCGAGCCCGACCCTGAGCAGCGCGCCAGCCTGGAACGACGCGGGGTCACGCTGGTGCCCGAGCACGTCGAGCGCATCGAAGGCGACCGGGCCGACGTGGTGCTGGCCGATGGTCGAGTGGTGAGCATCGATGGCCTGTTTGTCCTGCCTCGCACCCGCGTCGCCAGTCCGTTGGCCGAATCCCTGGGTTGTAAGTTCGAGGACGGGCCGATGGGGGCGTTCATCCAGAGCGACATGACCCGGGAAACCAGCGTGCCAGGGGTGTTCGCCTGTGGCGACGCGGCCATGCCCTTCGGTTCGGTGGCGCTGTCGGTGGGAGACGGGGTGAGGGCGGGCTCAGGCGTGCATCGGTCGTTGATCTTCGGGGGGCATTGAATCGCGAGCAGGCTCGTTCCCCTATTGAGGCACTGAGCCCTGTGGGAGCGAGCTTGCTCGCGATGGCGCCGGTGCCGGTGCTACTGGGTGCCAAACATCGCCGTCCAATAAATCCCGGCATCGCTTTTCGGATCGGTCGCATACCCGGCGCCCAATTCGCGGAACTGCGGGTTCATCAGGTTGGCGCAATGCCCCGGACTGGCCAGCCAGCCGTCCACGACCTTGAGCGCGGTGTCTTGTCCGGCGGCGATGTTCTCGCCGATCAATTGGCCCAGATAGCCCGCCAGTTCGGCGCGGTCGCCCGGCGTGCGGTTGTCGCGGTCCTTGTGGTCGAAGAAATTGTTGTTGGCCATGGCCCGGGTGTGAGTGACGGCGGCCAGGGCCAAGGTGGCGTTCCAGGCCAGCGGCGTGGTGGCGGCGAAGGCTTCGGTGCCGCAGCGACGTGGTTGGGCGCGGGCGCTGTTGATCAGCTTCAGCAGTTTCTGGCCTTCGGCTTGCCAATCACCCAGGCGCGCCGACAACAACGGGCGCGCTAGCACGATGCGCCATTCGCGATCCAGGCGGCTGACGCCGATGTCGACGAACTGCGGGTCGAGCACCACCTGGCAGAAGCTTTCCTGCACGGCTTTCATGGCCGATTGCGCATCGCGCGGCCCGGACAGGCTGATGGCTTGTACGTTGACCATGGGATAGGCCGCCCGCGCCAGCGCCTGTTGCAGGTCGCCGATGCCACTGGCCGACAGGATCAGCCGGGAGTCCATGGCCAGCGGCGGCAACTCCAGCGAGGCCTGGCCGGCACAGCTTTGGGATTGGCTGCGATAAAGGTTGATGGACTCGACCAGTTGCGTCTCTTCGGTGGCCGTGGCGCTGGTAGCGAAGACCAGGCCCAGCGACAGCACGACAAGACCCATGACGGATGAAATGGCACGCATGTAAATCTCCCTTGAGCGGACGGCGCCTATGATGCGCAATTTTTGCCCCGCTGGGGCAACGGTATTCACGCTCTCTTGAAATCCCTAGGAACGGCACCGTTGGGTACCGTTCGGGACAATCCTCAAGTAGTGGGATCAATTTTCAAGCGAATAGGTCCATTTCCGTCGTTTCAAGGCCATAAAAACCCGGATTATTAGCTCATCCAGTTACCGCCGTCGACGTTGTACGTCTGCGCCACCACGTATTCGCTCTCCGCCGAGGCCAGGAAAATCGCCATTCCGGTGAGGTCCTGCGCAGTGCCCATCCGGCCATAGGGCACCTGTTGCCCGACCTGGCGCTTTTTTTCTCCCTGCGGCAGGTTTTCGTGGCGGGCGAACAGCGCGTCCACGCCATCCCAATGCTCGCCGTCCACCACGCCGGGGGCGATGGCGTTGACGTTGATCCGATGCTTGATCAGATCCAGCCCGGCGGACTGGGTCAGGCTGATCACCGCCGCCTTGGTGGCGCAATAGGCCGCCACCAGGGCCTCGCCCCGCCGGCCGGCCTGGCTGGCCATGTTGATGATCCGTCCGCCATGGCCCTGGAGGATCATCTGCCGCGCCGCCGCCTGTAGCGTGAACAGCGTGCCGGCGACGTTGATGGAAAACAGCCGCTCGTAGCTTTGGCGGGTGATGTCCACGATGGGCGCCAGATCGAACAGCGCGGCGTTGTTGATCAGGATATCCAGCTTGCCCGCCCGGGCCACCACGGCCGCGATGGCCTGGTCGATGGAAGCTTGATCGGTCACGTCCGTTTTGACCGCGTAGGCGCTGTCGCCCAATTCGGCGGCGGTGGCTTGGGCGCGCTCAAGGTCGATGTCGGCAATCGCCACCGTGGCGCCTTCTTCGATGTAGGCCTGGGCAAACGCCCTGCCGATACCCCGGGCGGCGCCGGTCACCAGGGCACTTTTTCCTTCCAGTCGTTTCATGGGGCTTGGTCCTTGCTGCAATGGCATCAGAGGGTAATCAGCTTCGTAATCATCAAATGGCGATGGCAGACCGATTACAGCAGTGCCGTTGAAAACCGACAAATCCGCGCAGGATGGTGAGGTGGTACTTTTTTAACTTGTGCTGGTGTCTCCTGTCCGGGTTAAAAAAGTATCGGTGGGCGGGCAGGCCGAGGCTGGCGAAGCGCTGCGCACTCGGCGTAAGGTGCCCGGTATAACGATAAAAGAGGCGCGACATGCCTGATCACAGAACGCCCCTGTTCGAGCTGCGACCGGCCGAACTGGAAGTCATCCTGCCCGAGCCCGAACACAGTTTTCGCTGGTACGAGCACGACTACCCGTACCCGTTGGCGCGCTGGAACCATCATCCTGAATTTGAAATCCACTTGATCCGCCAGGGCAGCGGCAAACTGTTGGCGGGGGATTATATTGGCCCGTTCGGCCCAGGCCATGTGGCGATGATTGGTCCGGACTTGCCCCACGATTGGATGGGCGACCTGGCGCCGGAGGAGCACTTGGCCGGGCGCGACGTGGTGTTGCAATTCGACGGCGCCACGCTGCTGGCCTTGCGTCGCACCCTGCCTGAACTGGGGGACCTGCAGGGGCTGTTCGAACGCGCCCGACGTGGCCTGGCCTTCGCTGGCAATACGGCAGGGCAGGCCGCGCACCTGCTGGAGGCCATCGGTCCGGCCCAAGGGCTGGCGCGATTGACGTTGTTCCTGGAACTGCTCCACACCCTCAATCAAGCTCCCGGCGACGAGGCCCTGAGCCTGGCGAGCCCTTGCTATGCGCCGACCCTCGATGCGCGCAGTTCCGAGCGCATTCACAAAGCGTTCGAGTACCTGCACGCCGAACTCACCGGCGACCTGCGCCTGTCGGTGATCGCCCGTCAACTGGACATGAGCGAGCCGGGCTTCTCGCGGTTCTTCAAGCGCATCACCGGGCACGGTTTCATCGACTTGATGCGCAAGCTGCGGGTCCAGCGCGCCTGCCGTTTGCTGTTGCAGAGTGAGATGCCGGTGACCGACATCTGTTTTGAAGTGGGCTATAACAACCTGTCCAATTTCAACCGGCATTTCCGCATCGAGATGAACCAGACCCCCAGCGAGTATCGGCGGGGCGCTTTTGCCCTGTTTGACGGAGCCGCCACCCGGTAACCCCTGTGGGAGCCGAGCTTGCTCGCGATGACGACGGCACATTCAACTTCAATGCGGCCGACCCACCGCCATCGCGAGCAAGCTCGCTCCCACAGGTAATGTCGTTCACTTAAGGCCGTCCACACACCCGTGGCGAGGGAGCTTGCTCCCGCTGGGTCGCGATGCGGGCCCAAGACCTACCTTTGCAGCATCTCCCAGGTTCGGTGTTTAGTCTGGGGCACCTTTTTGATGCTTCTTCAATCGATACGCGAACTGCGCCCGGCTCAGCCCCAACGAGCGTGCGGCCGCCGCAAGGTTGCCGTTGCTCAGTTGCAGGGCTTCGTTGATCAGGCGTGATTCCAGGCCGTCAATGGAGAAGTCCGCGTCCAGTTGGCTGAGGGACTGGAGCAGCGCCGGTTTTTCCCCGGCATCGTGGGCGGCCAGGCCCATCGGCGAGAGGCCGCCGAGATGGTCCACCGAGTAGGCGTCCACCGGCAATTGCTCATTGCGAAACAGGTGGACCAGGTCAATGGCCTGGCCTTCTTCGCTGGCGATCAGGCCCCGTTCGATGAGGTTCTGCAATTCCCGCACGTTGCCCGGAAAGTCATAGCGCAACAGCACCTTCAAGGCGCGCATGGTCAGGCCCATCGGCGTGCGGCCGTATTCCTGGCAAAAGCGCGTGAGAAAGGCGTTGATCAGCAACGGTATGTCATCGCGGCGTTCGCGCAAAGGTGGCAGGGCGATGGGGTAGACGTTGAGCCGGTAGAACAGGTCTTCACGGAATGCGCCGTCCGCCACGGCCTTGCGCAGGTCGATGTTGGTGGCTGCCACGACCCGTACGTCGACCTTGATGCCGTGGCCACCGCCGACCCGTTCGACTTCCCGCTCCTGCAAGGCACGCAGCAACTTGCTTTGCCCGGCCAGGCTCAGGCAGGTGATTTCATCCAGGAATAGCGTGCCGCCGTGGGCGCGCTCGAAACGACCGGGGCGTGAATGAGTGGCGCCGGTATAGGCCCCGCGCTCGACGCCGAACAGTTCAGCCTCGATCAGGTTGTCGGGGATGGCCGCGCAGTTGAGGGCGATGAACGGCCCCTCACGTCGGCGACTCAGCTGGTGCAATTGGCGGGCGAACATCTCCTTGCCCACGCCGGATTCGCCGCTGACCAGCACGGTGGCAGGGGTCAAGGCCACCCGTTGCAAAGCCTGGGTCGCGGCGTTGAAGGCGGCGCTGGCACCGATCAGTGGCTGTTCGCTGTCCGGCAACGGGACGGTTCCGGCCACGCTGTCGGATGGCGTGTCGGCGCGGGCGACGATGGTCGGCGGAGAGGCGTTGAGGTAATTCAGGTCCTGCTCGATGTCACCCCATTGTTCAGCGGTCTTGCCGACGACTCGGCAGCGTTCGTGGCCCATGCCCCGGCATTCCACTTCGCGAAAGACCACCAGTTGTCCGAACAGCCCGCTGACGAAACCGATGGCGTAGCCCAGCTCGGTCCAGCACACCGGATCCTGCCCGGTGCCATAGGCGGCGACATGTTCGTCGGCCTCGCAGGAGTGATGCCAGAGAAACTCCCCCTCATAGAATCCCGAATCGGCGTCGAACTTGAAATGCAGCGGCTCGACCTTGGTCATGCCTTCGAGTGTATGCAGATGCGTGCCGGCGCGAAACACCGCCGCGGCGTCGGCGTGGGGCCAGCGTTCGCGAATCAGCCGGGCGTCGCGGGCGCCGGAGGAATAACCGGTGCGGGTGAGCATGCCTCGGGCCTGCTCCAACCCCTGGCGTTCGATGATTTCCCGGCGCAACGCACCGAAGGAGGAACTGTGCAACAGCAGCATGCGCTGGTCGTTGAGCCAGATGCGGCCATCGTCGGGGGAGAAAAACAGGCATGCGGTGAGTTCTGCCGGCGTGGGCGAACTGCTGTCGCTCAACTCGTTGCTATCACCCCGTGGATGGAAATGTTCGGTGGCGATCCGGTGATCCGGCAACTGGCAGTGGGGATTATTCATTGTTATGCCCCTGATGACGGGGTGATCGAAATGATCACCTGGCGAGATAGTTATTAAGCATAACTTTATCAAATGAACAAGCGGCCGCTGGCCAACGGCCAGGTCTGCGGAGGCGCCCTGTGCGTCATGCCTGGCGAAGAACCTTGAGCCAGAGCCTTGCACCAGGTTTATCAAGGCCCGTGGGTAAAATCGGCACAGCGCTTGCTCAAGCACTTGCACGGCGTTTGCGTCGATACCTTCCAGGTGCGGCAAACGATGACAACAACAAAGAGCCGGGAGTGTTAAATGTCTGCACCCAAAAGCCACCTGCTGTCCCAGGTGATCGAATCGGAATGTGTCTTCAACGGTGACTGGGTGCCTGCCTCGGGCCCGCTGCAATCGATCATCGAACCGGCCACCGGTGAACGGCTCATGCGCTGTGCCATGGCCGACACCGCCGACATTGCCAAGGCCAGTCGCGACGCCGCCCTGGCGCAGCCGGCGTGGGCGGCGCTGGGCCCGCGGCAACGGGCGGCGATTTTCCGCAAGGCCGCCGACGCGGCTGAGCAGTCCTTCGACGAACTGGCGCTGTACGTGGCCCGGGAGACCGGTGCCGCGCTGTTCAAGGGCCAGCATGAAGTGCGCGAAGCCATTGTGCTGTTGCATCAGGCCGCCGGCCTGCTGTCCCAGGCCCATGGGGTGGTCCTGCCCAGCGAGGCAGGGCGCCTGTCCTATGCGCGGCGCCAGCCCCATGGCGTGGTTGGGGTGATTTCGCCCTTCAACTTTCCCCTGGTACTGTCCATGCGCTCCGTCGCGCCGGCCCTGGCCGCGGGCAACGCGGTGGTGCTCAAGCCGGATCCGCAGACCCCGGTGAGTGGCGGTTTCCTCATCGCCCGGCTGTTCGAAGTGGCAGGCCTGCCCAAGGGCTTGTTGCAAGTGTTGCCCGGCGCGGCGGATGCCGGGGAGGCGCTGTGCCGCGACCCTAATGTGCGGATGATCGCCTTTACCGGGTCCACCGGTGCCGGTCGCAAGGTCGCTGAAGTGGCCGGGCGCAACCTGAAGAAGGTCGCCCTGGAGTTGGGCGGCAAGAACCCACTGATCATTCTCGAAGACGCCGATCTCGACCTCGCGGCCCGGAACGCGGCCTGGGGCGCCTGGCTGCACCAAGGGCAGATCTGCATGGCCACCGGGCTGATCCTCGCCCATGAATCCATCGCCGCCGAGCTGACCCGCAAACTGGTGGAAAAGGCCCAGGGCATGACCCTCGGCAACGCCGCCCGGGAAGAAGCCGCCATGGGGCCACTGATCAATCAACGGCAGTTGCAACGGGTGCACGACATCGTCAGTGACACCTTGCTCGCCGGGGCTCGACTGGAGGCCGGCGGCGATCACGATCGGCTGTTCTACCAGGCCACGGTGCTCAGCGGTGTGAAGCCAGGCATGCGCGCCTTCGACGAGGAGGTCTTCGGGCCGGTGGCAACGGTGGTCAGCTTCGCCACCGATGACGAAGCCATCGAGTTGGCCAATCGCACCGAGTACGGTTTGGCGGCGGCGATCATTTCACCGTCCGTGGGCCGGGCCATGGCCATCGGGGAGCGGTTGCAGTGCGGCATGTTGCACATCAATGACCAGACCGTCGCCGATGAGTGCGTCAACCCGTTCGGCGGGCGCGGCGCCTCGGGCAATGGCGGCAGCGTCGGTGGCCCGGCGGATTGGGACGAATACACCCAATGGCAGTGGGTGACGGTCAAGGATACCGCGCCGATCTACCCGTTCTGACAGGCCGGTCTTTACCGGGCCCGATGAGCGAGGGCCCTGCGAGTACACAAAAATAATAAGAGGACTCAACATGAAACTCGACAACAAGATTGTGCTGGTGACCGGTGTCTCGTCGGGTATCGGTGCTGCCACGGCGAGCCTGCTGCGTGCTCACGGCGCCCAGGTGATTGGCGTGGACCTCAAGGCGCCGCACCTGACCCTGGACGGTTTTGTGCAGGGCGACTTGAGCAGCGCCGAGAACATCGAACGGTTGCTGCCACAGCTGCCCGCACGGCTCGACAGCCTGTGCAACATTGCCGGCGTGCCGGGCACTGCCAACCCGCGACTGCTGGCGCGGGTCAACTACCTAGGGCTGCGGCACTTGAGCCGTGCGCTGCTGCCGCGTATCAGCGCGGGTGGCAGCATCGTCAATATCG
The DNA here is from genome assembly GCF_900119265.1 of Pseudomonas sp. NFACC04-2. NCBI lineage: Bacteria > Pseudomonadati > Pseudomonadota > Gammaproteobacteria > Pseudomonadales > Pseudomonadaceae > Pseudomonas > Pseudomonas sp. NFACC04-2. Next base: position 68,356 of record NZ_FPJC01000003.1, read on the forward strand.
CCTCGATCCTCGGTGCCGAGTGGCCGTTACGCCTGGAACAGCACAAGGCGCTGGCGCGCATCGAAGATTTTACCGCCGCGCAAGCCTGGCTGGCCGACCACCCGGTGCCGGACCAGACCTGCTACCAGTACTTCAAGGAAGCCTTGATCGTCTGGAACTGCCTGCAGGCCCAACCCTGGTTCCTTGAGCATTCGGTGCGCATGAACAGTGTCGCGCCAGGCCCGGTTTTCACGCCGATCCTCGACGACTTCGTGAGCATGCTCGGCGAGGCCCGGACCCAGGCCGATGCCCATCGCATGAAACGTCCCGCTTATGCCGATGAGGTGGCGGCGGTGATCGCTTTCCTGTGTGCCGACGAGTCGCGCTGGATCAACGGCGTCAACCTGCCGGTCGATGGAGGATTGGCCTCTACCTACATCTGAAATGCGCACCCGCGCAAAGCGGCACGAGCCGCGACCTGAGCGTGTTGGCTGGCAAAGCCATGCCCAAAAATAACAATAATGAGAAGCGTCCATGGATAACCTCAAAGATAGCTTTCGTTTCAAGCATTGCGCCCTGTTCCTGGCGTTGTGCAGCACCGGTGTGATGGTCGATCGGGTCGAGGCCATGCAAATGGACCTGGGTGACTCCGATTGGAAACTGCGCTGGGACAACACCATCAAGTACAGCCAGGCCTGGCGCCTGCAAGGGCAGGACAGCCGCTTGGTCAACGCACCAACAGCCAACGGTCTGTATCCCTCGATCCAGAGCCAGGGCGATAAGAACTTCAGCAGCGGCCTGGTCTCCAACCGCCTGGATCTGTTTTCCGAAATGGACCTCAGCCGGCAAAACTACGGGCTGCGGGTGAGCGGCGCAGCCTGGTACGACGATATCTACAACCAGGACACCGACAGCAGCGAGCAACCGCATTTCCTCAGCGAAACCCGCAAGCTCCACGGTCGTGACGCGGAAATTCTCGATGCCTTTGTGTTCTTGCGCGGTGACCTCGGTGAGGACTCCCAGGGCGTGGCGCGTCTGGGTCGACACAGCCTGATCTATGGGGAAAGCCTGTTCTACGGCGGCAACGGCATTGCCAATGCCCAGGGCCCGACCGACGTCGTCAAGTTGCTCAGCGTGCCGGGGACTCAGTTCAAGGAGATCCTGCGTCCGGTCAATCAAATCTCTGGGCAGTTGCAGATCAACCCGCAGTTGTCGGTGGGCGCTTACTACCAGTTTGAGTGGGAACGTTCCAATCTGCCCGGCGCCGGCAGCTACCTGAGCGATGTCGATGCCATCGGTTACGGCAGTGGTCCGTTACGCGAAGTGTTCGGCAACGACACGGTCAATGGCGGCGATCTGAAGCCGCGCAATTCGGGGCAGGGCGGCATGCAGATCCGCTTCAAGCCGAGCGGCACCGAGTTGGAGCTGGGTTTCTACGCGGCCCAGTATCACGATAAGGCACCGATCGGGTTGTACGCATACCTGGACGGTCCGGCGGCAGCGGCCACCGGGTTGCCCATTCTGGGTTCCTATCGGCAGGTCTACGCCGAAGACATCAAGACCGCTGGCGTCAGTTTCTCCACCGCCTACGGTCCGTTCAACTTCGCCGGTGAAACGTCGGTGCGCTGGAACGCACCGCTGGTGAGCAACCTGCAAGTGGTGACTCCCGGCATGGAGGCCGATGGTGGCGACAATGAGTTGTTCGCCAGGGGCAAGACCGCTCACGCCAACCTGTCGGCGATTTACCTGTTATCGCCCACCGCGTTCTGGGACGGCGGCTCGGCCCTGGCCGAACTGGCCTGGAACCGCACCCTGAGCGTGACCAAGAACGCTGCCGCGCTGGATTCCAACACCACTCGCGATGCCACGGCACTGCGGGTATTGATCGAGCCGGCGTATTTCCAGATTGTCGACGGAATTGACCTGACCGTGCCGATCGGCATGGGGGTGGTACTCGATGGGCGTTCATCGGCGGTCAACAAATCCGGCTTCGGCAACACCCATTCCGGTGACTGGAGTGTCGGGCTCAAAGCCACCTATCTGCAACGCTGGGATGTCGGCCTCAACTACGTGAACTTCTTCGGCGCACCGAAAGCCGGGCTGCGCGAAGACGGCAATTTCAGTTACGGACAGTCGTTGGCCGACCGCGACTTCGTCTCGCTCTACGTGAAAACCTCATTCTAATAAGGTGGATTCGCCATGCAGAACACAGCATTCCTGAATACGTGCGTCCTGACCCTGGCCCTCGCCGGCATGGGGCTGGCGCAAGCGGCGGTGTCGCCTGAACAGGCCGCACGTCTGAAAACCGATCTGACCCCCCTGGGTGGCGAGCGTGCTGGCAATGCCGATGGCAGCATCCCGGCTTGGCAGGGCGGTTATACCCAGGTCGCGCCCGGCTACAAACCGGGAGACAAGCGCCCCGATCCATTCGCCAGCGAGAAACCGCTGTATTCGATTAAAGCCGCGAACATGGAGCAGTACGCCAGCGAATTGGCCGAAGGCACCAAGCTGCTGCTCAAGAAATACCCGGACTATCGCCTGGACGTGTACCCGACCCATCGCTCGGCCGCCGCGCCGCAATGGGTGTACGACAACACCAGCAAGAATGCTACTCGCGCCACATTGGACGTGGACAGTGAGAAAGTCTCCAACGCCTACGGCGGCATCCCGTTCCCGATCCCGGAAAACGGTGCGCAAGTGCTGTGGAATTATCGGTTGTCGTGGCAGGGCGGCGACACCATCAGCTCGCCTTTCGATACCTGGTTGATGACCGCCGGCGGCAAGAAAGTCCAGGCGACCCGGGCCCAATACACCTATCAGTTTCCCTACTATGTCGAAGGCGGCAGCCTGGAAAACTATTCGGGCAAGTATCTGCTGGGCAAGCTGTTCACTGAGTTGCCGTCGTCCAAGGCCGGCGAAGGCCTGATGACCCATTGGGACCTGGACCCGGCCAATCGGGCGGCCTGGCAGTATCTGGTCGGCCAGCGCCGGGTTCGTCGGGCGCCGAACATTGCCTATGACACACCGGACTTCGTGACCTCCGGCGTCGGTCTGTTCGACGAAGCGTTCATGCTGTTCGGGCCGACCGATCGCTATGACCTCAAGCTGGTGGGCAAGAAAGAGCTGATCGTGGGCTACAACAATAACCGCGCCGCGCTGGCCAAGAGCGACGACCTGGTCAAGGCGAACTTCCTCAACCCTGATCTGGTGCGTTGGGAGAAGCATCGGGTCTGGGTGGTCGAGGCCACGCTCAAGTCCGGCAAGCGCCATGTCGTGCCGCGTCGGACCTACTACGTCGACGAAGACTCCTGGCAAATCCTGATGGCCGACGGTTATGACGCCCAGGGCAAGCTCGGCCGGCAGATGTATTCGTTGACGCTGCTGGCACCGGACCTGCCGGCCCTCACCGCACAGGTCATGTGGGGCAGCTACAACCTCGACACCGGGGCCTACTTCCTCAACTCATCGAGCAACGACCTGGCGGTTCAGTACCAGAAGGTCGCGAAACCTTCGGCGTCCTACTTCACACCGGATGCCATGGCCAACGAAAACATGCGTTGAACCTGTGGCGGCCGTGGCGAAGAGGAGGTTCGTCGCGGTCGCTTACGATTTTCCAGGCGGAATAACGATATGAACGTTGAAAGAATCTTTGCGCGCCGCGGTCCGCTATGGGGTGTTTGCGCCCTGATGGGGTGCCTGTTGGCGAGTGTGCCCTGGGCCGCACAGGCCACGACATTGGCGGTGCTGCAGCAACCTGCACTGCCGACGACCAAGGCCCCGCGCGCGGTATTGCTCGGGCTGGCCCGGGCCGGCGAGCGCCTGGTGGCGGTGGGCGAGCGCGGGATCGTGCTGCTCTCGGATGATGCTGGCGTGAGTTGGCGCCAGGCCAAGGTACCGGTCAGCGTCAGCCTGACGGCGGTGCAATTCGTCGATGCGGAGCAGGGCTGGGCGGTCGGTCATCTGGGGGTGGTGGTTCACACCCAGGACGGCGGGGAAACCTGGCAAAAACAACTCGACGGTGAGCGCGCCATCGCCCTGGCGGTGCAAGTCGCCGAGCGCGACGCCAATCAACCCGACGGTGCGGGCCAGTTGGCACAGGCACGGCACATGCTCGATGACGGACCGGATAAACCGTTTCTCGACCTGTACTTCAGTGACCGCCTGCACGGTTACGTCGTGGGCGCCTACAACCAGATCTACCGGACCGATGACGGCGGGCGAAGCTGGCAACCGTGGATGCGGCATGTGGACAACCCCCAGGGCTTGAACCTGTATGGCATCCGCGCCTTGGGCAAGGATTTGCTGCTGGTGGGGGAGCGCGGTCTGCTGTTGCGTTCGACCGATGCCGGACAGTCATTCCAGGCCTTGAAGTCACCTTATGAGGGCAGCTTTTTTGGCCTGCTCGGCACTCGCGATGGGGCCTTGATTGTCTATGGCTTGCGCGGAAACGCCTGGTGGTCCGATGACCGTGGCGGCAGTTGGCGACGCCTCGACACGGGTATCGAATCAACGCTGGCGAGCGCCCTTGAACTGCGCGATGGCGGCCTGTTGTTGGCCAGCCAGAGTGGTGAGCTTCTCTTCAGTCATGACCAGGGTCGCAGCTTTGACAAGCGTCAGAGCCGCAGCGGCGGGACGGTCGCTGCCGTGCAACAGGCGGTCGACGGCAGCTTGGCCAGCGTCGGTTTGACCGGCGTGGCCGCTGACCAGGACCCGCGGGCCTCCGGTAAACCATGAAACTTCACGGTGTAGCGCTATCGGGCCACGGCTCGTGCAACAGGAGTCAAACTTGAAAGACGACAAAATCCAAACCGTGATCGGCCGCCAGGAAGACTTCGACCGGGCGTCGGGCAACTTCACCGAGCGGGCGATCTTCAACCATCGACCGCTGGTGATCCTGCTATGCCTGCTGGTGACCTTGGTGCTTGGTTGGCAAGCCACGCGCATCGGCATCAATGCCAGTTATGAGAAGACCATTCCCACAGGGCATCCCTATGTCGCCAATTTCCTCGAGAACCGCAGTGAGTTGAGCGGCCTGGGCAACTCGCTGCGCATCGCCGTGGAGGTCAAGCAGGGGAGTATTTTCACCAAGGATTACCTCGACACCCTGGCCAAGCTCAACGACGAGCTCTACCTGCTGCCGGATGTCGATCGACCCTACATGAAATCGCTATGGACGCCGACCACGCGCTGGACCGCCGTGACCGAAGAAGGGCTCGACGGCGGAACGGTGATTCCCGACGACTACGATGGCTCGACCACCAGCATCGAACAGGTGCGGACCAATGTGGCCCGCTCCGGGGAAGTCGGTCAATTGGTCGCTGGCAACTTCAAGTCCAGCGTGATCTTCGTGCCGTTGCTGGAAATCAATCCGCAGACGGGCAAGGCGCTGGACTACGGCGAGTTTTCCCGGCAATTGGAGGCGTTGCGGGACAAGTACCAGACCGATGACCTGCGGATTCACATCACCGGCTTTACCAAGATCGTCGGCGACCTGATCGAGGGGATGACCCAAGTCCTGCTGTTCTTCGTGGTGGCGGTACTGGTGACGGTACTGGTGCTGTTTGGCTACACCCGTTGCGCGCGCAGTACCCTGGTGGTGGTGACCTGTTCACTGGCGGCGGTGCTGTGGCAACTGGGGCTGCTGGCCCTGCTCGGTTATGAGCTGGATCCCTACTCGGCACTGGTGCCGTTTCTGGTGTTCGCCATTGGCATGAGCCATGGCGCGCAGAAGATGAACGGCATCATGCAGGACATTGGCCGTGGCACCCACCGGGTGGTCGCCGCGCGCTACACCTTCCGCCGGCTGTTCGCCGCCGGCATCACCGCTTTGCTCTGTGACGCGGTGGGCTTCGCGGTGTTGCTGCTGATCGACATTCGAGTGATCCAGGACCTGGCGATCACCGCCAGCCTCGGGGTGGCGGTGCTGATCTTCACTAACCTGATTCTGCTGCCGATCCTGCTCAGCTATATCGGCGTCAGCCCGGCGGCGGCGCAACGCAGCCTGAGTGCGGAAACCACCGAGCAACAGGCGCAGGTCAAACATCCACTGTGGCGCATGCTTGACCTGTTCACCCAACGGCGCTGGGCCATTGGCGCCATGTTGGCGGGTTTGCTGTTGGCCGCATTTGGTTTTGCCGTGAGCCTGCACCTGAAAATCGGTGATCTGGACCCCGGCGCTCCAGAGTTGCGTGCCGACTCGCGCTACAACCGCGACGCATTGTTCATGACCCAGAACTACGCGGCCAGCTCGGATATCTTCGTGGTCATGATCAAGACTCCGGAGGATCAATGCACCCGTTACGCCAGTCTGTCTGCGGTAGATGTGCTGGCTTGGCAACTGGAGCAATTGCCCGGTGTGGAATCGACCACCTCAATGGCGGCGCTGAGCAAGATCGCCACGGCCGGTTACAACGAAGGCAACTTCAAATGGTATGAACTGATCCCCAATGACGGCGCACTGGGTGCCGTGCAGACCCGTGCTCCGCGAGAGTTGTTCAATCAGGGCTGCTCGATGCTGTCGCTGTACGTCTACCTAGCCGATCACAAGGCTGACACCTTGAACCGGGTGGTGGAAGCCAGCGAGCAATTCATTGCCGGGCACCCGATGCCGGAGGTCAAGTTCATGCTGGCGGCCGGCAGCGCGGGGATCGAAGCGGCAACCAATATCGTGGTGAAGAAGTCCATGCGCGAGATGCTGTTCTGGGTCTACGGTGCGGTCAGCCTGCTGTGTTTGCTGACCTTCCGCAGCTGGCGCGCGACCCTGTGCGCGATGCTGCCGCTGATGCTCACTTCGATCCTGTGCGAGGCGCTGATGGTGGGGTTGGGCATGGGGGTGAAAGTCGCGACATTGCCGGTCATTGCGCTGGGCGTGGGCATCGGGGTCGATTATGCGCTCTATGTGTTGAGCGTGATCCTGGCGCGGATGCGTGCCGGCGACACCCTGGCCCAGGCGTATTACCAGGCGCTGCTGTTCACCGGCAAAGTGGTGTTGTTGACGGGGATGACATTGGCGGTGGCGGTGTCGACCTGGGCTTTTTCGCCGATCAAGTTCCAGGCTGACATGGGGATTCTGCTGGCCTTCATGTTCCTGGTGAACATGCTCGGGGCCTTGATCTTGTTGCCCGCGTTGGCCTGGTGGCTGCTGCCGCAGGAGGTCTTCGTAAAAAAGCCTGAGTCGAGTCGGCAGGCGGGATGGGTGAGGGGCTGAGACGCTCTAGGATGGGGGCGCATATCCGTCACCTGATGACGGATATGCGCAGCCACTCAGGAGTTCTCTACAACCGGGGTCGATGCCCTCAACCGCGGCCCCGTCGAATGGCGAATCACACTGAGAACAGCCAACGTCGCCACCACCAACCCAGGGGAAGTCGCCAGCAATACAGCAGTGGTTCCACCCCCGGCCGCCAGGATCTGCCCGGCGGCCAGAGGCCCGGCCACCGACCCCAGGCGTCCGATGGCCACCGCGGCACCAACCCCCGTCGCACGCACGGCCGTAGGGTAGGAGGGCGGTGCCAAGGCATAGAGAACCAGCTGCGCGGCCATGACAAACAACCCGGCGGCGAATCCGGCAAGGGCCATGGGCACGATACCAACGGACAACCCGACCCCGGCCAGGGCGCTCAGCAGGCCGGCATAGACGAACAGCACCACCTTGATGCCATTGCAACGGTCCAGCAACAGGCCGCCCAGCAACGAGCCAAGGGCGCCACCAATGTTGAACAGCATCTGCACCAGGCCCGCCTGGGGTTTGCTAAAGCCCTGTTCCAGCAACAATGACGGCAGCCAGTTGAGCAACATGTACATCACTGTCAGGGTGAAGAAGTAGCTCAGCCACAGGGCCAAGGTGGTACGGCCGCGACCTTCACCGAACAGCGCCTGGACCGTAGAGCCGCGCCGTTGGCCGCCATCCTGTGCCTGGCGAAAGGCGCTGGATTCGGGAAGCCACAGGAGCATCAGCGGCACCACCAGCAACGGCGCCAATCCACCGATGAAAAACGTCATCTGCCAGTGCTCGCCAAACAGCATGGCGACCACGGCGGCCAATGCACCGCCCAACGGCACTCCCGCATACATCACACTGATGGCCGTGCCTCGGCGCTGCTCACCCACGGCTTCGGCACACAGGGCAATGAGGTTGGGCAGGGCGGCGCCCAGGCCCAGGCCGGTCATGAAACGCACCAGCAACAGGCTGGAGAACTGCTCGACATAAGCGGTGCTGAGGGAAAACACGCCGAAGAGCAAGACAGCGGCGATGAGGATTTTCTTGCGCCCGATGCGATCAGCGATCCAACCACCGAAGAAGGCGCCTGGCAGCAACCCGATGATCCCGGCGCTGAACACCCAGCCCATCATTTTCGGGTCAAGGGCAAACGTCTGCCGTAGGCCTGCGGCGGCAGTACCGGCTGACTGCAGGTCGAAGCCCTCGATCAACGCGACGATGAAACATAAGGCAATGGTCAGCGTCGCACGACGCGCCGGACGGTCCATGGCAAATCCTCTTATTGTTTTTGTGAGGGGGACACCGCTCGGAGGAAAACCGGCGGGTGGGTTCAAGATTAACAAAGCTAACTAAAAAATGAAGGGCGCCTGAAGGCCGTCAATAAGCGGTCAGTTCAGTATGAAAATCAGAGGCTTGGCAAAGATTTACGGATGAATTAGTAAATTAGTTAATTATATTAATGTTCGATTATCGGACGTTGATGATTGACGAAGCACCCGTGCCGTTTCCATTCTTTGTCCGCACGGCCCCCTGGCCAAGGTTGGGCCGATCAAAACAACAACAATAAATGGACACCGAACATGCCAAACCTTGCTCGGGACACGCTGACCGCGCGCCCTGTTTCATCCCTCGTCCCTCTGCTGGCCTGTCTCGGGCTGAGCCTCGGTTCTCCCGTATCGTGGGCGGAAGGCTTCATCGACGACAGCCACGGTACGCTGACACTGCGCAACTACTACATGGACCGCGACTACAAGGATGACGGCGCCAAGACTGCAGCGCGGGAATGGGCTCAGGGTGTGTTCATGAACATGGAGTCGGGGTTCACCCCAGGCACGGTCGGGTTCGGCCTGGATGTCAGGGGGCTGCTGGGCATCAAGCTTGACTCGTCGCCGGATCGCAGCGGCACTGAACTGTTACCGGTGTCCGCCAGCGACAAGCGCGCGGCGGATGAATATTCGCGCCTGGGCGTGACCGGCAAGCTGCGTTTCGCTCAAACCACGGTGAAGACCGGCGATGTATCGATCTTCCTGCCGTTTGCCTTTGCCAGCCCGTCACGGCTGCTGCCGCAGACCTTTCGCGGGACGACGCTCAGTTCCAAGGATTTCGACGGTTTGACGTTGAACACCGGTTATATCGATCGCATCGCCCGCCGCGATTCCACCGATTACCAGCCGATGAGCATCGCCTCGCCCAACCGGCGATTCAACGGCGCGGCGACCTCTTCCCATATGGCGTATGTGGGCGGTGACTACCAGGTCAATAAAGACCTCAGCCTGCGGGTCTACCACGCCGAAGTGGCGGATCTGTACCGGCAGGACACCCTGGCGTTGTTGCATAACCTGCCCCTGGGCGATGGCGTCCTGACCACCGACCTGCGCAGTTTTTTCAGTGACGAAGACGGCGCGGCCAAGGCTGGAAAAGTGGATAACCGCAATATCTCGGCGCTGGTCGGCTATCGCCTGGGCGGGCATCGCGTGAGCTTGGGCTACATGCACGCCAGTGGCGATACGGCCACGCCTTATGTGTCCGGCACGGAGTTGATGGGCTTGAGTGAAATGACCATGAGCTCGGACTTCCTCAATGCCAAGGAACGCACCTGGCAGGCGATCCATGACTATGATTTCGCCGCCATGGGTGTGCCGGGCCTGAGGACCCGACTGCGTTATGTGCGTGGCGATCACATCGAGTTGGCGGCCCTCAATGCCGAGGATCGCAAGGAGCGTGAGTTCCAGATGGAGTTGGGGTACGTGATCCAGGGCGGCCCACTGAAGAACGTCGGGTTGCTGGCGCGCAAATCGATCTATCGCAACAACTTCCCGGGTACGGCGGCGTTTCGTGACGAGAACCAGACTCGGTTTCTGGTGACGTACAGCGTGCCGATCTGGTGAGTTCGAGCCGGTTGGCTAGCGCTTGTGGGAGCTTGCTCCCACATGGCGGTGCCGCAGGGACCCGCGCCAGGCTCGCTACTGGTAAACCTTCTTCAACAACCGCAGCAACTCCTCGCGCTCATTCCCCGAGAGGGCAGCGGTGGAGTCAAGGTCGCTCTGGGCGGCGATTTGCTTGAGTTCCTTGAGCAGGGTTTCGCCGGTCTTGCTCAGGAAGATCCCGTAGGAGCGCTTGTCCGGCTTGCAGCGCACGCGCACCGCCAGGGCTCGGCTTTCCAGCTTATTGAGCAGCGGCACCACTTGCGGCGGTTCGATCGCCAGGGCCTTGGCCAAATCGGCCTGCATCAGGCCGGGATTCTGGTCGATGATTGCCAGCGCAGAGAACTGGGCCGGTCGCAGATCGTGGACGGCGAGCCGGCCAATCAGGTTCTGGAACAGTTTCAACTGGGCGCGGCGCAGGGCGTAACCGATCAGGTCGTCCAACGCGGAGTCCAGCGGCACCTGTGCGTCGGTACCGGCGACCAGGGGCTCGGCGGGTTCGGCAAGCTTGGAAGACTTGGCCATCGAAGTGAGTGTCCTCAAGGTAAGTGGTTAACAAGGCTATCCAGTTTGCCGGGGTTGCGACGCTCTGGCTACGGGCTTGTGCATATTCGAATTTTTTAACTTTCGATTCAGTCTCTGAAAAATACAGATAAACCGATTAATAGTTAATTGACATAACTAAATTTCCGGTTTAGTTTTTGATCATCTTCAGCCAAGAACAAGAGTGCACGCATCATGAGCAATTACGAAGGTCGCTGGAAAACGGTCAAGGTCGATATCGAGGAGGGCATCGCCTGGGTCACCCTCAATCGCCCGGAAAAACGCAACGCCATGAGCCCGACCCTCAACCGCGAGATGATCGACGTGCTCGAGACCTTGGAGCAGGATCCGGCCGCAGGAGTATTGGTGCTGACCGGGGCCGGTGATGCCTGGACCGCTGGCATGGACCTCAAGGAATACTTCCGCGAAGTGGATGCCGGGCCGGAAATCCTCCAGGAAAAAATACGTCGCGAGGCGTCGCAATGGCAGTGGAAATTACTGCGCATGTACGCCAAACCAACTATCGCCATGGTCAATGGCTGGTGTTTCGGTGGCGGTTTCAGTCCGCTGGTGGCGTGCGACCTGGCGATCTGCGCCGACGAAGCGACTTTCGGTCTCTCGGAAATCAACTGGGGCATCCCGCCGGGCAACCTCGTCAGCAAGGCCATGGCCGACACCGTGGGCCATCGCCAATCGCTGTACTACATCATGACCGGCAAGACCTTCGGTGGGCAGAAAGCCGCCGAAATGGGCTTGGTCAATGAGAGCGTGCCCTTGGCGCAGCTGCGTGAAGTCACCGTGGAACTGGCCCGCAACCTGCTGGAAAAGAACCCGGTGGTACTGCGGGCGGCCAAGCATGGTTTCAAGCGCTGCCGCGAACTGACCTGGGAGCAGAACGAAGATTACCTGTACGCCAAGCTCGATCAGTCGCGCCTGCTCGATACCGAGGGTGGCCGCGAGCAAGGGATGAAGCAATTCCTGGATGACAAGAGCATCAAGCCGGGCCTGCAGACCTATAAGCGCTGAGACAGCCGCGCGGCGGGCGCCATCGTGCGTCCGCGGGCTGTTCGCCCAAGGCCCTCGGCGCTACTGTGAACGTGTTCCCGATAAAGATAATAAAGAGGAATCACCATGCTGGACGTGCCCCTGTTGATTGGCGGCCAGTCGTGCCCGGCCCGCGACGGCCGGACCTTCGAGCGCTGCAACCCGGTGACCGGTGAAGTGGTGTCTCGTGTGGCCGCCGCCACCCTGGAAGATGCCGATGCCGCCGTGGCCGCCGCCCAAGCGGCGTTTCCCGCCTGGGCTGCGTTGGCACCCAACGAACGCCGTACGCGTCTGCTGCGTGCAGCCGAGCAGTTGCAGGCCCGCAGTGGCGAGTTTATCGCCGCGGCCGGCGAGACTGGCGCCATGGCCAACTGGTACGGTTTCAACGTGCACTTGGCGGCGAACATGCTGCGCGAAGCGGCGTCCATGACCACCCAGATCAACGGCGAAATCATTCCTTCCGACGTGCCAGGCAGTTTCGCCATGGCCCTGCGTCAGCCCTGTGGCGTCGTGCTGGGCATCGCGCCCTGGAACGCCCCAGTGATCCTCGCCACCCGCGCCATCGCCATGCCCCTGGCTTGCGGTAACACCGTGGTGCTCAAGGCTTCCGAGATAAGCCCGGCGGTGCACCGGCTGATCGGCCAGGTGTTGCAGGACGCCGGGCTGGGTGACGGTGTGGTTAACGTGATCTGTAACGCACCGGCGGATGCGCCGGCCATTGTCGAACGGTTGATCGCCAATCCAGCGGTGCGCCGGGTCAATTTCACTGGTTCGACCCACGTCGGACGCATCGTCGGCGAACTGTCGGCACGCCATCTCAAACCAGCGTTGCTGGAACTGGGCGGCAAGGCGCCGTTGCTGGTACTGGACGACGCCGACCTGGACGCAGCCGTGCAAGCGGCAGCCTTCGGGGCCTACTTCAACCAGGGCCAGATCTGCATGTCCACCGAGCGATTGATCGTCGATGCCCGCGTGGCGGATGCGTTCAGTGCCAAGCTGACCGCCAAGATCTCCACCTTGCGTGCCGGTGATCCGGCGGCTGGCGATTCGGTGCTGGGCTCGTTGGTCGATGCCAGTGCCGGCCAGCGCATCAAGGGACTGATCGACGATGCCTTGGCCAAAGGCGCAACGCTGGTCACCGGCGGCCAGTTGGAAGGCAGCATCCTGCAGCCGACCTTGCTCGACGGCGTCACTGCGCAGATGCGCCTGTACCGCGAAGAATCCTTCGGACCAGTGGCGGTGCTGTTGCGCGGTGAGGGCGATGAAGCGCTGTTGCGCTTGGCCAACGATTCCGAGTTCGGCCTGTCGGCTGCCATCTTCAGCCGCGATACCACCCGCGCGTTGGCCTTGGCCCAACGGGTCGAGTCGGGTATTTGCCACATCAACGGGCCGACCGTGCACGACGAGGCGCAGATGCCCTTCGGCGGAGTCAAGTCCAGTGGTTATGGCAGCTTTGGCGGCAAGGCGTCCATCGAGCATTTCACCCAATTGCGTTGGGTGACCTTGCAGAACGGCCCCCGGCATTACCCAATCTGAAACCCATCGCATCATGGGCGGTCGAGCCTCGAAAGCCGCCGCCCGGATGCAGGCCAGAATAACAATGACAAGGCCGCAGCCCCGCGCTGCCACGCTCCGCTCGCATCGCGACCCGAGCGTGCCTTGGTGGAGGAAATGTACGTGAGTTCCGAGTCCAGATCGTCCTCCCGACCCGAGGCCGGGCGTTATCGCCAGGTGTCGATTGGTCATCCTGCCGTCGAAGTCCGCGAAGAGCGCGGCATTTTGCACATGCGCTCCCTGGAATCCCTGGCCCCGCTGCCGGCGCGTTTGCTCGAGCGCCTGGTGCACTGGGCCGAGGTGCGCCCGCAGCAGACGTTTATCGCGGCCCGTGAAGCGGGCGGTGACTGGCGTCGGGTCAGCTATGCGCAGATGCTCGACAGTGTCCGGGCCATCGCCCAGAGCCTGCTCGGTTACGGTTTGTCAGCGGAAAAACCCTTGGCGCTGCTTTCCGGCAACGACATCGAACACCTGCAAATGGCCCTCGGCGCGATGTACGCCGGCATTCCCTACTGTCCGGTGTCGCCGGCATATTCATTGCTGTCCCAGGATTTCGCCAAGCTGCGCCACGTCTGCGATCTGTTGCAGCCGGGGTTGGTGTTTGTCAGCGAAGCCGCCCCGTTCGAACGAGCGATCAATGCCGTATTGCCGGCGAACGTTCCCTTGATCACAGTGCGCGGCGAGATGGCGGGCCGGTCCAGGACAAGCTTCGCCAGCCTGTTGGCCCAACCCGGCGGCGCGGAGGCCGAGCAGGCGTTCGCCGCCACCGGCCCGGATAGCATCGCCAAGTTCCTGTTTACCTCGGGCTCCACCAGGCTGCCCAAGGCCGTGATCACCACCCAGCGTATGTTGTGTGCCAATCAGCAGATGCTGTTGCAAACCTTTCCGGTGTTCGGCGAGGCGCCGCCGGTGCTGGTGGACTGGCTGCCGTGGAACCACACGTTCGGCGGCAGCCACAACGTCGGCATCGTGCTGTACAACGGCGGTACGTTCTACCTGGACGACGGCAAACCCACCGCCCAGGGCTTCGCCGAGACCTTGCGCAACCTCAAGGAAATTTCGCCCACCGCCTACCTGACCGTACCCAAGGGTTGGGAAGAACTGGTCAGCGCCTTGGAACAGGACGGTGAATTGCGCGAGCGTTTCTTCAAGCGCATCAGTCTGTTCTTCTTTGCCGCGGCGGGCTTGTCCCAAAGTACCTGGGACCGGCTCGACAAGGTCGCCGAGCAGCATTGTGGCGAACGTATCCGCATGATGGCGGGCCTGGGCATGACCGAAGCGTCGCCGTCCTGCACCTTCACCACCGGGCCCTTGTCCATGGCCGGCTACATCGGTCTTCCGGCACCCGGCTGCGAGGTCCGGCTGGTGCCGGTGGACGGCAAGTTCGAAGGGCGTTTTCGCGGGCCGCACATCATGCCTGGCTACTGGCGTTCACCGCAGCAGACCGCCGAAGTGTTCGACGAGGACGGTTTCTATTGCTCGGGGGATGCGATCAAACTGGCCGATGCCAGCAATCCGCAACTGGGGCTGATGTTCGACGGGCGGATTGCCGAGGACTTCAAATTGTCTTCCGGTGTCTTCGTCAGCGTCGGGCCGCTGCGTAACCGGGCGGTGCTGGAAGGTACACCCTACGTCCAGGACCTGGTGATCACCGCACCGGATCGCGAGTGCCTGGGTGCGCTGGTGTTTCCACGACTTGCTGAGTGCCGGCGCCTGTCAGGCCTGGGCGCGGATGCCAGCGACGCCCAGGTCCTCGCCAGTCCGCCGGTACGCCAATGGTTCGCCGACTGGCTGCAACGCCTGAACCGCGAAGCCAGCGGCAACGCCAGTCGCCTGGAGTGGATAGCCTTGCTCGATGAACCGGCGTCCATCGACCGTGGTGAAATCACCGACAAGGGGTCGATCAACCAACGGGCGGTGTTGCAGTGGCGGGCGGGGAAGGTGGAGGCGTTGTACCGAGGAGAGGATGCGTCGATCCTGCGGGCGGGCCCCGCCGTTTAAGGCAATAACAAGTCCCTGTGGGAGCGAGCTTGCTCGCGATGGCGGTGGTTCAGCGGCAGAGATGTTGTCTGACACACCTTCATCGTGAGCAAGCTCGCTCCCACATCAGGTCCGGGGGCTGGTTGCTATTGTTTAACGCCGTCCCAGCAGCAAACCCACCACCAGCCCGAACCCCGCTGAAATCGCCACGGTCTGCCAGGGGTGGCCGCCAATATAGACCTCAGTGGCATCGACCATGGGACGGGTACGTTCCCGGGCGCTGGTGACCGAGTCGCGCGCCTGTTGCAGTTTCTGGGATATCTGGTCTCGCAGGTTTTCGGCCTCTTCGCCCACCAGCGAGGCACTGCTTTTGAGCAGCTTTTCCGATTCTTCAATCAGCGCGGTCAATTCGCTGAAGGCCTGATCCTTGATTTGCTCTCCGTTCGCTTGCACGGTGCCTTTACGGGCCATGGAAATACTCCTTGTGTGGATGATGATGGCATTGAACAATGGAGTGCCGCGCCGGTTAAAAAGTTGCAGCACTTGGCCTTGGCAGAGCAGTCCATCGCAAATCGTGGTTAAGACGTTTCCCTGCAAGGTGTAAGATGGCGTCTATTTACGCAACAGGTAATTCCCATGAGCTTCAATCTGGCTGACAAGCCCCTGGCCGAGCGCGCCGCGCTGGAAGACGAAAAATCCCGACTCTTTGAACTGTGGCAAAACAACCTGGGCAAGGCCAAGGGGGATGCCGCCCGCCTGTTCGGCGAGCGCTCCAAACGCAAGGGCAAGTGGGCCGAGTGGGTGCGTGCCGAGCTGGACGGCATGTCGCCGCCGGAATACGCCAACATGGTGCGCAGTGAAGTCAATCGACTGATGGCCGCCAACAAGTAAACCTCAAGTAAACGTCGCGCTAATGGCCTCACGCACCTTGAGCACTGCCGGATCCATTTGCGTGTGGGTCCGCCAGCCCAGTTCGATAGGGTAGCGGGGCAAGGCCAGGGGGCAGGGCAGCAAGGCCAGGCCACTGAGGTCGGCGATGGCCCGGGCGGCGTGGGCCGGAATCGTCGCTACGGCCTGGCTGCCCTTGAGCAGGAATGGCAGCGCGGCAAAATGGGTGGTCGAGGCACAGACTCGCCGACTCAGGCCAAGCCCGGCCAGTCCTTCGTCGGTGATGCCGATGAAGCCCCCCGAAGATACCAGCAGATGCTCGCGGGCCACGAACGCCTCCAGACTGAGGGATTGCTGGCCGTGCGTCAGGCTCGCCGCGTCCAACAGGCAGGCGTAATCGCCTTCACCCAATACCTGGCGGCTGAGCAACCGCTGCGCGAAACCACCCGCCGTGATCGCCAGGTCGAGATCGCGCTCCATCAAGGCCCGGCCGACGATCTGGCTGTGGGTCTGACGGAAAATCAAGCGCAGGCCCGGTGCACGTCGGGCCACTTCGTCGATCAGGCGCCGCCCATGGGCAATCTCGAAATCGTCCGACAGGCCGATGATGACCGAGCGGCCGTCATAGTGGCTGGCATCCGGGTCGACCATCGCCAGGCTCTGGCGACATTTGTCCAGGGCTTCGCTGATCACCGGTTTCAGCTGGTTGGCCCGCAGCGTCGGCGCCAGACCCCGGCCCGTGCGTACGAATAATTGATCGTCATACAACCCCCGGAGCCTTCGCAATGCGGCGCTGATGGCCGACTGGGTCACGCCCAGGCGCACGGCGGCGCGGCTGGCGCTGGATTCGTCATGCAGGGCTTCGAAAGTCTTGAGCAGATTGAGGTCGAGGTCGGCGATATTCATGAGACTCATATCATTTAGCAGCATTCGGGGCTTTATTCATGATCGGCCGCTCCTTGAGAATCAGCAACATCTGATGACCAAGGAGTTGAAAACCATGCCCAAATCCATTGTGTCTGCCCTGCAGATCGGTTCGTTGCCTGGCGGCAAGGGCGAGACCCTGGCGCAGATTCTTTCCTACGAAGATGCCATTCGCCAAGCCGGCGTACGCTTGGTGGTGATGCCTGAAGCGTTGCTCGGTGGCTATCCCAAGGGCGAGGGGTTCGGGACGCAACTGGGTTACCGGCTGCCGGAGGGGCGTGAAGCGTTCGCCCGCTATTTTGCCAACGCCATTGATGTGCCCGGCGTGGAAACCGAAGCGCTGGCGGGGCTGTCGGCGCGTACGGGGGCGAGCCTGGTGCTGGGTGTCATCGAGCGGGTCGGCAGCACCCTCTATTGCACCGCGCTGTATTTCGAACCCGATGCGGGCCTGGTGGCCCGGCACCGCAAGTTGATGCCCACCGGCACCGAGCGGCTGATCTGGGGCAAAGGCGATGGTTCGACCTTGCCGGTGATCGACAGCCAGGTTGGCCGGGTTGGCGCGGCGGTGTGCTGGGAAAACATGATGCCGCTGCTGCGCACCGCGATGTACGCCAAGGGGGTGGAGGTCTGGTGTGCGCCAACGGTGGATGAGCGGGAGATCTGGCAGGTGACCATGCGGCATATCGCCCACGAAGGGCGTTGTTTTGTGGTCAGTGCCTGTCAGGTCCAGGCCTCGCCGCAGGCGCTGGGTATCGACGTCGCGCACTGGCCGGCCGAGCGGCCGTTGATTGCCGGTGGCAGCGTGATTGTCGGGCCCATGGGCGATGTGCTCGCCGGGCCGTTGAAAGACACCGCCGGGCTACTGACCGCCGAAATCGATACCGATGACCTGGTGCGGGCGCGCTACGACTATGACGTGGTCGGCCACTACGCCAGGCCGGATGTGTTCGAACTGGTGGTGGACGAGCGCGCTAAGCCTGGCGTGCGCTTCATGGCATGATTCACCATGTTGCCGCGGAGCCCGGTAGTTCGAGGGTCCCGCGGTCGACGAAGCGCATGGTGCCGAACACGCCGCCGGCGAGTTTGCCCTTGAGCACATAGGGCAGGTTGTCCAGGCTTTGGGTCTTGCTCAGGCCCAGAGTCTGGCGCAGCACGGAAAACGCCGAAATGCTCACCGGGACGCTCAGGATCGCTTCGGAAAAGCGCGGGATCGAGCCGGTCTGGTCACTGACCCCGGTCGCCAGCGTACGGCCGTTGACCTCCAGGTCCAGCGCCACGCCGTTGTAGTCGATGGTCGTTTCGTTGGGGTTCTGCACACGCAGCTTCACGGCGAAGCGCACCTCCAGGCCCTGGTTGGGCAGCGGTTCGATGCCGACCACGTTGATGTTCAGAGGGTCACGGTGCGGAAAGAGGGCGCAGGCGTTGAGGCTGAGCAGGATCAGGAATACGGAAAGGCCAAGGATTCTGCGCATGGATTGACTCTCAAAGAATAAAAAACCGGAAGCGATTGAGCACGATACCCCACAGGTGCCCCACGGCGACCCACGAACCCTTGGATAGGGCGCTTTTGTGGCGAGGGAGCTTGCTCCCGCTCGGTTGCACAGCAACCGCAGAAGCTTGGGGCCGCTACGCAGCCCAGCGGGAGCAAGCTCCCTCGCCACAAAAGCCCATGCCACAGCGATTGGATAGTAAGGGGGCTCCTGACAGTTTCTGACACCAGCCTCTGCTAATCTGCGTCATCTTTTTCTTTGCGGACAGTCCATCGTGTCACGTACCACTCGGCTGCTCACTTTACTGCAAGTCTTGCGGGGCAAGCGTTGCCCGGTCACCGCTGCGACGTTGGCGGGTGAACTGAATGTATCCGAGCGTACCTTGTACCGCGACATTGCCGAACTCACGGCCCTCGGCGCGCCGATCCAGGGCGAGGCGGGCATTGGTTATGTATTGCGCAGCGGCCTGTTCCTGCCGCCACTGATGTTCACCGCCGATGAAATCGAAGCCATTGTGCTGGGCTTGCGCTACGTGGATCAGCGCGCCGACGAGGTGCTGGGCAAGGCGGCCGCCGACGCCCTGGCGAAGGTTGCCGCAGTGCTGGCCCCTGATGTGCGGGATGCGTTGCGCAACCCTACGGTACTGCCTGGCCCACCGGGTTATGGCTATCCGCAGAACACCGTGGAGCTGAATGTCTACCGCCAGGCCATTCGTGCCCAGGCCAAGCTGCACATCGACTACGCCGACGTCAACAAGACCCCGAGTCAACGCCTGATCTGGCCGCTGGCCCTGGGCTTTTTCAATGAGGCGCGGGTGGTGGTGGCCTGGTGCGAATTGCGCGGCGCCTATCGCACCTTTCGCACCGACCGGATTGCCTCGGCCACCGAGCAGGGCGAGCGGTATCCGGGCCGGCGCAGCGATTTGTTGCGGGACTGGTTTGCGTTGATGAAGTTGGACGAAACCGGGCGCTTCACTCCTGACAAAAACTGACACAACGCTGTTCTAGCATGGTGCCAGATCGATAAAACAAGGAGCCGTACCATGTCCAATCCCGTCTCTTCCCTGGCCCCGGCCATCGCCGGCTACATTGCGGCTGCCAATGCCCGTGACAGTTCGGCGGTGACGCGTTTTTTCGCCGAGGATGCCAACGTGTTCGATGAAGGCCAGCACCGTGTTGGCACCCAGGCCATCGCCCAATGGATGGAAGACACCGCCCAGCGATTCCAGCCGCGGGTGGAAGTCCTCAACGTGCAGCAGCGCACTGGCAAGGTGCTGGTGCAGAACCTGATCTCCGGAACATTCCCCGGCAGCCCGCTGGAGCTGCGTTATACCTTTCGACTCGATGAGCAGGGCAAGATCAGTCGGTTGGATATCTCAATCTAAGTTCTGCAGCCGGGCTGTTGTGGCCCCGCTCGGTTCGTAGGAGCTGCCGAAGGCTGCGATCTTTTGATCTTTTGCTTTCTTTCGCTTGAGATTCAAGTGCCCGGGGAAAGATCGCAGCCTCGTTGCACTCGACAGCTCCTACACAGCTCCTACAGCGCGCCGCGGCGGGAGCAAGCGCCCTCGCTGTCATGGCATACTCCCCACCTTCGTTTTCCGGACCCGGGCCGTATGACTTTCGACTCCCCCTTGACTGCCTGGCAGCATGCCATCGAACACCACGGTTTCGTCCAGGACGAGGCCCAGGAATTGGCCATCATGGCGCTGGAGCAATGCCACCAGGCCTTGCATGAAGGGCGCAAGTCGATCAAGGGCGTTTATCTCTGGGGCCCGGTGGGGCGTGGCAAGACCTGGCTGATGGACCGCTTTTATGAAAGCCTCAAGGTGCCGGCCCGCCGTCAGCACTTCCATCATTTCATGGCGTGGGTGCACCAGCGTTCGTTCCAGCTCACCGGCACGCCGGATCCTTTGCAAGCCCTGGCCCGGGAGTTGAGCGCAGAAGTACGGGTATTGTGTTTCGACGAGCTGTTCGTCAACGACATTGGTGATGCGATCATCCTCGGGCGCTTGTTCCAGGTGATGTTCGAACTGGGCATGGTGATGGTGAGCACCTCCAACCTGCCACCGGAAGAACTCTATGCCAACGGCCACAACCGTGAGCGTTTCCTGCCGACCATCACCGCGATCAAGCAGCACATGCAGATCGTGCCGGTGAACGGTTGGCAAGACCATCGCCAGCACCCAGGCCAATTGCAGCAGCGTTACTGGCTGCGCGATCCCGGGCAACCCGATCCGCTGGGTGATGTCTACAACCTGTTGACCGCTGGGCAGGTGTCGAGCCGCGCGCCGATTGACGTGGGCCATCGTCTGCTTGAACCGGTCCAGGCCAGCGATACGGTGCTCTGGAGCCGTTACGCCGACCTGTGTGAGCAACCATTCTCGGCGTTGGATTTCATGGCGCTGTGTGACCGCTTCAACGTCATCCTGCTCAGTGATGTGCCCTGCCTGAGCGCCGAACAGCGCGAAGGGCGCATTGCCCGTGGCACCGAGGACGGCGTTGAACGGGTCGTGGCCGGTGACCGTGAGTTGCCGCAGTTGTCGGTCCACGACGATGGCGTGCGGCGGTTCATCGCCCTGGTCGATGAATGCTACGACCGCAAGGTACCGTTGTGCCTTTCGGCTGCGGTGCCGGTGGATGAGTTGTACACCGAGGGCTATCTGCAATTCCCGTTTCGCCGTACGCTCAGTCGCCTCCAGGAAATGCAAATGCAACGTTTTGGTCAGCCAGCCTGACCTGTATCCCGCCGACGGCGTCGAGCCGCCGGTACTACCGAAATGAGATCGAAGGTCATGGAAGAAGCCAAGGACATTCTTGTTCTGCAAGCCAGCTACACCAACCCGGTCCACGCCGAAGCGATCTGTCATGTGCTCAACGGCTATGCGCAGGACCCGATGGGCGGAGGACATCCGTTGCCGGCCGAGGTCCTGTTGCACCTGCCCGAAGAACTGGCCAAGCGTCCTCATGCTTTCAGCGTGCTGGCTTTCGTCAACGGCGAGCCGGCGGGGCTGGTCAATTGTTTCGAAGGTTTTTCTACCTTTGCCTGCCGGCCGTTGGTGAACATCCACGACGTGGCGGTCATGCCGGAGTTTCGCGGCCTCGGGTTGAGCCAGAAGATGCTGCAGAAGGTCGAGGATATTTCCCGCCAGCGCGGTTGCTGCAAGATTACCCTGGAAGTGCTCCAGGAAAATGCCGTGGCACAGGGCAGCTACGCCAAGTTCGGCTTTGCCCCCGGCATGTTCGATCCAGCCCACGGTCCTATGCAGTTCTGGATCAAGCCCCTGTAAAAGCGGGCATCCGGTCGGTTTCGGTTATTTCTGCACGACTTCGGCCAGTGGTGCCTTGGGCTGCATCAGGCTGAAGTCGATCAGGGCCTTGCGTGGGGTTTGATACGGGTTGCCGATCAGCAGCGGGCGGGCCTTGAAGTCATCGCTGACCAGGCTCTTGCTGTGGTCCAGCTCGTCAAAACTCAAGCCGGCGAGGTCCGCCCAGGTGTGGATCAGGTGTGAACTGCTGTAGGGCCGTGACAGGTCGCCGGCAAAGTTCCAGTCATGGTTTTCGCGCCACTTGGGCGAAGCCCAGGCCATGAAGGGAATGGTGTACATCGGTGCGGTCGGTTTGCCTTCGTTACGACCCAGCGTGCCGTGTCCCGGCGAGTCGAACACGTCTTCGCCGTGGTCCGAGAGGTACAGCAGGAAGCCGTTGGGATCGGTCTTGGCGTAATCCTTGATCAGGCTCGACACGACAAAGTCGTTGTACAGCACGGCGTTGTCGTAGCTGTTGTAGGTCGGGACCTGATCGTCACGCAGGCCCGCCGGTACGCCCTGGCGGTCAGTGAATTTGTTGAACGTCGGCGGATACCGGTACTGATAGCTCATGTGGGTGCCGAGCAGGTGCACCACGATCAGCTTGCGCGGGGCACTGTCGCCCAAGGCCTTGTTGAACGGCTCGATCACGTCGCCATCGTACTGCGCGGCATTCTGGTTGCGGTTGTTGTTCAGGTACACCTGTTCGTCGGCCTGCTGGGAAAAGGTCGTGAGCATGGTGTTGCGCTTGGTCATGGTCTGCTGGTTGGTGATCCAGAAGGTCTTGTAGCCGGCCTGCTTCATCATGCTCACCAATGATGGCGTACTCAGGTACAGGTCTGGATTCTCCTCGTCGGCGAATGTCAGCACCTGTTGCAGCGCTTCGATGGTGTAGGGGCGCGGGGTGATGACATTGTCGAACACCGAAAGCTGGTCCTTGAGCTTGTCCAGCTCCGGCGTGGTTTCCCGCGGGTAACCGTACAGGCTCATGCGCTGGCGGTTGGTGGATTCGCCGATCACCAGCACCAGGGTGGCCGGCTGTTCTGCCATTGCATCCTTGAAATTGCTCAGGGGAGCAATCTTGCTGGCGCTGTGGAGCATGCCTTGCATGTTTTCCAGCTGTTCACCGTAGCGACGATAGGCCACCAGCATCTGCCACGGCACGGCCGGCTCGATGCGATCTTCGAATTTCTCCAGGCCACCGGCGAAGCTGCCGGTGCGCAGGGTCTGCTTGACCAGCGGATAACCGACGACGGCGAGCACGATGACGGCTGCGGCGACCATGGCCTGGCCCCGAGGCAGGTACACCGGACGCAGGCGGGACCAGAGCCAATAACCCACGGCGGTGTGGGCCAGGAACGCCGCCACCATCCACCAGGCAAAATATTGGGTCAGGTACTCGCCGGCTTCAGACACGTTCGATTCGAACATGATGAAGATGACGCTCTGGGAAAATTCCTGCTGGTAAATGAAGAAGTAGCCCAGGCTGGCCATGGAGCAGGCCCACAGCACCACACCGA
The DNA here is from genome assembly GCF_900119265.1 of Pseudomonas sp. NFACC04-2. NCBI lineage: Bacteria > Pseudomonadati > Pseudomonadota > Gammaproteobacteria > Pseudomonadales > Pseudomonadaceae > Pseudomonas > Pseudomonas sp. NFACC04-2. Next base: position 91,725 of record NZ_FPJC01000003.1, read on the forward strand.
TCAATGCCGCGAGCAAGCGTGTACGGGCGGGGAAGAGCAGCAGGGGCGCCAGCCACACCGCACTCATCACGAACGCTTGGCGAAAGCCGGTGAAACCGGAGGTGTCGCTCAACAGGATGAGCAGTTGGGTGATACCCGAGAAGTACCAGAAGAACAGAAACAGCCAGCCGAGTCCGGCCCAGTCGAAACCTTTCGCAGTCGTTTTGCTGCGTTTGAACAAGCTCATCAAGCGCTCCAGCCTTATATCGACGAAGCTGCCGGCACCGGATTGGTGACCGCAGGCCTGCGCCGAGCAACCCTAAAGGCGGGGAGTATTGCGAGCCGGTTGTGAAAACTTTGTGAGTTTTTCGGATACAAAACGCAAGGAAGGCCGCGATGACAAGACAGAGGACGAGGTGCCCATCTTGCGGCGCGGGAGTATCAGTGACACCGGCTTGGAGCCAGTGCCACTTTTCTGGTGCTGTGCCTCTGGGGCGGTTACCGAGCCAGGGACTGGCTCTGGTGGGACAGCTGTGCGTGTTGCAGCTGCATGCGCAACTGCGTCACTTCATCGAGCAGCAGATCGCGTTCTTCCTTGAGTAGGCGCAATTCATCGCGACGAATGGTCACATAAAGGGTTTGGGGAGGACGTGCGGTAACGACAGGGCCCATTGCTCACCTCGCAAATGGCGTACATCAACTATAGAGATGTCGCCATGATTTGGTCGACACCTCTACTATCGGCGCCGATTCTGATTTCTTTTGCTTGTGATTGGAACTTTTTTATTTTTCATGGTCGGCTGTGTCTTGGGCCGGATCTTGAGCGTTATCCCTTGTGGTCGCTCGAATTACCCGGAAACTATGCAGCAATGCTCTGGACTAACCTCCATTAGTCGATAGTGTTAAATCTTTGACACACCTTTATTTGTAGTAGGGAGCATCAGCACATGCAACTCGGGATCATTGGACTGGGCCGCATGGGCGGCAATATTGCGCGGCGCCTGATGCTCAATGGGCACACCACCGTCGTCTATGACCGCAATGCCGCTTTTGTCGAAAACCTGCGCCAAGAAGGCGCCACGGGCGTCGCGGACCTGCAGGCGCTGGTTGCCGGCCTGGAAAAACCACGGGCGGTCTGGGTGATGCTGCCGGCCGGCGCACCCACCGAAGACACCATCAACGTCCTCAGCGAGCTGCTCGAACCGGGCGATGTGATCATTGACGGCGGTAACACGTATTACAAGGACGACATCCGTCGCGCCCAGGCCCTGTCGGAAAAAGGCCTGAGCTACGTCGATGTCGGCACCTCCGGCGGTGTCTGGGGTCTGGAACGCGGTTACTGCATGATGATTGGCGGCGAGGCCGAGGTGGTGAAGCGCCTGGACCCGCTGTTCGACAGCCTGGCGCCGGGCATGGGCGACATCCCGCGCACCCGTGACCGCAAATCCGACGATGACCGTGCCGAACGTGGCTACATCCACGCGGGCCCGGCGGGTTCGGGGCATTTCGTGAAGATGATCCACAACGGCATCGAATACGGCATGATGCAGGCCTTCGCCGAGGGCTTCGACATCCTCAAGACCAAATCCAGCGAAAGCCTGCCACCGGAGCAGCGTTTTGACCTGAATGTCGCCGATATCGCCGAAGTCTGGCGGCGCGGCAGCGTGGTGTCGTCGTGGTTGCTGGACTTGACCGCTGACGCGTTGGCCAGCGATCCGAAACTGGACGGCTTTTCCGGTAAAGTCGCCGACAGTGGGGAAGGGCGCTGGACCATCGAGGCCGCCATCGAGCAAGCGGTGCCGGTTCCGGTCCTGTCCAGCTCGCTCTTCGCCCGTTTCCGCTCGCGCCAGCAAAGTACCTACGGCGACAAAATGCTCTCGGCCATGCGCTTCGGCTTTGGCGGCCACGTGGAGACGCCGAAGAAATGACCTCGATCGCCAGCAAATCCAAGGCAGAACCCGCGCCGCCGACTACGTTGTTCCTGTTCGGCGCCCATGGCGATCTGGTCAAGCGGCTGCTCATGCCGGCGCTTTACCACCTCAGCCGCGACGGTCTGCTGGATGATGGGCTGCGCATCGTCGGAGTTGACCACAACGCCATCAGCGATGTGGATTTTGCCAAGAAGCTCGAAGACTTCATCCGTAACGAAGCGGCGAGCAAGGGCGGTGATGCCGACCGCGCGCTCGATCCGGCGCTGTGGGCCAAGCTGGCCCAGGGCATCAGCTACGTCCAGGGTGATTTCCTCGATGACGGCACCTACCAGGCGCTGGCGGCGAAAATCGCCGCCAGCGGCACCGGCAACGCGGTCTTCTACCTGGCGACCGCGCCGCGTTTTTTCAGTGAAGTGGTCAGCCGCCTCGGTGCGGCCGGGCTGCTTCAGGAGCAGCAGGGGGCTTTCCGGCGGGTGGTGATCGAAAAACCGTTCGGCTCCGACCTGCAAACCGCCGAAGCGCTGAACGCCTGCCTGCTCAAGGTCATGAGCGAGAAACAGATCTATCGCATCGACCATTACCTGGGCAAGGAGACGGTGCAGAATATTCTGGTCAGCCGTTTCTCCAACAGCCTGTTCGAGGCGTTCTGGAACAACCACTACATCGACCACGTACAAATCACCGCCGCCGAAACCGTCGGTGTGGAAACCCGTGGCAGTTTTTATGAACACACCGGCGCCCTGCGGGACATGGTGCCCAACCATCTGTTCCAATTGCTGGCGATGGTGGCCATGGAGCCGCCAGCGGCATTTGGGGCTGACGCGGTGCGTGGGGAAAAGGCCAAGGTCGTCGGGGCGATCCGGCCCTGGTCGGTGGAACAGGCCCGCGCCAACTCGATCCGCGGCCAGTACACCGCCGGCGAGGTCGCTGGCAAGGCGGTGACCGGTTATCGCCAGGAAGCCAACGTCGCCGCCGACAGCAACACCGAGACGTACGTGGCCCTCAAGGTCATGATCGATAACTGGCGTTGGGTGGGCGTACCGTTCTACTTGCGTACCGGTAAGCGCATGAGCGTGCGGGACACGGAGATCGTCATCTGCTTCAAGCCGGCGCCTTACGCGCAGTTTCGCGACACTGAAGTCGACGAACTGCAACCCACGTACTTGAGAATCCAGATTCAGCCCAATGAAGGCATGTGGTTCGACCTGCTGGCCAAGCGGCCGGGGCCGGCGCTCGACATGGCCAATATCGAATTGGGCTTTGCCTATAAGGACTTCTTCGAAATGCAGCCGTCCACGGGTTACGAAACCCTGATCTACGATTGCCTGACCGGTGACCAGACCCTGTTCCAGCGCGCCGACAATATCGAAAACGGCTGGCGCGCCGTGCAACCGTTCCTCGATGCATGGCAGCAGGACGCAACGGTCCAGCCCTACAAGGCTGGCGAAGATGGCCCGGCGGCGGCCGATGACTTGCTAACCCGCGACAGTCGCGTCTGGCATGGCCTGGGATGAGTGATCTGGTGAAGCGCCCCATCCGGTTTTTACTCAGCGACATGGACGGCACACTGCTGTTGCCTGATCACAGTCTCAACCAGCGTACCATCGAAGCGGTTCGCTCATTGCGTGAGGCCGGTGTGCTGTTCAGCCTTGCCACCGGGCGGCCGCCGCGGGCCATGTTGCAGCAGATCGAGGCCCTGGGCGTCGACCTGCCCACGGCGGCGTTCAACGGCGGCACCCTGGTTCATCCCGACGGCAGCTTCCTCGCAGTCCATTATCTGCCGCCCGAGGCGGCACTGGCCACACTGGCGCTGTACGCCGATCAGCCGGGCATCGAAGTCTGGGTATTCGCTGATGGCGACTGGCTCGTACGCGACGCCCACGGGCCGATGGTGCCGGTGGAGACGCGTGGCCTGGGCTACCCACCGGTTGAAGTCGAGAGTTTCGAGCCTTACCTGGAGCGGATCGACAAGATCGTCGCCACCAGCGCCAACACCGATCTGCTGGTGGAGCTGGAGGCTCGACTGCATCCGCTGCTCAAGGGCCAGGCCCAGGTGTCGCGTTCGCAACCGATCTACCTGGATGTGACGGCGATGAAGGCGAACAAAGGGGAAGCGCTGTCGACCCTGGCCGCCTTCCTCGACGTGCCGCTGGAGCAGACCGCGGCCATGGGCGACGGTGGCAACGACCCGGCGATGTTTCATCGGGCGGGATTGTCGATTGCCATGGGCCAGGCGGAGGAGGCGATCAGGCGCCAGGCGGATGTGGTGACCGCCGCCGTGACCGAAGACGGCGCAGCCCTGGCGATCGAGCGGTACATCCTGTCGCGATAGACCGCCCTGGCTTTTGTGGCGAGGGAGCTTGCTCCCGCTGGGGCGCGAAGCGCCCCTCAAGCCAGCGAGTCCTATGTGTCAGGCTTCAGATTGCAGCGATGAGGGCTGCTGCGCAGCCCAGCGGGAGCAAGCTCCCTCGCCACGGGTTTTCTACAGCCAGTACGTCACCGCATACCAGCCCAAGCCGCCCATCACCACGGTATAGGGCAGGGCCATCCAGACCATCCGGCCATAAGACAGGCGAATCAGCGGTGCAATCGCCGAGGTCAGCAGGAACAGGAACGCAGCCTGGCCGTTGGGTGTCGCGACGCTCGGCAGGTTGGTGCCGGTGTTGATGGCCACCGCCAGGGTCTCGAACTGTTCGCGGCTCATGTGGCCGGAGATGAAGGCCTGCTTGACCTCGGTGATGTAGATGGTCGCCACGAACACGTTATCGCTGATGGCCGAGAGCAGGCCGTTGGCGATGAACAGCATGCCGGGCTGCTGGTCGGCGGGCAAAGCCAGGACCCATTGGATCAGCGGCGTGAACAACTGCTGGTCGTGAATGACCGCGACCACTGCAAAGAACACCACCAGCAGCGAGGTGAACGGCATGGCGTCCTTGAACGCATTGCCCAGTCGATGCTCGTCGGTGATGCCGGTGAAGGCGGTAATCAACACGATGACCATCAAGCCGATCAGGCCGACTTCGGCAATGTGCAGGGCCAGGCAGACGATCAGGATAAGCGCGGCAAGACCCTGGACGATCAGGGCTGCGCGCTGGCGTGCGGTGCGCTCGCGATTGTCCTGCTCAGCGTAATCGGCCAGCACGGTGCGAACGTTGTCCGGCAGCAGCGTGCCGTAACCGAACCAGCGCAGCTTTTCCAGGGCCACACAGGTCACCAGCCCGGCCGCGAGCACCGGCAGCGACACCGGCGCGACTTTCAGGAAAAAGTCAGCGAAATGCCAGCCCATCTCATGGCCGATCAGCAGGTTCTGCGGTTCGCCTACCAGGGTGCAGACGCCGCCCAGCGCCGTGCCGACGGCACCATGCATCAGCAGGCTGCGCAGGAATGCCCGGAACTGGTCCAGGTCGCCATGATGCAGCGATGGCAAGTTGTGGTCTTCATCGACGCTGCTGTCCTGGCGCGGATCGTTGCCCGATGCCACGCGGTGGTACACCGAATAAAAACCCACCGCGGCGCTGATGATCACCGCCGTGACGGTCAAGGCATCGAGGAACGCCGACAGAAATGCCGAGAGGAAGCAGAACATCAAGGCCAACAGCGCCTTGGAGCGCACACCCAGGAGCAGGCGCGAGAACAGAAACAGCAGCAGGTCCTTCATGAAGTAGATTCCGGCCACCATGAACATCAGCAGCAAGATGACCGGGAAGTTATGCAGCAATTCATCGTACAGCGCCTTGGGTGTGGTCATGCCCAACAGCAGGGCTTCGACCAGTAGCAGACCACCGGGCATCAGCGGGTAGCATTTGAGGGCCATGGCGAGGGTGAAAATGAACTCCACGACCAGCATCCAGCCGGCGACTACCGGACCGAGGGTCCACAGCACCACGGCGTTGAGAACCAGAAAGGTGATGATGCACGCCTTGTACCAGCGCGGGGAATGCCCAAGAAAGTTGTGCGCGAAAGCTTGAGCCATCGAACCGGACATTGGCTGCTCCTTTTAATTAGAAGCGCGCAACTTGCCGTAACAAATGGGGAATATCAAGCGTAGGCATGAATACCGTTCGCCTACGACGACCTGACTCAGGCCCAATACCGCGCAATCACCGCTCGATAATGCCCCTGGAGCGAGTAGCCACCCACCAGGATTCTGCCATCAGCCTGCACCGCAAGGGCGGTTGCGGTGTCCAGACTGTAGCCGAGTCGCGTGCGGACCCAGCCTTTGCCTTCACCGAAATCCGGATCGAGGCTGGCATCCGGCAAATGCCGGGCGAGCACGAAGTCGGCTTCGATACCACCAATGGTCGCGCCAGCGGTCACCAGCTTGCCGTCCGGTTGAAGCTGGGCGGCGGTCCACTGGCTGGCGTTGCGCCCGATCGCCATGAGCTGGCACTGGCCCTGATTGCAATGACGATCCGGCGTGCCGTCCCGGCGCACCTTCAGGGATAGGCTATGCATCGGATCGCGGCTGCTGCCAAAGGCTTGTAAATCGCCGTTCGCATCTTGAACGATCTGGCTGACCATCACGCTATGACCCTGCGCCAGGATGGACAGAAAGCCCTCTTCGCCGAAGCTGTCATCGAGCTTGCCGCTGCTGTCATAGCGGGCGATCAAGACATGCTGGGGCAAGTCAATGGCGCCGCCGACGACAATATGGCCGTCAGCCTGGAGCATCAGGCAGCCGAGCCAAGTATTTTTCAACGCGCGTCGGACCATCACGAAGCCGCGACCGTTGAACGAGGTATCCAGGGCCCCGTCCGGCAGGAGCCGGATCAGTACGCCGACATGGTCGGACAATTGGTAGTGATGGTTGGCGAGCAAGAGGATCCGGCCATCGGCCTGCACTTGCATGTCGCAGGCTTCGAGCCCCGGCACACCGGGCGGTAGCCAGGGATCGCGCAGGCCTTGGGAGAGGTGGCCGCAGAGCCGGATGATGTGTCGGCCAGCGTTGCCGAAGCTCTGGACGGCATGGCCCTGTTGATCGAACAGCGCCAGGGCGGGAAGGGTGTGTTCGTTGTTTTCGTAGTGTAGGCCGGACAGCAGGATATGCCCGTCGGGCAGCTCGATCACGTTGCCCGCCGTCGCTTCGAAGCCCTGTTCGAACGCACCGATCACACAGCCGTGGCTGCCGAAACCCGGATCGGTCGAACCGTCGTGGTTGAGTCGCGCCAACCCGAACCGGCTGCCATGGACGGTTTCTATCCTGGCCGCGACCAGGATTCGGCCGGCACGGTCGAGGGTCAACCCGGTGATCAGGCTCGAGGTGCTGTCTTCGAAATGAACCCAGGCTTTGCCGTTGGCGGCAAAGCCTGGGTCAAGTTGCCCGGCACGGGTCATGGCCTGGGGGAGTACAAACGCGAACTGATCGAGCATGCCTGCCTCTCCTTGCGTGTCGACCGGCCCGAAGGGGCGATGACTGCATGAGGGCAACATTCAATCCCTGAATGTGACAATGCACAACTGGCAGGTACTGCAGTTACAGGGGCGATGCGTGCCATAACAATGGCTTTACAACCCAATGCCAAGCCTGCAATCGATAACAGCCTCTACCGGCGTTTTATTCAGGCATCGACCAGGATTGCAAGGTGTAGCCTTCCTGGCTCAATTCGGCACGGGCCTGTTTCAACAGATCGGCCAGTTGGACCGGGTCGGTATAGGCGCTGCTTGGAATCTGCGTGCGGCCAATATGGGTATTGGTGCGGTCGATGACGGTCAGGCTAAGTTCACCGTTACCGTCTTGTGGAGCCCAGGCCACGCATTGGAAAGGACGGAATGCGCGGTCGGCAATCAAAAGAGCTTCGTTGATACGGAGCGGGGCGTTCATGGCATTTTCTCTTAAGTGTGCCCAAACAAATGATGTGCCGTCGGTTGGGCGTACCGTGCGGCTGGTTACTTGTACTGATGTCCCGAACCCGTAGGCGGGTCACACATTATTTAAATAAATTTCGATTTTCTTTCAGACCAGGCTTTTGGTCTTTTGTTTGAAAGCGCCATGAAAGAAAAGCGCCTGGGACAACTAACGAAACACTCGCTTATAACCAGTTTGAGGTGATCTCGATAATCAATTGATACAAGGGTGCGTCAACTTCTTGCTACTGTTACATGCAGGTTTGCCAAACGACTGTTTCTACTCATATTTCTTTATTTTGGCGCCAAGGATCAGTCATGGTCGAAGCCAGTACGTCACGTCGTCTGCTCGTGGTTGATCCCTGCGATGATTGTCATCGCCTATTGCCAGGTCTACGCGCCATTGGTTGGGACGTGGACAGTTGCGCCCTCGAACACGCCGGCGATCGGACCTGTGACGTCGGCCTGTTGCGCTTGCAGCCTTTTCACCTGGAGCGTCCGGAAGCGGTCAAGGAGTTGATCAGCCGCAGCGGCACCGAATGGATTGCCGTGCTCAGCCAGGAAGTGTTGCGCCTGCAAAACGTCGGTGACTTTGTCTGCGAATGGTTTTTTGACTTCCATACCTTGCCGTTCGACGTGTCCAGGGTCCAAGTGACCCTGGGCCGGGCGTTTGGCATGGCGCGTCTGCGGGGGCAGGGCTCGATTCACATCGATCAGCCCGAACATGAACTGCTGGGCGACAGCAAACCGATCCGCGAGCTGCGCAAGTTATTGAGCAAGTTGGCGCCTGCCGAGTCGCCGGTGTTGATTCGCGGTGAGAGCGGCACCGGCAAGGAGCTGGTGGCGCGGACCCTGCATTGTCAGTCTCATCGGCGTAACAAACCGTTCATTGCTATCAACTGCGGTGCGATTCCGGAGCACCTGATCCAATCCGAGCTGTTCGGTCATGAAAAGGGCGCATTCACGGGAGCGCACCAGCGCAAGATCGGACGGATCGAGGCGGCCCATGGTGGTACGCTGTTTCTCGATGAAATTGGCGACCTGCCGTTGGAGTTGCAGGCCAACCTGCTGCGTTTCCTGCAGGAAAAGCACATTGAGCGAGTCGGTGGCAGCCAACCGATTGCGGTCGATGTGCGGGTCTTGGCGGCCACCCATGTAGACCTTGAGGCGGCCATTGAGCAAAAGCGTTTTCGCGAGGATCTCTACTACCGCCTGAACGTGTTGCAAGTGGCGATGGCGCCCTTGCGCGAACGCCATGGCGACCTGGCGATGCTCGCCAGTCACTTTTCCCATTTCTACAGCCAGGAAACCGGCCGTCGCCCCCGCAGCTTCAGCGAGGATGCATTGGTGGCGATGGGCATGCACGACTGGCCCGGGAATGTGCGGGAGCTGGCCAACCGCGTCCGTCGCGGGTTGGTCCTGGCCGAAGGGCGGCAAATTGAAGCCCGGGACCTCGGCCTGGCCAGCCAGCAGGGCGTCGCTGCGCCAATGGGCACGCTGGAGGATTACAAGACCCGCGCCGAGCGCCAGGCCCTGAGCGATGTGCTCAACCGGCACAGCGACAACCTGAGCGTGGCCGCCCGGGTGCTGGGCGTATCCCGGCCGACGTTCTACCGTCTGCTGCACAAGCATCAGATTCGCTAGAAGCCTACACACAACCCATTGTGGGAGCGGGCTTGCTCGCGAAGGCGGTGTGTCAGGTTGATCCATGTCACTGACACACCGCCTTCGCGAGCAAGCCCGCTCCCACAGTAGTTTTGCAGTGCCCTTGAAATATGTGTCCATCACATACCCCTGAGGGCATCAGAAGTAATACGGGAATTTCAGGCTAAAGGTGAAATCCGGCGCATCGTCGGTCAGCCCGATGGACAGGTTGGGCACGATGGTCAGGTTGTCGGATGCGGCGACGGTCATGCCGATGTTGAAGTAACCGGCGTTGGCGTCGCTGGAGGTCACCGACTCCCAGTCGCCACCGTCCTGTTTGAGCTTGCTTTTCTTTTGGATCAGGTCAGAGACCGAGAACGACATGCTCATCTTCTCGTTCAAGGCAAAGGCAATGCCCGCACCGAGCTGGAAGCTGTCGCCGATCCGCACTTTGCCCGGTACCTTCTGGTTGACGGTGGAGCTGATGTCGTCGAACGATTCTTCGAAATTATGGGTGTAGGACAGGGTGCCGAACAGGACTGCCGGGTCGAAGGTCTTGACCAGCGAGAGCCCGGGCGTGATCGACCACACGCCGTTGCCGGTTGGCAAGTCGTCAGGTACGAACAGGTTGGTGTTGGCCTGGGATTGGCGCAGCTTGATGCCAAACGGGTCCTTGCCGGTGGGCGCCTTCACCCGCAGGGTGACGACCGCGTCCGGAGAGTTGATCGACTCATCCATGAACTTGTAGGCGATGCCGAAGTTGACGTCGCCGATGGTGGGATCGCGGGTCACGGTTTCTTCGCTGGTGACCCCGGCCGCGCCGTTGTTCGCGCCGCCTGACTGATACGTGGATTCGCGGTAGACCACTGGCACATTAAGGTCGAACTGCCAGCGATTATCGAAGTTATAGCGGCCGGTGAGGTCCAGCGTCCAGGTATCGGCCTTGATCCGGTCGAGGTTGATGTTGCCCAGAAAAATCGAATCCAGGGCCAGGAAGCCGTTGAGGATCAGTTGCCGCGTGTCGTAGCGCGAATAGGTCACGCCGGTCTCGAAACTGAACTTGCCACCGCCGAAGAAGCCGCTGGCCTCGTCATAAAGATTGGAGACACTCTGGGCCGGCTGGGAATCCTCGGCCAGGGATTGCCCATAGCCGCTGCCGCCGGCCGCTGCCGCACCGCTGCCGGCCACGGTCTGGTTGCCTTTCATGTCGGCCGGGGATTTGGCCAGGCGCTTGGGCTGTGGCGTGGTGGGTTGGTCCTCTACCTGGCGGACCCGTTGTTCGAGCACCGCCAGGGCTTTCTGCTGGACCTCGTATCGTTGCTTGAGCTCAAGAAGTTCCTGTTTCAGGGCCTCGATGTCGGCGTCCGGGGCCGCCTGCAACATGGCCGCCGGGAACAACGTGCTTAAACACATCACAGCGCGCAACGATACGGATCGATACATGAAATATGCCGTCCCTATTTGCCCAATGGTCGGAAAACAGCGTAGTTCAATAACCGAGGTTACGGAGGCCGCGCAGTTGGGTCAGGTTGCAGTCCAATGCCCCGGCACTGGGGCCGTTGTTGTTCAGCACCACGTTGAGCTGCGTCATGTTGTTGACCAGGTTGCTATTGCCCAGCAGGCGAGTGTTTTGCAGCAAGCCGCCCTGGGCCACTTGTTGCAGGGTGCCGCCCTGGTTGTGGCTGGCCTGGATCGCCATTTGCACGCCGTTGCCGGTGGCGGTGACCGCGACGCTGCCGGCGCCGTTGCTGCCGCTGATGGTCTGGCCCTTGGTCAGCAGTTGGCCCTGGGAAGGCACGAGCGCCGGTGCCTGGTTGCTCTCTTTCACATTGATGCTGACGTTGTTGTAGGCCGTGTTGCCGTCGCCGGCGGCACGCACGCTCTGGGTCACGCCCTGGCCCGCGCCAAGGCCGGCGCCACCGGTAATATTGCCGCTGCCCTGTTCCGGGACGCTGCCATTGCCGGTCTGCTTGATGGTGGAGACATAGAACTCGGGTTTGACGGTGGCGGCCTGGATCTGCATGGTGCTGGTGGCGCCGATCAGGTCGCCGCTGGCGTTGCGCCAGGTACTGCTCATGACGATGCCGAAGCTGATGACTCGGCCGGGCATGACATAACGACCGCGAAGCTCGGCAAGCTCTTGGTCCTTGACTTCAATAGGTTTGAAGCCGGCATGGGCATAGCCCGAGGCGGTCGCGAGCAGGCAGGCCAGCGACAGCCAGTGTGACGTTTTCATGTGCTGCTCCCGGAGCGTCCTGCTCCTTTTTGTACTTATTGTTGGCAGTGGTCGGCGATTAGAAAAAGTCGCTCTGTATGAAGCCGAAATCCATCAGTTCCGCATCCCTGACCGGGTTGAAACCGTCCAGCTTGTTACGGGCTGTCAGGGGTTGAGGAGGGCTGCGTAATGCATTGGTCTTGTCATAGCCCGGGCCGACGATCGCAAAGACGATGCCGTTCCAGCCTTTGACGAACTCATCGTGGGCGTAGCGCTTGTGCCCCAGCACCGGGTCGCCGATGTAGACCCATTGCTTGTCGGCCCGCTGCAACACCACGAAGTGCTTGTAGCCGCGTATTTCCATCAGGACCACCACCGGAATCGTCACCGCTTCGAGTTTCTCTGGCGGTATGCGGTAGCCTCGGGCACGCATGCCGATGGTCTCCACGTAGCGCTTCATGTCCAGCATGGAAAACCCCTGGGTGCGAACCAGGTCCTGGTCGGCATTGACCAGCATGCCTTTGATGACGTGCTCCTCATCGACGTCAAGCCAATAGGCCTGGCGCAGCACCGTGGCCAGCGCGGCGGCGCCGCAACTGAAATCGGTTTTCTGCTCGACGATGTCGCTGAATTTACGTTCGCGTACGCTTTGCACCGGTTTGTAGACCAGCATGCCGCCAGGCAGGGCGGCGACCGGCATCTGCGCCGCTTCGGCCATACAAGCCAGGCAGAGCAGCAGGGAAACGGCAGTGACACGCATGATCAATACGCCTAGTGGACGTCCAGGAAAAAGCCCCCCTGTGGGAGCGAGCTTGCTCGCGATAGCCGTGTGTCAGGCAACACAAAGGTCACTGATCCAATGCCATCGCGAGCGAACTCACCCCCACAGTGGTACTTTTTTACATGCAAGCCTTGCAGCCGGCCGCGATGGACAGCGAGTTGCTTTGCTGGTTGCCTACGCCCGCCGACACGTTCGCGCCGCCGTTACCGGAGAAGCCGTTCATGGAGTTGGTCATGGTGGCGTTGTTGATCACAGGGTTTTTCCAACCGTCGCGGGTCAGCACCTGCTGGGTGTTGCTGCCGGCCAGTTCGAAAGTCCCCACGGCGGAGAACTTGAACTTGTCGTCATCATGACCGCCGCCGTAGCCGCCTCTGTTGTCCCAGCCGCCATGATCGTTGTCTTCGGCGGTACCGGTACCTTTGGCCTTGAACGTGCCTGAGGCGCTGTAGGTGCTGGTGAGCGTGTCGGTCTTGTAGGTCCGCACGCCTTTGTTGTCGACCACAAGGCCGGTGGAGGACTGGTCGGCCGAGGCCGAGGCCTGTGCGACACGGCCCCCGGATACGGCGATGGCCAGGTTGTTTTTCTGCTGGTTGAAGTTCCCGGCGGTCACGTTGATACCGATGTTGCCGGAGCCGTTGTTGCCCGCATTGGTGAGCGAGGCGTTGTTTTGCGTGGAGTTGTTCTTGACGTAGTTGTTGTTATTGACCTGCGTGGCGCTGGAGGCGGCGACAGCCGAGCCGAAGATGAAGCTTTCGTCGGCGGTGGCCAGGGCGGCGGCGTTGTCCTGCTGGTTGCCGTCGCCGCCGGCAATGTTGGCGCCCATGTTGCCGTTGCTGCCATTGAGCGAGTCAGTGGCTTCAGCGGTGTTGCGGGTGGCTTGGTTGGTCACGACGTTACCGTCGCTGTTCTGCTCATCCAGCACGGTCGCGCCGGCCCCGGCAGTGATCGAGAGCAGTTGCTCAAGCGACGGACCTCTTGGGCCTTGGTTGCCGTGACCGTTACCGTGGCCGTTGCCCCGCCCGTTACCATCGGCTTGTGCAGCCATTGCCATGACAGCGGCGAGAGCGAAAACCAATGGTTTAAGTGCCATTGTAGGTTTCATGGTGTTTCTCCTTGCGTGTCGTTGGTTAAGTGTCGGTACTTTCTTATGTAGCCCCCGGGTCAATCAGCGACCCGGATGCTCAGGGTGTTAGCCATGCGGTTCCCCACCCCGGCGCTCTGGTTCACCTGGATTACCCCTCGGCTGCCGGTGAAGGCCTGGTCGCTGGTAACGACCTGGCGACTGCCGGTTGGGGCGCCAGTTGCTCCTGAGTTCGGTAGCAACGCCACGTTCTGTTGAGACAGGGCGCTGTCGTCCATGCTCTGCGGATGAGCACTGATGCCGACCCGCATGACATTGGCCATCTGGTTGTTGGCCCCGGCGGACTGGTTGACGCCCAGCACGCCGTTGCCGTTGCTGAAGGAGTGGCCACCGATGCGGGCGGTGGCGTTCATGGAAGGGTTGGCCTGGGTGTCGACACGTTGCCGCACGTGGGTGCTTGCCTGGGCGTGGCTGCCAATGGCGATGGCCCGGGTGTTGGTTTGCTGGATCTGGCCGCCGGCCGCCTGGTTGACGTTGAAATTGCCGGTGTAATGGCTGCCGGAGTCCTGCAGGTTGGCGCTGCTGACCACCGCAGCACTCGAATCGGCGAATACGGTGAAAGAGCTGAGCAGGGAAAGCATGATCAGGGCGAGTAGAAACAGAACGGGCTTCATGTCACTGACCTCCCGCCAACCGACCCAGCGGGGCCAGGCCGGAACTCAACGAGCGGTTGATGGTGCCTGAGATCGCGCCACCACTCCCGCCACCGTGACCGGCATTCATGCCCGGCATGCCGTTGGGGTTGGTGACCACGTTCAAACCCTGAACACCGGTATTTGGCGTGACGATGTTGCGGATCGACGAGCCGCTGGCCACGCTGGCGAACTCGCCATCGCTCAATTCGGTGCTGGCGGTCGCTTGGTTGATTCGTTCGGAGGGGTTGGCATTGACGGTGGTCGGGTAGGGGTCTTTGCCGCCGTTGCGACCGATTGCGATGGGTTGTACGTCACGGCTGAGCACGATGACGCCGTTGCCCTCGGCCTGTACTGGCAGGCTGAGCGTTGAGCTGGCGGCGCAGCCGATCACTAGCAGACAGGTCAAACTTCTTTCGAAAGTCCCCACGGCATCGATTCCTTCTTCGGTGGGCTGGCCCTGGTCCAGCGTTGCGAAGTGGGGAAGAGCAGGTGTTGTGCCGTGTTTTGAAATACCCGCCAATTCAATGGGTTGGATTCAGGCGGGGAGCGTCGGGGAGGGATACTGTTTCAGTGCTGAGACAGGGCGCCGACGGCCAAATGGCCATCAGCCTTACAGGGCTCTGGATCCAGGCTTTTAGGCGGGTGTTTCAGCAGCTTTACAGTCTTGATGGCAAGAACATGAAGCGGGGTTGAGCCCGGGTTTCGTGCGCGTGCACTGTTTCATAAGTGAAACAAGTCAAGCGTCGGTCAGGCTTCTAGCAGTTGGGTAACGGCTGCAAACACTTGCTGCCGGCGTTGCCCCCAGCCGCCCCGAATAACTTGGAAGGGTTGCCGATGTCGCCTCAGCCAAGTCTCGATCGCCTGGAAAAACGCCAGCCGTTCTGTCAGCTCGGGCTGGCAACGCAAACCGTCGCCAGTCCATTCGACCTGCTCTGGGCTTAACAACAGGTGCAGGTCGTAATGACGGGCCAGCAGCGCCGGTTCGAGCCACTCCGGGCAATCGCCGAACAGGGTCTGGCTCCAGAGGATGTTACTCAACAGGTGAGTGTCGAGGATCAGCAGCGCCGGCCGATGGGCACGCGCCTGGTCTTCCCAGGCCAGTTGGCCGGAGGCGATGTCGGTGATGTCCGCCAGGCAGGTATCGCGTTGGGTCTGTTCCATGAAATGGCGCACGTACTCATCCACCCGCACGCCCCCGAAGTGTTCCTGCAATTGCGCCGCCAGCCAGCTCTTGCCGCTGGATTCAGGACCGGTCAGGACCACCACCTTCATGCGCGCAGGGCCGGGTCGGCGCGCCATTCGCGCCAGCCTTGCACGGCCAGCAGGGTGAACAGGGCATAGAGTGCGGCGGTCAGGTGCAAGCCCTTGTAGATGAACAAGCCAACGAAGATTACGTCCAGGGCGATCCACAGCGGCCAGCATTGCACGCGTTTTTGCGCCATCCACCACTGGGCCACGAGGCTGAACCCCGTGAGTGCGGCGTCGAGCCAGGGTTGGGCGGCGTCGGTCCAGTGGGCCATGGCGGCACCCAACATCAGGCTGCCCGCCGCGCCGATGGCCAGGCCGAGCAACACCGATGGCCCTCCGAGGCGGCTGACCTGGCGCCCATCATGATTGCGCCCGGTACGGGTCCATTGCCACCAGCCGTAGAGTTGCAGTACCGCGTAGACGACCTGCAGCAGCATGTCCGAGTACAACTTCACCTCGAAAAAAATCCAGCTGTACAGCAGCACCATGACCAGGCCGATCGGCCAGCACCAGGGGTTCTGCTTGACGGTCAACCAGACGGCGATCACGCCGAGGGCTGCGGCAAACAGTTCAAGCCCGGACATGGCGGTTCCTTGGGAAAGAGGAGAGGGCGGCGATTGTAAACGCTATGGTGTGGATAGCTCCACAAACCAATGTGGGAGCGAGCTTGCTCGCGATAGCGGTGGGTCAGCTTGCATCAATGCTGAATGTGCGACCGCCACCGCGAGCAAGCTCGCTCCCACAGGGATCATCCACCGATCTTTAGACTCGGAATTGCTTGAGCAGACCGTTCAACTGTTCACTCAGTGCCTTGAGGCGGACGCTTGCCTGGCTGGATTGTTCGGCGGCCATGGCGGTGCTGTGGGACAGTCCGGCGGCCTGGGTGACGTTTTGGTTGATGTCTTCCACCACATGGGCCTGTTGCAGGGTGGCGCTGGCGATGGAGGCGTTCAGGCTGTTGAGGTTGCGCAGGGCCTGGCCGATGGCGTTGAGGCTGGCACCGGCGAGGCCGGCCTGTTCGATGGTCAGTTGCGAGGCACGGCTGCTGTCGCCGATGACTTTCACGGCGGCTTCGGAATGGGTTTGCAGGCGCTCGATCATCGCCTGGATCTCGGCGGTGGATTTCTGTGTGCGCTGGGCCAGCAACCGCACTTCATCGGCGACCACCGCAAAGCCTCGGCCTTGCTCGCCGGCGCGGGCGGCCTCGATCGCGGCGTTGAGGGCCAACAGGTTGGTTTGTTCGGCGATGGAGCGGATCACCTCCAGCACACTGCCGATCTGGGTACTTTCACTGGCCAGGGTGCGAATCACTTCCACGGCTTGATCGATGGTCTGGGACAGCCGGTCGATCTGCTGCAAGCTGCCATCGATGTTGACCTGGCCTTGCTGGGCCTGGGATTCGGCGTCGCGCATCTCACTGGCCGCGTGCTCGGCATTCTTGGCCACATCCTGCACGCCATAGGTCACTTCGTTGATGGCTGTGGCCACCAGTTCCATTTGTTGCGACTGCTGTTGGCTGCGTTCCTGGGCTTGAGCCGCATCGTTACCCAATTCGCTGGAAGATTGCCCCAGTGCACTGGCCGAGTCCTGCAACTGGCTCACCACTTGGCGCAATTTGGCGGTAAAGGCGTTGAAGTGCCGGGCCAGTTGGGTGACTTCGTCCTGGCCGTGAGTGTCGAGGGTGCGAGTCAGGTCGCTCTCGCCACTGGCGATATTGGCCATGGCATTGACGGTCTCTTGGAGCGGGCGGACGATGCTGCGTACGATCAGGGTCAGCAGCAGGCCCATGACCAGGGTGATCGCCAAGCCAATCAACGAAGCCTTGATCAACTGGGACTGGAATTCTGCCTGGACGTCGTCCACGTAAACACCGGAACCGATGATCCAGCCCCACGGTTCGAACAATTTGACGTAGGAGGTCTTGCCGACTGGCGCTTCGGCGCCCGGCTTGGGCCAGAGATAGTCGATGATCCCGGCACCCTTGGCCTTGGCGATGGCGACCATCTCGTTGAACAGCGCAAAACCGTTCGGGTCGCGGATCGCCGAGAGATTCTGGCCTTCGAGCTTCGGGTTGGTCGGGTGCATGACCATGACTGGCGTCAGATCGTTGATCCAGAAGTAGTCGCTCTGGTCATAGCGCAGGCCTCGTACCGCGCTGAGGGCTTGCTTCTGCGCTGCCTCGCGGGTCAGGGTTCCAGCGGTTTCCAGGCCATGGTAGTAGCTCAGCACACCACTGGCGGTCTGCACCACATGCTGGGTCTTCTGCACCTTGGCCTGATACAGGTCCGTGTGGATCTGCTTGAGCATGAAGGCACCAAGCGTGAACAACATCACGACGGCCACCACCAGGATGAGCCACAAGCGTCGGCTGATCGACACACTGCGCAAGCTATTCATACGCTGTCACTCCGGTTTCTTATTCTTGTCATTAACGACGGCCGGCACTTTAGCGCCTGGCGGCTATCCATGATTGATCTGGGTCATAACGCGGCAGCGTTATCAGGGCTTGTCTGATAGGATTTCGGCCCCGCAGCGCAAAACCTGAGCCTGTTCTGATTTTTCATTGGTTTTTTTTGAAAGGTCGCGGTTATCGTGCAGCCGCTGCGGTACCTGCATGACACTTGAATATTGATAAGACCTGCATGAACAGCGTCTTTTTTTGGGGGATGAATGGATTTGTGGACCGCCTTTTCGGCACTGATTCTTGGCGTAGTGGAAGGCTTGACGGAATTTCTGCCGATTTCCAGCACGGGGCACCAGATCATTGTCGCCGACTTGCTCGAGTTCGGTGGCGAACGAGCGATGGCATTCAACATCATTATCCAGCTTGGCGCGATCCTCGCGGTGGTCTGGGAGTTTCGGCGCAAGATCTTCGACGTGGTACTGGGCCTGCCGACGCAACCCAGCGCCCGCCGGTTTACCGCCAACCTGCTGATCGCCTTCCTGCCCGCCGTGGTCCTGGGCGTGCTGTTTGCAGACTGGATCCACCACTATCTGTTCAACCCGATCACCGTAGCCGCCGCCCTGGTAGTGGGCGGTGTGGTGATGCTCTGGGCCGAGAAGCGCCAGCACCAGGTGCACGCCGAAACGGTGGACGAAATCTCCTGGAAGGACGCGTTGAAGGTCGGTCTGGCCCAGTGCATTGCGATGATTCCGGGCACCTCCCGTTCCGGTGCGACCATCATTGGTGGCTTGCTGTTTGGCCTGTCGCGTAAAACCGCTACCGAATTCTCGTTCTTCCTGGCGATGCCCACCATGGTCGGCGCGGCCGTCTACTCGGGCTACAAGTACCGCGAACTGTTCGTTCCGGCGGATTTCCCCGTGTTCGCCATTGGTTTCGTCACGGCGTTCATTTTCGCCATGATCGCGGTCAAGGGCCTGCTGCGGTTCATCGCCAGTCACAGCTACGCCGTGTTCGCCTGGTATCGCATCGCCTTTGGCCTGTTGATCCTGGCCACTTGGCAGTTCGGCTGGGTGGACTGGACCGCCGCCAAGCCATGAACGATTCACGCGCCCGTAAAAGCGCAGGTGGCAATGCCGGTGGGGCCGTGCAGCACCTGCGGCTCAAGCTGATGGTCTTTGCGCTGCTCTGCGCCTTGCCGCTGTTCGGCTCGCTGTTGTTCGGGCTGCGGGCGGTGTCGTGGGTGCCGATGGCAGCCTACGCAGTGGTGAGTGTGGTGGCGTTCCTGCTGTACTGGAGCGACAAGCGCAAAGCGCGCGCCGACGCCTGGCGCACCCCGGAGAACGTGCTGCATGCACTGGAGCTGGCCGGCGGTTGGCCTGGAGCCTTGCTGGCCCAGCAGCTGTTTCGCCACAAAACCCGCAAAGTCTCGTTTCAAGTGGTGTTCTGGTTCATCGTACTGTTGCATCAGGTGTTCTGGATCGACCAGTTGTTCCTGGGCGGTTACCTGTTGGCGTTGTCCTAGACAGCCAGTTCGACTTCAAACCTGTGGGAGCGAGCTTGCTCGCGATGGCGTTGGTTCAGTCGCGCCGCCACTACAGCAACAACCCAACTTGGGTACGCTTCGGTAACTTGCCGACCACCAATTGGTGCGAGCGTTGCAGCAGGCCACGCAGTTCTTCGGCCCCCAGCGGGTAGGGTACCTGCATGATGACCCACTGTGCCCTTGCCAGGTAAGGCGCGGGGTGAATGCCTGGCCGGTCGCAGTGGCCCAGGAACAGATCCTTGTCGACCTTGAACGCCAACGAGTCGCCCCGCAGGCCCTGGAGGGCGAACATCTTGTTCCCGGCAATGGAAAACACCCGCACGCCGCCCCATTTGTAGTCTTCCCTGGCACCGGGCAAGCCCAGGCAAAACTGCGCGACATCCTCTTCGCTCAAACTCATAGCGTTCTATCTCCACAGCCCTCGAAGGCTTCCACCAAATGATCGATCCAGGCGCGCACCGCTGGCAACATGCCGCGTCGATGCGGGTAGACCGCCTGTAGCCAGCCGTCGGGCAACGACCATCCAGGCAGCAGTTCCACCAGTGTGCCGTCACGCAATTCCTGCTCGCAATACATGCTCGGCAATAAAGTGCAGCCCAGGCCGGCGAGGGCGCAGGCCCGGCGCACAATGAAGTCATCGATGCCCAGGCGGGCCTCCAGACTCAGTTCCACACGCTGTCCATCGGTCTTGACCAGACGCAGATGCACCAGGCGATCGGCTTCCAACGCGCCCAGCACTGGCAACGCCTGCAGATCGTCCGGGGTCTCGATCCGCCGCCCCTCAACGAAGCCTGGGCTGGCCACCAGCATCAGTCGTGCCCGGCGCAAACGCCGGGTCATCAACAGCGGGTCTTCGTCCCCCAGGTCACGCACGCGCAACGCCACGTCGATGCCTTCGCCGATCAGGTCCACCCGCCGGTTGAGCAGGGTCATGTCCAGTTGCACCAAGGGGTATTTCACCAGGAAGGTTTCGATCACCACCGGCAGGAACTGGTGGGCCAGGCCCACGGGGCTGGACACCCGCAATCGGCCGCGGGGCTCGCTGGACATGCTCGCCACCGCTTCGTCGGCCATCTCGGCCTCCAGCAACATGGCCTGGCAATGGCGCAGGTAACGTTCGCCGACCGCCGTCAGTTTCAACTGGCGGGTGGTGCGCTGGAGCAGCCGGGCGCCCAGGCGCTCTTCCAGCTCAGCGATGCGCCGCGACAGTCGCGACTTGGGAATGCCCAGCAAGCGCCCGGCCGCCGCGAAACCGCCGGCTTCGACGACTTTGGCGAAATAGTACAAATCATTGAGGTCTTGCATGGTGAACTCGATTGTCCTGTCAGTGGGACAAACTATCGCATTTATGCTGACTTATCGATCATTGGCTACATATGTAGGATGGTCGCCAATTGATCGCCTGGTTGCGGTCCTCATTTGGAGAGCATTGATTATGAAACTACTGCACATCGATTCGAGCATCCTCGGTGACAACTCCGCTTCTCGCCAATTGAGCCGTGAAGTGGTTGAAGCCTGGAAAACTGCCGAGCCAGGCATCACCGTCACTTACCGTGACCTGGCCGCCGACGCCATCAGCCATTTTTCCGCTCAGACCCTGATCGCCGCCGGTACCAGCGCTGAACTGCGTGATGCTGCCCTGAAGCACGAAGCGGATCTCAGTGCGTCGGCGATGGCCGAGTTCTTGGCCGCTGATGCGGTGGTCATCGCCGCTCCGATGTATAACTTCAGCATTCCGACCCAACTCAAGGCCTGGATTGACCGCATTGCCGTCGCCGGCCAGACGTTCCGCTATACCGAAGCCGGTCCCGAAGGCCTGTGTGGCGGCAAGAAACTGGTGATCGTCTCCACCGCGGGTGGTTTGCATGCCGGCCAAGCGAGCAGCGTGGGTCACGAGGAATATCTCAAGCAGATGTTCGGTTTCCTTGGCATCACCGATATCGAATTCGTTCGTGCCGAAGGTCTGGCCTACGGTGACGACATGCGGACCAAAGCCATGAACGAAGCCTCGTTGCAGATCGGCCAGCAGTTCGCCGCTGCGTAAAACCTGCGTAAAGGCAGCAAGCGCTTCGGGCAACCTTCGCAAAACCCTGTATTCTCGTCGTCATTGGATGGCCGGGATGCAGGGTTTTGCTGCATTCGGCGCCGAGGATTCTGGCGCAGGTTATGCACGGCCAAGTGTGCGAGCGACGGGGCCTTCCCGGGCGCTGGTGAAGGTGGAAGATTCGATGACACGTTTTGGTGCAGCGCTGCTGCTTTGCTGGTTAGCCAGTCTCGGTTCCGTGCAGGCAGCACCGGGGCCGCATCCGCATTGGAGCGCCGGTTTCCATGAGCTGAGCTTTCTCGATCCGCTGGATCAGCAGCCGATGCACGCCATCGCCTTCTATCCGTCCACCGACCGGGAGCAATCCAGCCTGCTGGGTGGCTACCAGATCGATGCCGCTCCGGACGCCCAGATCGCCATCGGCCGCTTTCCGCTATTGATGTTGTCCCATGGCAACACTGGCACGCCGTTGGCCTTGCATGACCTGGCCACTTCGCTGGCGCGCAAGGGGTTTGTCGTGGTGGCGGTGATTCATCCCGGTGACAACGTCCAGGATCACAGTCGGCTTGGGACCCTGAGCAACCTGTATGGCCGGCCAATCCAGATTTCCGAAGCCATCACCGCAACGCTTAATGACCCGATGCTGTCGCCGTTCGTCAATGCCGGGCAGGTCGGGGTGATCGGTTACTCGGCCGGTGGCGAAACCGCGCTGATTCTGTCCGGTGCGACGCCGGACCTCAATCGTCTGCGCCGCTACTGCGTGGAGCGGCCGGACGACCATGACGCCTGTAACACCCAGGGCGAACTGATCGCCGACCGCGACGACCTGCAACCCGTGGCCGATCCCAGGGTCCGAGCGTTGCTGCTGATGGCGCCGTTGAGCCTGAAATTCGGTCGTCATACATTGGCCGATGTCCATGTGCCGGTGCTGCTGTACAGCGGCGATGGCGACAAACTGGTGGCTTTCGACAAGAATGCCGCCGCCTTGGCCCGTAAGCTGCCCACCGCACCGGATTTCAAGACCTTGGCCGGCGCGGGCCACTTTGTCTTCCTGGCGCCGTGCACCGAGGAGCAGATTGCCGCGATGCCCGCGCTCTGCACGGATGCCGACGGTGTCGATCGCAAGGACATCCACCGCACTATGATTTCCGAGGCCGGCCGCTTCTTTGGCGAGGCCTTGGGCAAGCCGACCCGGGCAGGGATGAAGACGGCGGATCAATAAAGGGCGTTTGTCGCTCGACGACGCAGCAGTAGAGTCAGGCCCAGTCCGCTGACTGACAGCAAGGCGGCACAGAAGAAGATCGACGAATAGCCCAGGTTCAATGCCACCGCGCCCATCAGCGGGCCGGCAATCGCCAGCGCCAGGTCAAAGAACACCGCGTAGGCGCTCAGGCCCGCGCCACGGCTGGTGTTGGGGACTTGCTTGATAGCCTCCACCCCCAGCGCCGGATACACCAGCGACAACCCGAAGCCGGCCAGCCCGGCACCGACCAGGGCGAACGGGGTGGACGGCGCCAGCCACAGCAATGCCAGCCCGAGGGTTTCGATGCTCATGCAGGCAATGGCCGAGTTGAAACCACCGAAGCGGGCGATGCTGGAAATGAACAGTAACCGCGCCAGGATGAAGCAGACGCCGAATACCGTCAGGCACCACGCCGCGCCGGTCCAGCCGCGGCTGATGTAAAACAGTGTGATGAATGTGGTGAGCGTGCCGTAGCCGATCGACGCCAGGCTCAGGCCCGCTCCGTAAGGCGCAATGCGCGCAAACACCGCCCAGAAAGGCAAGCGCTCGCCGCGAATGACCGGCACCGACGGTTTATTGCGAATCATCAACAGCGCAGCGCCCGCCAGCAACGACAACGCAATACCCAGGCTGGCGAAACCCAGTTCACTGACCATTACCACCCCCAACGGCGCGCCAATAGCGATGGCTCCGTACGAAGCGATGCCGTTCCAGGAAATCGAGCGGGCCGTGTGTTCAACCCCCACTTGGCCCATGCACCAACTGATGGTGCCCACGCCAATCAGCCCCTGGGCCACGCCGAGCAGCAAGCGGCCGGCGATCAGAATCAACAGACTGGGTAGCGCAAAGCTTTGCAGCAAGGTCGAGATCAGGGTCAGCACGCCACTGAGCACAATCCCCGATAGCCCGTAGACGATCGCCCGCTTGGTGCCGACGCTGTCCGATAACCGCCCGGCCATGGGGCGGCTGAGCAGGGTCGCCAGATACTGTGAACCGATGGTCAACCCGGCCACCACCGCGCTGAAGCCCAATTGTTCATGGACATACCCCGGCAGCACGGCAATCGGCAGGCCGATGCAGAGGAAGGCGATGAAGGTGTAGAACACGATGGAGACGATCTGCAGGGTGATCGATAGGGAACTGGGGGCAGAGGAGGGCGTGGGCATGGGGCTCGTTCGCGGGCAGCGGCAGGAGAGCCTCATCATGGCGCGAGGTGGGAATAAAAGAAAGCAGGCTAACTAAATGTGTTTCGGGGACTGGGTGTTCAGGCTGGATTGTTGGGGTATGTGCTGCCGCCATCGCGAGCAAGGAGGTTGGGCTTGAACAAAAATGGAGGAGCGCCACAGACCCAATGTGGGAGCGAACTTGCTCGCGATGGCGGTGGGTCAGGTAATACGGTGCGACTGTTAGGGCCTCATCGCGAGCGAGCTCGCTCCCACAGGTTTTTACCCCGCTGAAATACAAAAAAGCCCTGTCGCAGTGGACAGGGCTTTTCACTTGCCGCTTGGAGCTTGCAACTCGGAGCTGGCCTTAGAACACCACACCCTGGCTGCGCAGGTAGTCGTCATAGGTGCCGCTG
The DNA here is from genome assembly GCF_900119265.1 of Pseudomonas sp. NFACC04-2. NCBI lineage: Bacteria > Pseudomonadati > Pseudomonadota > Gammaproteobacteria > Pseudomonadales > Pseudomonadaceae > Pseudomonas > Pseudomonas sp. NFACC04-2. Next base: position 115,956 of record NZ_FPJC01000003.1, read on the forward strand.
AAGTCGACCACGCCGTCGGCGCTCAGTTCGATGATGCGGGTGGCCAGGGACGATACGAACTCCCGGTCATGGCTGACGAAGATCAGTGTACCCGGGTAGTTTTCCAGTGCCAGGTTCAGCGCTTCGATGGATTCCATGTCCAAGTGGTTGGTCGGTTCGTCCATGACCAGCACGTTTGGCTTCTGCAGGATCAACTTGCCGAACAGCATGCGGCCCTGTTCACCACCGGAAATGACCTTGACCGACTTGAGGATCTCGTCGTTGGAAAACAGCATGCGGCCCAAGGTGCCACGGACCAGCTGTTCGCCACCCTGGGTCCACTGGCCCATCCAGTCGAACAGGTTGACGTCGTCTTCGAAGTCATGGGCGTGGTCCTGGGCGTAGTAGCCCAGTTCCGCGGCGTCGGTCCATTTCACGGTACCGGCATCCGGTTCCAGTTCATTGACCAGGGTGCGCAGCAAGGTGGTCTTGCCGATACCGTTCGGGCCAATGATCGCCACGCGTTCACCGGCTTCGACGGTGAAGCTGAAGTCCTTGAACAGCGGCTTGCCGTCGAAGCCCTTGGCCATGCGTTCGACAATGACCGCCTGGCGGTGCAGTTTCTTGGTCTGCTCGAAACGGATGAACGGGCTGACGCGGCTCGATGGCTTGACCTCGGCCAGCTGGATCTTGTCGATCTGCTTGGCGCGGGAGGTGGCCTGCTTGGCTTTCGAGGCGTTGGCCGAGAAACGGCTGACGAACGACTGCAGTTCGGAAATCTGCGCTTTCTTCTTGGCGTTGTCCGACAGCAACTGCTCGCGGGATTGGGTCGCCACGGTCATGTATTCGTCGTAGTTGCCCGGGAACAGGCGCAGCTCGCCGTAGTCCAGGTCCGCCATGTGGGTGCAGACACTGTTCAGGAAGTGACGGTCGTGAGAGATGATGATCATCAGGCTCGAACGCTGGGTCAGCACGTTTTCCAGCCAGCGGATGGTGTTGATATCCAGGTGGTTGGTCGGCTCGTCGAGCAGCAGCACTTCCGGGTCGGAGAACAGCGCCTGGGCCAGCAGCACGCGCAGTTTCCAGCCTGGCGACACTTCGCTCATCGGGCCGAAATGCTGCTCGATGCCAATCCCCAGGCCCAGCAGCAGTTCGCCGGCGCGGGATTCGGCGGTGTAGCCGTCCATCTCGGCAAATTCGGTTTCCAGCTCGGCCACGGCCATGCCATCTTCTTCGGTCATTTCCGGCAGCGAATAGATGCGGTCGCGCTCGGCCTTGACCTTCCACAGCTCTTCGTGACCCATGATCACGGTGTCGATCACGGTGAATTCTTCGTAGGCGAACTGATCCTGGCGAAGTTTACCCAGGCGCACGTTCGGTTCGAGCATGACCTGGCCGCCGGACGGCTCGAGGTCGCCGCCGAGAATTTTCATGAAGGTCGACTTGCCGCAACCGTTGGCACCGATCAGGCCGTAGCGGTTACCCGCGCCGAACTTGACAGAGACGTTTTCGAACAGTGGCTTGGCGCCGAACTGCATCGTGATGTTAGCTGTAGAGATCAAAGGTTTATCCTGCGGAACATTCAGAGTAGCTAAGGGTGCGGCAGTACCTGTTCAGTACCTGTTTGCGCACGTTCCGACCGCGCAAAGGCGTCGTGGTCGCAAGCGCAAGGGTCCATCCGGCATAAGAGGACAGCAGCATACGGAGCGCCTGCCCGGGTAGACGTGCGCCGAAGCCGTGGTTTGCGGTGTCGGCCAAAGGGGGCGCGTGATAATTGGCGGCGATTGTACTGATCTGGCCGCATAAACGATAGGGGATTGCCCGGGCAAGACAGTTTTTCACAACTTCGGGATAACTTTTGCTTACAAACTGTGGCTAAAATGCCATCTCACCCGATGCCATCTCCCTTGCCGCTTGGCTGGCCTGGAGACGCAGCCTGTTCACTCCTGCATTGTGACGGACTTTCGTGAAGCTCATCATTGTCGCGATTTACCTCCTCTCCATTGGCTACGTTCACCTGCGCGGACGCGTGCGGCATAAGATCGGGCGCCAGTTGAGCGATCATTCGTCTTTTCTGGCGCCGATCAATTGCCTGCTTTACCTGTGCTCGAAACTGCCGAACAAGCCTTTCCTGAGCCCGGCGCAGTTTCCCGACTTGAGCCCGTTGCAGGCCCATTGGGAAGAGATCCGGGCCGAAGGCCAGAGCCTGCTGCGCGCCGGGGAGATCAAACGCTCGAATCAGTATGACGACGTGGGCTTCAATTCATTTTTCAAGACCGGCTGGAAGCGTTTCTACCTGAAGTGGTACGGCGACAGCCATCCCTCGGCCATGAAGCTGTGCCCACGCACCACGCAACTGGTGCAAAGCATCGGGTCGATCAAGGCGGCGATGTTTGCCGAGTTGCCGCCGGGGTCGAAGCTGGTCCGCCACCGCGACCCTTACGCCGGGTCCTATCGATATCACCTGGGCCTGGAAACGCCCAACGATGCCGGCTGCTACATCAATGTCGATGGGGAGCCTTATCATTGGCGTGATGGCGAAGCGGTGATTTTCGACGAAACGTTCATCCATTATGCCGAGAACACCACCGCCCATAACCGCATCATCCTGTTCTGCGACGTGGAACGGCCGATGAGGTTTCGCTGGGCCACCGCCTTCAACCGCTGGTTCAGCCGTACCGTGATGGCGGCCGCTGGTGCGCCCAACGACGCGGGCGACAGGACGGGCGGCCTGAACCGGGCGTTCTCCAGGCTCTACAAGATCCGGTTGCAAGGCAAGGCCCTGAAGAAGCGCAACCGCACGCTGTATTACCTGCAGAAGTGGGCCTTCTTCGGTGGGCTGTTGGCGATTTTCATCTGGATCTAAGTGTGCGTCCCTGCGCGTAGGCAGCTGGCGAAACCTGCGATCTTTTGATCTTGATCTTTCGCTCTCGATTCAATGGGCTGTGGAAAGATCGCAGCCTCGCTTCGCTCGGCAGCTCCTACGGAGGGTGTTCAATCGTTGGGTTTTTGCGCATCCAGTTGCTCCCACATCCTGGCGGTAATCCGCTGGCGGTGGTTGTAGCCCTCCCAAGGATCGGCGCCCAAGCCTCTGGCCCGTTCCAGCGCGGTATGCATGTCCCATTGCTGGGCGTTGCGCAGGGTCGACAGCTCGGCCCGGGCAATCGGCACCGAGACCGGCAGGCCCGGCCTGGCACGTACCGAATAGGCGGCTACTGTGCTGGCTCCACGGGCGTTGCGCAGGTAATCGACGAATATTTTCCCAACGCGGTTCTTCGGTCCCATGGTGGCGGTGATGCGCTCGGGCATTTGCCGGGTCAGGAACTGAGAGATGGCTTTGGCGAACGCCTTGGTGGTGTCCCAGCCTTCGTTTCTCGCCAATGGCACGATCACATGCATGCCTTTGCCACCGCTGGTCTTGAGGAAGGCCTGCAAGCCCAACTCGTCGAGCACCGCCAAGGTCATGCGGGTCGCCTCGATCATGGCGCTCCAGGGCAGCGATGGGTCCGGGTCCAAGTCCAGGACAAACAGGTCAGGCGTCTCGATCCGGTCGTGGGTCGCGGCCCAGGTGTGCAATTCCACCGTGCCCATCTGCGCCGCGCCGACCAGCGCGTGGATATCATCGATCTCCATCAGGGCTGCATGGCCTGGGTCCAGTTGCGGATCCAGCTGCTTGATGTGGGGAATCTCCAGGCGATCGGCGTGTTTCTGAAAGAACAGTTCTTCGCCGATACCGTCAGGTGCCCGCAGCAGCGCGACCGGGCGCAACTTGAGGTGCGGCAGGATCCAAGGGGCGATATCCAGGTAATACTGTGCCAGCTCGGCCTTTTGCACGCCGCTGACACTGTCGATGACCCGCTCGGGGTGGGTGATCGTCACCCCGTCGACTTTGGCGGTGCTGGCTTTTTTGCGACGCTGGGGTTTTGGCGTGGAGGGCTTTATCGGCAGGGGCTGCTCCCGAACCACTGTGCTGGCGAGCGTGTGGGGCGGCAAGCCAAGGAAAATAGCCTGCCGCACCTGGTTATCGCGGGTCCACTCGGTGAATTCGACTTCACAGGTCAGGGTCGGCTCGACCCATTGCACGCCGCGTCCCTGCGTACCGTTGAGCGGCTCAGCCAGTGGCGAGGTCTCGCGTTGCTGAGTACACAGTTGCTCATGCAATTGCTTGATCTGTACCTGGCTGAACCCTGTGCCGACCCGACCGGCATACACCAGCCCCGGCGCTCCGTTGACGGCCAGCAGCAGCGCGCCGAAACCGCTGCGCTTGCCTTGGGGGCGGGTGAAGCCGACGATGACGAAGGCTTGGCGCAACCGGCACTTGAGCTTTACCCAGTCGGCGCTTCGGCGGGACATATAAGGGCTGCCCAGGCGCTTGCCAACCACGCTGTCCAATGAGAGCGCGATGGCGCTTTCGAACATGTCGTGCTGGCTGGCGGAAAACGACTCGGAAAAGCGCAGGCGCTTGCTGGCATTGTTGCCGAGGGCTTTTTTCAGCGCTGCACGGCGTTCTTCCACGGGTGCCAGGCGCAGGTCGATGCCATTGAGAAAGGGCGCATCGAACAGGAAATACACCATGTCGACGGTGCGGCTGATTTCGAAAGCCTCGCGCAGGGCAGCGAAATCGGAGTGGCCGGTTTCATCGAGCAGGACCAGTTCGCCATCCAGCCAACTGTCCCCCAGGTCCAACCCGGCCAGGGCATCGGCATGCAGCTTCAGCCGATCGGTCCAGTCCTGGTGATTGCGGTTGTATAACCGCACTTCACCGTGTTCGATGCGAGTCAGCAGGCGATAACCGTGGAACTGGACTTCGTAGCGCCATTCCCCGGTGGGCGGCTCGTCCACAGGCGTGGCCAGCTGCGGCGACAGGCGCTCGGGCAGGCCGGTGCCCGGGGCTGCCTTGCCCCCTCGGCCAGGGTTGCGGGGCGTCGTTGCGTCCGACTGGGCATTGGACAAACGAGCAGATTCACTCTCGGCGTTGGCCATGACAGATTCCCTTGTATTGCACACGCCAGGGTTTTAGCCCCGGGAGGCCTTGGTGGCTTTTTTGGCAGGAGCGGATTTACCGGTTTTCGCGGATTTTGCCGCAGGCTTCCCGGCGGATTTGTCGGTGGCCTTGCCCTTGCCGCCCAGGCTGCGCTTGAGCAACTCGGTCAGGTCGATGACATCGGCGGTCTTGCGTTGTTCTTCGCCCGGATCGGCCTCCACGGCTTCGAGGCGGCCTTCGTTGGCCTTTTTCTCCACCAGTTCCATGATCTTGTCTGTAAAACTGTCCCGGTAATCTTGCGGCTCCCAGTCGGCGCTCATGTCCTCCACGAGACGCTTGGCCATTTCCAGTTCGCCCTTGGCCAGGGTCGGGTTCGTGACCTCGTCGCCCAAGTCCAGGACATCCAGCTCGCGCACCTCCGCGGGCCAGCGCAGCAGCACCAGCACCAGGGCCGATTCAAGGGGCATGAGGGCGGCCAGGTGCTGGCGGGTATGCAGCACGACGTGGGCCAGGGCCACCTTGTTGGTCTTGACCAGGGTTTCGCGCAGCAGGGCGTAGACTTTGCCGCCACGCTTGTCGGGGGCGAGAAAGTAAGGCGTGTCGATGTTTTGCAGGGGGATCTTCTCGCTGTCGACAAAGGAAAAGATATCGATGGTCTGGGTGGATTTAGGGTGGGCGGAGCGGATTTCCTCTTCGCTGAGCAGCACGTACTGGCCTTTCTGGTACTGGACGCCCTTGACGATGTCTTCTTTGGTCACTTCCTTGCCCGTAGCCTTGTTGATCCGTTTGTAGCCCACCGGGTCCATGCTGCGTTTGTCCAGCCAGTCAAAATCCACACCCTGTGAAGAGGTGGCCGACACCAGCGCGACGGGGATGTGGACCAGCCCGAAACTGATTGCGCCTTTCCAGATTGCCCGAGCCATGGTGGTGTTTTCCTTGCCTATGGATGTCTCTCTGGTGACCTTCGCGCCTCGGGAAAAGTTTCCATTGTGGACGAGCAAGCTTGCTCCCACCTGTGTTTGGAGACGCTTCGTTACATCTTCACCGGGATATTTCGCTTAACAAGGGCGAACCTGCGGCGTAGCGTGCTTTCGATATGCCTGAACCCAAGAGGTGTCCCAATGAACAGGCTGGTGCTCGTCATCATGACGCTATTACTGATTGCCGCTGCCCAGGCCGCCACGCCCAGCGAAGGCCCAACGGTCCTGGCCCAAAACCTGCCGGGCAACAACAATCCATATAACAGCCCGACGCGCCGGGCCAATCCCAACAGCATGCAGGGCACCCGGCCCAACGTGCCGACGATTCATAACAACCCGACAGTGCCGGTACCTCGGCCACCGACCCTGGAAAATGGCGGCATCGGCAATGGCTACCCCCGTTCCGGCCAGCCATCGGGTTCGCCGCAACCGACCATCGAGTCTCCTGCGCCATCGCGCAACAGCCAGAATGGCAACCGCTAGGCGCTGGCGCCTGTTGTTCTCTTTCAACACCGCAGAAGGAAATGTGCATGTTGCGTAAAACACTCCTGGCCGCATTCTGCGCCAGTGCTGTCCTGACCCTTACCACCCCGGCCAGTGCCGCGCCCACCCAGTCATTCAAGAGCGAGGAGGGCACGCTGGAAGTGACCACCGTGGTCAAGGGCCTGGAGCACCCTTGGTCCGTTGCGTTCCTGCCTGGCCAACAGGGCATGTTGGTGACGGAGCGAGGGGGAAACTTGCGCGTGGTCAGCCCCGATGGCCAATTGTCCGCCCCCTTGAGCGGCGTGCCCGACGTGTGGGCCAAGGGCCAGGGCGGCCTGCTGGACGTGGTGCTGTCGCCGGACTTCAAGCAGGATCGCACCGTCTACCTGTCTTATGCCGAGGCGGGCGCAGACGGCAAGGCAGGTACCGCCGTGGGGCGGGGGCAACTGGCCGAAGACCTCAAGAGCCTGAAAAACTTCGACGTGGTCTTCCGCCAGCAACCCAAGCTGTCCACGGGCAACCACTTTGGCTCTCGACTGGTCTTCGACCGGGACGGTTATCTGTTCATTACCCTGGGGGAAAACAACGATCGGCCCACCGCCCAGGACCTCGACAAGCTGCAAGGCAAGGTGGTGCGCATCTATCCCGACGGCAAGGTCCCTGACGACAACCCCTTCGTCGGTCAGAAAGACGTGCGTCCCGAGATCTGGTCCTACGGCATGCGGAACCCCCAGGGCGCCGCCCTCAACCCCTGGAACGGCACTTTGTGGGAGAACGAGCACGGCCCGCGGGGCGGCGATGAATTGAACATCATCGAGCGCGGCAAGAACTACGGCTGGCCACTGGCGACCCATGGCATCAATTATTCCGGGGTTCCGATTCCTGAAGCCCAGGGCAAGTCCGTCGAAGGCGCCGTTGACCCCTATCATGTCTGGCAGGTCTCACCCGGTCTCAGCGGCATGGCGTTCTATGATCATGAACGCTTCAAGGCCTGGCAACACAACGTGTTCATCGGGGCCTTGGTGTCGGGGGAACTGATCCGCCTGCAATTGCAAGGCGACAAGGTCGTCCATGAAGAGCGCCTGTTGGGCGAGCTCAAGGTGCGCATCCGTGATGTTCGCCAGGGACCGGATGGGTATCTCTATGTGTTGACGGATGAGGACGACGGAGCGCTGTACAAAGTCGGCCTCAAATAATTGAAGAAAACTGTGGGAGCGAGCTTGCTCGCGATTGCTATGGGTCAGCTGACATTGATGCTGACTGATACTCCGCTATCGCGAGCAAACTCGCCCCCACAGGTAATGATGTTGTTCACTTAATGTCATTGCGGCGAATATCGGCTGGCACTTGATATTGCCCATTGACTTGCCGCCAACGCACCGCTAATTTCCAGGCATGAACTCAGCCGTATTGCTCAGCCAGCCAAGCATTATTACCGCCATTCCTTATTTGGCGGGCTAGCTGACGGCTGCACCGAACCCGCCCTCGAGGCGGGTTTTTTCTTTCTGTCTCCTGGGCTCCGAGCGAACCAGGAGATCGCCATGACCGTTGCCCACACGGAGCAAACCCTGCTTGAACACTATGTAAAGAAAATCCTCGCCGCGCCGGTCTACGAACTGGCCGTGCACACGCCACTGCAAGCGGCGCCCGCGCTGTCCGAGGCACTGGGCAACCGGGTCCTGCTCAAGCGCGAAGACCTGCAACCGACTTTTTCCTTCAAGATTCGCGGTGCCTATAACAAGCTCGTGAACCTGACCCCGGAGCAGCGGGCCCGAGGTGTCATCACTGCCTCAGCCGGCAATCACGCCCAGGGTGTCGCGCTGGCGGCACGGGAGTTGGGTATTTCGGCCAGCATCGTCATGCCCGTGACCACCCCGCAACTGAAAGTGCTGGGCGTGCGCAATCGCGGCGCCGAGGCGCTGCTGCACGGGGACAGTTTCCCGTTTGCCCTGGCCCACGCGCTGGAGTTGGCCGAGCAGACCGGGCGGGAGTTCGTCTCGCCATTCGACGACCCGGACGTGATTGCCGGCCAAGGCACCGTCGCCATGGAAATCCTGCGCCAGCATCCCGGCCGACTGGACGCGATTTTCGTTCCGGTCGGAGGCGGGGGGCTGATCGCCGGGATCGCGGCCTACGTCAAGTACCTGCGCCCGGAAATTCGCATCATTGGCGTCGAGTCGCAGCACTCTGCCTGTCTCCAGGCTGCGCTGATCGCCGGAGAGCGGGTGACCTTGTCCGAGGTGGGAACCTTCGCCGATGGCGTGGCCGTGGCGCAGATCGGCGTCCATGGCCTGGATATCTGCCGTTTCTGTGTCGATGAGGTGATGACCGTGACTAACGACCAACTGTGCGCCGCGATCAAGGACATCTATGACGACACCCGTTCGATCACCGAACCGTCAGGGGCCTTAGCGGTGGCGGGCATCAAGCAATACGTGGCGAACACAGGCGCGCGAGGCGAGACCTTGGTCGCGATCGATTCGGGTGCCAACATCAATTTCGACAGTTTGGGCCATGTGGCGGAGCGGGCGGCGGTGGGAGTTCTTTGAGTTTTTACGCTACGTCACACTTTTTTTTTACCAGGCGACGGATGCCCACTTTCTCCTGCGCAATAGGGGCTAATCTAGGTTGCGAACAGGATAAAAGTGATTGCAGTTTGCATGGAAAAAACAACCTTTCCATGCATATTGCACGAGCTCTCCGGCGCGGGACGAAGCTAAGCGCTTGATTCATAATCAATTCGGAAGGTTGTCAATACAGGCATATTTTTTGCGGGATGGTTCAGGAGTTCGCTTGAACGAACTCGTTAACTGAAAACGCCAAGAAAAGAACGAACGGCACGGTATCCAGAGTCCCAGTCCGCAGGGAAGAAAACGGACGAAAGTACCGCCGTCGTGAACATAAATTGGCCGCCTCAACAGGAGAGAGTCGCCATGTTTTTATCTGCCCTCGAAATGCGAAACATCATTGAAAGCAGCTTGCTGCCCAAGCGCTCGCAATGCACGTTGTCACCTGAGCTGACGATGACGATCAAGATCTTCGATGACCACAGGACCGACCATGTGGCCTTGCTCAAAACGAACATCGATGCCAGGAAACTCACCGGGTGCCGAGCCATCAACGACCTGATTGCCGAGTTGCGTACGGAGCTTGACCACAACCCTGCCGCAGGCAATCACTTTCATCAGCAACACCATCGAATGACCGGGCGCTGATTACGGCCTTGTCATTTTCCCTCTGACGCTCGGGTCCGGTGATGTCCGAACCCGGCGTCCAGCTTTTCAGCTATGACGCGCAAGTCAGGCCAGTTGCTGCCGATAGGGCAGGTCCGGCCCGGTTTTGCCGCACGTCAGTGCTGCGGCGCGAATGGCGAACTCAAGTATGGCGCTGACCTGCTCGCGGGTCAGTGTCTGCAGGCCCTCGATCGAATCCAATTGTTGTTCAGTCAGCCAGGCAATCAGCGCGGCCTGGAAGGTGTCGCCTGCACCCACGGTGTCGGCGATCTTCACCGGGCATGCTGGCAGCGACCATGTGCCGTGCTGGCGACTGAAGACGGCCGCCCCCTGGCCGCCACGGGTCAGGAAGACCAATTGGCAGCGGTGCTTCAGCCAACCTTCAATGACCGCCTGGGGCTCCACCCCTGGGTAGAGCAGGCCCAAGTCCTCGTCACTGACCTTGATCAGGTCGGCATATTGCACCAGTGTCGCGATCCGCGAACGCCATAGTTCGATATCCGGCTGCGGGTTAAGCCGCACGTTCGGGTCGAGACTGATCAGGCGCCGGCCGCTTTCCCGTTGCACCAGGGCCAGGAGCGTGTCGGCAATGGGCTGGACCACCAGCGAGAACGAGCCGACATGCAAACCACGCACTTCAGGGCCCAGCGCCGGTAGATGGGCCAGACCCAGTTGTCGGTCGGCACAGCCTTCGCCGCGAAAGCTGTAATGGGGCGAACCGTTGGCCCCTACGGCGACCATCGCCAGGGTGGTCGGTGCGTCGAAATCCAGCAGGTATCGGGTGCTGACACCTTCGTTGAGCAGCACCTGCTGCAAGCGACGGCCCAGATAGTCGGTGGACAATCCGGTAAACAGCGCCGATTCAATACCCAGGCGGCGCAACCCCACCGCCACGTTGAACGGCGAGCCACCGGCAATCGCCTTGTAGTTCACCTGGGAGGCAGGGCCATCCGCCTCGGTTTCACTGAAAAAATCAAACAGCGCTTCACCACACACCAGATACATAGTTGCCCGCTCTCAAAGGGTTGCGACGTGTTGTCGATAACGTTCATAAGCCTGCTGGGACGCCGTGACATGGGCGGCGATTGGCCGGGTTTCGCTGGCCGGGTCGAGCTTGACGCAGCGCTCGCACAGTTCGGAGAGGCTGCCTTGCGCGCCTGAATGGCACCACGCGGCCTGGATCGCCGCACCCAACGCAGCCGCTTCGCTTTGTTCGGTGCAAATGACCGTGGTGTCCATGATATCGGCGACGATCTGCCGCCACACCGGGCTCTTCGAACCGCCGCCGATCAGGCGAATGCTCTGGGCCTTGAGCCCGTTGGCCCGTAACAGGTCCAAGCCATAGCGCAAACCGAAGGTCGTGCCTTCGACCACGGCACGGCACAGGTTGGCCCGGGTCAGGTTGGTGGTGGTCAGGCCCAGCAGACTACCGCTGGCATGGGGCAGGGCAGGCACCCGCTCGCCGTTGAGGAACGGCAGCATGCAGACACCCTCGGCGCCAATCGGGGCCTGGACGACCAGGGCGTTGAAGGTGTCGATGTCCAGGTCCAGCAGCTCGCGAATCGCCCCGGTGGCATTGGTCAGGTTCATGGTGCAAATCAATGGCAGCCAGCCACCGCTGGAGGAGCAGAACGTCGCCACTGACGGTTGCGGGCTGACCGCGGGTTCGGCGGCATAGGCATAGACCGTGCCGGAGGAACCGAGACTCATGGTGATCACGCCGGGCTGGATGTTGCCGGTGCCGATGGCGCCCATCATGTTGTCGCCGCCACCGCTGGCCACCACCGCGTCAGGGTTGATGCCCAGGTGCGCGGCAATGGCTGGCAGGATGCGTCCGACGGGCTGATGGGCCTCGATCAGCTCCGGCAACGCCGCTTGCAAGCGTGCGCTGGGGTCGATGTGCTGCAGCAACTGCAGGTCCCATTGGCGGGTGCGCACGTTAAAATAGCCGGTCCCCGAGGCATCGCCATATTCGCTGCAATGGCGGCCGGTGAGCCAGTAGTTGAGGAAGTCGTGGGGCAGCAGGACGCTGGCGATGCGTTCGAATACCTGAGGATGCTGCTCCCGCGTCCAGAGCAGCTTGGAAACCGTGTAGCCCGGCGCGATCACCACGCCGAGGCGTTTGAGGCTGGCGTCTTCACCGCCCAGGTGCGCCAGGAGCCGATCGTTTTCCGGCGTCGTCTCGGTGTCGCACCACAGCTTGGCCGGGCGCAAGACCTGGCCCTGGTCGTCAAGCAGCACCAAGCCGTGCTGCTGGCCGGACACGCCGATGCCGAGGATCGCCTGGCCATCGACCCCGGCGGCCGCCAAGGCCTGATGAGTCGCCTGGGTAAATGCATCGAGCCATTGCTGGGTGTCTTGTTCACGACGACCGTTGGCCCCGCTGATCATGCTGTGGGCAGCGGCGCCCTGGCCGAGTACCTGGCCGCTGATCGCATCCAGGATCAGCGCCTTGGTGCCTTGGGTGCCACAGTCGATGCCCAGGAACAGTTGTTGGTTTGCCATAGAAATCCTTGGTCGTCAGATCAATATCCGCAGAAAATAGCCACTCGGTCAGCCAACACCTACCTGTGGCGAGGGAGCTTGCTCCCGCTGGGCTGCGAAGCAGCCCTAAAACCTGCCACTCGGTCTATCTGGTTCACCGTGTCGGCTGTCTGGGGGCCGCTGCGCAGCCCAGCGGGAGCAAGCTCCCTCGCCACAAAAGCGGACCGTTAGTCTGTGTCAGCCAATACCCGCTCAAGTGTTCGTGTTACCCCGTGCTCGCGCAAGCTGTTGCAGCACCATTCAAATGCTGCCACGAACTCCGGCGAGCGGGGGATCGCCGTGCCAAAGATTTCTTCCACGTCCAGCACCCGCTGGGTCACCAGCGCATCGTCAGCCACCAATGCCTGGCAGAACGCTGCCCGTGGGTCCGGGATAGAATACGTCACGCCGTTCTCGTCCACGCCCTTCAGGTACACGGCCCAGGCCGCCACGACCAGTGCCGCACGGCGGGTTTCGCCGCCGTCGGCAATCAAGCGGTTGATGGTCGGGACGGTGAATTTTGGAAACTTCGACGAGCCGTCCGAACAGACCCGTTCCAACTGGTCGGCAATCGCCTGGTTGGAAAAGCGTTCCACCAGGGTGTTCTTGTAGTCGGTCAGGTCGATGCCCGGTACTGGTGCCAGTTGCGGCGTCACGTCCAGGTCCATGTAGGCGCGCATGTAACGCACGAACAGCGGATCATTCATGGTCTCGTGGACAAAGCGATAGCCCTTGAGAAAGCCCAGGTAGGTCAACGCCAGGTGGCTGCCGTTGAGCAACTTGATTTTCATCTCTTCATAGGGAGAAACGTCATCGGTAAACTGCACGCCGACCTTTTCCCAGGCCGGGCGACCGTTGACGAATTTGTCTTCCAGCACCCATTGCACAAACGGTTCGCAGACCACCGGCCAAGCGTCATCGATGCCATGTTCGTCATGCAGTTGCAGGCGATGGGCCACGCTGGTCATGGGCGTGATGCGATCGACCATGGCGTTGGGGAAGCTGACGTTGCGGTCGATCCACTGCCCCAGTTCCGCGTCGCGCAACTGGGCGAAGGCCAGCAACGCCTTGCGGGTCACGGCGCCGTTGTGGGGCAGGTTATCGCAAGACATCAATGTGAACGCCGGGATGCTGGCCGCGCGACGCTTGGCCAGCGCAGCGCAGAGGAAGCCGAAGACGGTTTTCGGTGCCTCCGGGTGGGCCAAGTCGTGCTGGATCTGCGGCAGGTGGGCCATGAATTCGCCATTGCTGTCGTCGATGCAATAGCCACCTTCGGTAATGGTCAGCGAAACAATGCGGATCTGCGGATCGGCCAGCTTGTCGATCAGCGCCTGGGCGCCGTCTTCGGCCAGCAACATGTCATTGATCGCGCCAATCACCCGGACTTCGGTGTCATCGGTGTCGCCCAGTTCGTACAGGGTGAACAGGTAATCCTGGCTGGCCAGGTCATCCCGGGCACGGCGATCCTCGGCCCGCAGGCCCACGCCGCAGATGGCCCAATCCAGGTCGGCGCCGGTGTTCATCAGCGCATCGGTGTAGTAGGCCTGGTGAGCCCGGTGGAAACCACCGACACCGATATGGGCGATGCCCTGGCGGATGTCGCCCAAGGGGTAGGCGGGCAGGGCTACGTCAGGGTTGAGGTTGTGCAGGTTTTGTCGGTTGAGTTTCATCGCAATTCTCGGCAATCAGGCGGCGGCGCGCAGCGCGCGGCTCACCGCCACGCCCTCGGCATCGAATAGGTGGCAGTGTTCGGCGTCCAGGTGCAGGTTCAGTTGCTCGCCGAAACGGCTCGCCAGGTCGCCGCGGACCCGCATGGTCAAGGCTTCGCCGGATGTCGTGACGACGTGACAGAAGGTGTCGCTGCCCAGGCGCTCGCTGACGTCGGCGGTGACTTGCAATGTGCAATCGCCGGGTTGCGCCAGGTTCAGGTGTTCCGGACGAATCCCCAGGGTCACCGCGCCGCCGACACTCAGGTTGGCACCGCTGCGCGGCAGGTTGATGCGCGTGCCGGCGTCCAGCAGCACCTCACAGCCCTGGCTGTCCAGGGCGGTGACCTTGCCTTTGAGGAAGCCCATTTTCGGTGTGCCGAGGAACCCGGCGACAAACAGGTTGGCTGGCTGGTGATACAGCTCTAGCGGCGAGCCGACCTGTTCGATGCGTCCGCCATTAAGCACCACCACCTTGTCGGCCAGGGTCATGGCTTCGACCTGGTCGTGAGTCACGTAGATCATGGTCGCCTGCAGCTCTTTGTGCAGGCGTGCCAGTTCCAGGCGCATCTGCACCCGCAGGGCGGCGTCGAGGTTGGACAGCGGTTCGTCGAACAGAAAGATTTTCGGATTGCGCACGATGGCCCGGCCGATCGCCACGCGCTGGCGCTGGCCGCCGGACAGTTGCTTGGGCTTGCGCTCAAGCATCGGCCCCAGTTCGAGAATGCGCGCCGCTTCGTTGACCTTCTTCTCGACTTCGGCCTTGGGCACACCGGCCAGGTCGAGGGCGAAGGACATGTTCTTGCGCACGCTCATGTGCGGATACAAGGCGTAGGTCTGGAACACCATGGCCAGGTCGCGCTTGGCCGGGCTGACTTCGGTAATGTCCCGGCCGTCCAGTTCGATGGTGCCGTCGCTGACCTCTTCCAGCCCGGCGATCAGCCGCAGCAGCGTGGATTTGCCACAGCCCGACGGGCCGACGAAGACCACGAACTCGCGGTCGTTCACCTCAAGGTCGATGCCCTTGATGATGGAGAAGCCTTCGAAACCCTTTTGCAAATTCTTGATTTTCAGGTTGGCCATGATGATGGGCCTCCGCTTCTGATAATGGTGTAGGGCGCGTTACTTCACCGCGCCGAAGGACAAACCGCGCACTAGCTGTTTCTGGCTGATCCAGCCAAAGATCAGGATCGGTGCGCAAGCCAGGGTCGAGACGGCCGACAATTTGGCCCAGAACAAACCTTCCGGGCTGGAGTAGGAAGCGATCAACGCCGTCAGGGGCGCGGCCTTGGAGGAGGTGAGGTTCAGCGACCAGAACGCCTCGTTCCAGCACAGGATCAGCGACAGCAGCACGGTGGACGCCAGGCCGCCCTTGGCGATCGGCAGCAGCACGCGGACCATTTCCTGCCAGAGCGTGGCGCCATCCAGGCGCGCGGCCTCGAGGATGTCTCGAGGAATGTCCTTGAAGTAGGTGTAAATCATCCAGACCACGATGGGCAGGTTGATCAGCGTGTAGATGATGATCAACGCGATACGCGTGTCCAGCAGGCCGAATTGCTTGGCCAGCAGGTAGATCGGCATCAGCACGCCCACCGGTGGCAGCATTTTGGTGGAGAGCATCCACAACAACGTGCCTTTGGTGCGTTGGGTTTCATAGAACGCCATGGAGTAGGCCGCCGGTACCGCGATCAGCAGGCACAGGGCGGTGGCGCTGAAGGAAATCACCACTGAGTTCCAGGCGAAGCTGAAGTAATTGCTGCGCTCGTTGATGTGTAGGTAGTTCTCCAGGGTCGGGGTGAAGATGAACTGCGGCGGCGTGGCGAACGCATCGATTTCAGTCTTGAAGCTGGTCAGCACCATCCAGAAGATCGGAAAGAAGATCAGGATCGCGATGGCCCAGGCCAGCGTGCCCAGCAGCAGGCTTTGCAGGCGACGGGATTGTTGAAGAGTCATGGCGACGGCCTCAATGCTTGTCGGTGAGGTTTTTGCCGATCATCCGGACGAGGATGATGGCGGCGATGTTGGCAATGACCACGGCAATCAGGCCACCGGCCGAAGCCATGCCGACGTCGAACTGCACCAGCGCCTGGTTGTAGATCAGGTAGGCAAGGTTGGTGGAGGCATAGCCAGGGCCACCGTTGGTGGTGGTGAAGATCTCGGCGAACACCGACAGCAGGAAGATGGTTTCGATCATCAGCACCACGGCAATCGGGCGGGCCAGGTGCGGCAGGGTCAGGTGCCAGAAAATCGCAATGGGGCCGGCACCGTCCAGGCGAGCGGCTTCTTTCTGTTCCTGGTCCAGCGACTGCATGGCGGTCATCAGGATCAGAATCGCAAAGGGCAGCCATTGCCAGCTCACGATGATGATGATCGACAGCAACGGGTAATGGGCCAGCCAGTCCACCGGCTGGGCGCCGAACAGTTTCCACACCGAGGCGAGGATGCCCGAGACCGGGTGGAAGATCAGGTTCTTCCAGATCAGCGCACCGACGGTGGGCATGATGAAGAACGGCGAGATCAGCAGCACACGGACGATGCCGCGACCGAAAAACTCACTGGCCTCCAGTAGCGCGCTGATCAATACCCCGAGGACGATACTGATCAACAGCACGCTGCCCACCAGCAACAAGGTATTGGTGGCACCGGGCATGAAACCCGAGTCGGTCAGGAAATAGGTGAAGTTCTCCAGCCCGACGAATTCGTTTTCGCCGGGGTAGAGCAGGTTGTAGCGGATCATCGAGAAGTAGACGGTCATGCCCAGCGGCACGATCATCCACAGCAGCAACAAGGCCACCGAAGGGCTGACCAGGAACCAGCCGGGATTGGCCAGGCGGATCTTGCGCGCCGGCGGCGGAGCAATCTCGATGGGGGCTTTGGCGGTTGTAGTTGAGCTATTCATGGCATTGAACCGATTTTGTGCAGGCCTACAAAAATTCCCTGTGGGAGCGGGCTTGCTCGCGAATAGGGCAGCACATTCAACATCAATGTGACTGACAGATCGCTTTCGCGAGCAAGCCCGCTCCCACAAAAGACAGAGCGGCGGCGCGGGTTACTTGGGATACCCAGCGCGTTTCATCTCGCGTTCGGTGGTGGACTGCGCGGCGGTCAACGCCTGGTCCACGGTCTGCTGGCCGGTCAGCGCGCCCGAAAAGAATTTGCCCACCTGGGTGCCGATGGCCTGGAATTCGGGAATGGTCACCAGCTGGATGCCGATGTAGGGCACAGGTTTGAGGGTTGGCGCTTTCGGATCGGCGACTTTCAACGATTCCAGGGTCACCTTGGCAAATGGCGCGGCCTTCATGTACTCGTCGCTGTAGGTCGAGGTGCGGGTACCTGGTGGCACGTTGGCAATGCCGTCGGTCTTGGCGACCAATTGGCTGTACTCCTTGGACGTCGCCCAAGTGGTAAAGACCGTGGCGGCTTCCTTGGCTTTGGAGCTGGTCGGGATGGCCAGCGACCAGGAGTACATCCACGAGGTGCCTTTGTCGGTTTTTTCGTGGGGGGCGAAGGTGAAACCAACGTGATCGGACACCTTGCTCTGGGTCTTGTCGGTGACGAACGAGCCGGCGACGCTGGCATCCACCCAGATCGCGCATTTGCCGCTGTTGAACAGCGCCAGGTTTTCGTTGAAACCGTTGCTGGAGGCGCCCGGCGGGCCGGATTTCTTCATGTTGTCGACATAGAAGTTGAGTGCGTCTTTCCACTCGGGGCCATTGAATTGCGGCTGCCACTTCTCATCGAACCAGCGTGCGCCATAACCGTTGGCCAGGGTGGTAATGAGCGCCATGTTCTCGCCCCAACCAGCCTTGCCCCGCAGGCACAGGCCATATTGCTCCTTGGATTTGTCGGTGAGTTTTTCCGCGAACTCACCGATCTGGGTCCAGGTCGGGTGTTCGGGCATGGTCAGCCCGGCGTTCTTGAACAGGTCCGTGCGGTAATAGGTGATCGAGCTTTCGGCATAGAACGGCAGAGCGTACAGCGACCCTTTGACCGACAAACCATCGCGCACGGAAGGGAAAACGTCGTCCAGGTCGTAGGAGGCCGGCAAATCCTTCATCGGCTCCAGCCAGCCCTTGGCGCCCCAGAGTGCAGCTTCGTACATGCCAATGGTCAGCACGTCGAACTGTCCGCCTTGGGTGGCGATGTCGGTGGTCAGGCGCTGGCGCAGGACATTTTCTTCGAGCACCACCCAGTTCAGCTTGATGTCCGGGTGCTCGGCCTCGAAGGTTTTCGAGAGCTTTTGCATGCGGATCATGTCGCTGTTGTTGACGGTGGCAATGGTGAGGGTCTGTGCGCCGAAGCTGACGCTACTGAGGGTCATGCAGGTGGAGACAAGCAGAGCTTTTACCGAAGGTTTCATCGCGCACTCCTTTTCCGCGCCCAGAAGGCTGCAGAAGGACAGTTATTGTTTTTGTGTCTTCCGGATGAAGGGAAGAATGTGCGCTGATTACAGCCTTCAATGGACGGTGTGACAAATCATCCGTCGCACTTGTGCTGATACTTTTTTGCACTTAAGAAAATTTCTGGTAGAGAATTTCATCTGTGGTGAGGGGATTTACCCCCGCTGGGCTGCGAAGCAGCCCCAAAAATGTATCTACCATGGAGGCGGATCAGAAAACCCAGGGGGCCGCTTCGCGCCCCAGCGGGGATAATCCCCTCGCCACAGGGTCAGCCCTGGTTCTGCTCGGTCAATCGCTGCACCGCCAGCCGCCGGTAGTGGGAAGGCGTCATGCCCTTGAGCTGCTGGAAACGCCGGTTGAAATTGGAGATGTTGTTGAAACCGGATTCAAAACACACGTCCGTAACCGGTTTGTCGCCGTCGGCCAGCAATTCGCAGGATTTGCTGATGCGCAGGCGATTGACGAATTCGATGAAGCAGCGGCCAGTGGCCTGTTTGAACACCCGGCTGAAGTAAGTGGGTTTCATGCCCAGGTGTTCGGCGACTTCTTCCAGGGGCAGCTCCCGGGCGTAATGGGCAAAGATATAGTCCACCGCGCGGTTGGTGCGGTCGATACTGTGTTCGTCCGCCGTTTGCGGGGCGGTCGCGCCGGACAACAATTGGTAGTCATCCGTGGCGGCCAGCAGCTCCATCAGAATGAAAAAATGCCCCAGGCGGCTCATGCCCTGGGAGTCGGCGATGCGCTGCATCAGGCTCATGGCCTGGCGGATGGTGCGCTTGCAACGGAACTCGATACCGTATTGGGCGCGTTCGAGCAGCGGTGCGACCGTCTTGAGTTCGGCGAATACCTGGTGGCCGCTTTCGAACAACTCGTCGGTGAAGTTCACCAACATGTCGCGCTTGGGCACCACTTCGTCCTCGGCCACCTGGCTGATCCAGTTGTGGGGCAGGTTGGGGCCGGTGAGAAACAGCGACTGGGGGTAGAAGTTGCCGATGTAGTCGCCAATGAACACCTTGCCGGAACTGGCGACGATCAAGTGCAGCTCGTATTCCTTGTGGAAATGCCAGCGCACCAGCGGGCAGGGAAAGCCGTGCTGGCGGTAGATGATGGACAGCCCGTTATGGTCGTCCATCAACTCGTAGGAGGGGTCGGTGACTCTGGCTGTTCGGGTCATGGGCCTGGCGCTTTTATTGTTATCGCCACTGGATAATGCCCCCTTCGCCAGGCAGGTGCCACCCTGACGTCTAACCGTCGCGGTTTTTTTCCTCGATCCACTGGGACATGTATTGGGTGCTTTTGTGCTGGTGGTGACGCAGCATGCTGCCGGTGAAATTGTCTCGGCGTCGTTGTGCCAGGTCCGCTCGGCAAGCGTTGATGCTGTCGATCAGCGCCGGCCCATGCACCTGTTGCCGGTATCGGCTCGCCAGCAGCTCCAGGCCTGTGTGCTGGGCCTGAGTCCAGCGCGCCTGGTCGCTATACAACTGCACCGCCGCGTCGGCGATGCCTTCGGCGCTCTGGGCAATCGACCCGGGCCAGGGCATGTCGCCGTGCATGGCTTCGGCTCCCATGGGCGTGGTGACGTTGGGGGTACCGCAGAGCATGGCGTCGATCAGCTTGCCCTTGATCCCGGCGCCGAAACGCAACGGCGCCAGGCAGATGCGTGCCGCCGACATGACCTGCAAGGCGTCCTCGGCCCAGTTCATGATGTGAAAGCCCTGGGCCGGATTGTGCAGCGCGGCGGCCTTGGGCGGGGTATAGGCGCCGTACAGGTGCAGTTGTGCGCCGGGCAATTGCTGGCGGATCAGCGGCCAGATGGCGTTTTTCATCCAGAGCACGGCGTCCCAGTTCGGCGCGTGGCGAAAGTTGCCGATACTCAGGAAATGCGCCCGGTCCTCGAACGGTACCGACGGTTCACTGGGCAGGTCCAGCATCAATGGGCACCAGTGCAGCAGGTTGCGAGGCAGCTTGAAGTGCTCCACCAAGAGTTCGATTTCAACCTCGGACACCATCAGGTTGAGGTCGCAGCGGTACAGGGCGGCGATTTCTCGCTTGGCCAGATCGGTGTCGGCCATCCGTTGGAACTCCTCGCCCAGGGCCGGGGCGAAGAGATCGCTGAAGTCCTCGCTCGCCTCATCGCGCTTCAGGCGCTCCTTCAGACGTTGATGCCGGGCGTGACGCAGGCTTTGCAGATCGGAGGTCTCCAGCACCCGCAGGGCGCCGGGGCAGTGCTTTTCGACACGCCAGCCGAACTGTTCTTCCATCATGAACTGGTCGAACAGCACGATGTCCGGCGCAAGTGTATGGATGAACGCGTCGAAGCTGCTGTTATTGAGTTCGATGGGCACTTCGCGGATACCCAGCGCGACCAAGTCGGCGCGCTGCTCGCCCGGGCCGGCCGGGCTGCTGAAGGTGATGTCCCAGCCTTGGCCGAGGAAGGTGTCAAGGATCTGCATGACGTGCCCACTGGCCGCCGATGAGCGCGGCTCGGGCCAGACATAGCCGATAACCAGGACTTTGGTGGCAGTCATGAGCAAGGGGTTCCTCGGAGCGAATCAGGCGCTATCGGCGCGCGGGGCGCCGATAGTGACCAAGAATGCGATCCGGCTCAAGCAAGAATGCTTTTGACCTTGTCCCGCAATTGATCGATGGAGAAGGGTTTGCCGATCACCGACATGCCTTCAGGCACGTCGATGCTTTCGGCATATCCGCTGGCAAACAGCACCGGCAGTTGTGGCCGCTCGAGTCGAGCCTGCTTGGCCAGTTCGCGTCCGTCCATTACCGGCAGGCCGACGTCGGTCATCATCAAGGCGATGTCCTGTTGTTGGTCACGCAAAAAACTCAGCGCCTGCTCACAGCCGTCCGCCTCCAGCACCTGGTACTCCAGTTCCTCCAGCACGTCGACGATCAACATCCGCACGATGTCATCGTCTTCGACTACCAGGATGGTGGGCTGGGTGGTGGCTGGGGTGGTGGGCATAGTCGACATTCTCGAAAGATGGGAGCGGGAGGGGCACGAAAAAAATGGCCTCATTCATGAGTAAGTGCCAAGGCGGCACAAGTTCCCTGGGTTGTACAAGAAAGGATCTATAGTACAAGAGCTGACAAGGATAGTCGCTTCCCTGCTATAAGACGGATTGTCGTGGGATTTGTCTCCTTGACTTGTCAGAAAATGTGGATCCAGGCGCGGTTTTTCGGGCAAACTCCACCGATTTCAACTGTCCACCAAGGCCCCTTTCCATGACTCCTTCGTCTTCGGTCGACGAGCAAAGTTTTCGCAAGCTCCTGAGCCGCAATATCAGCCTGCCGTTGGGCATAGGCGCCCTCAGCGCGGTATTTTTCGTCATCCTTATCACGTACCTGCTGTCGGTGATCCAATGGGTCGGCCATACCGACAGGGTGATCAATAACGCCAACGAAGCGCTCAAGCTGAGCGTGGACTTGGAAACCGGTATGCGCGGCTACCTGTTGAGTGGTGACGAGCACTTCCTCGACCCCTATGAAGTGGCCAAACCGCGGATTGCCGTGGCGTTGGACACATTGCTGGAATTGACAGCCGATAACCCCGTCCAGACCGACCGCCTGCACAAGATCCAAGCACTCCAGACGGAGTGGGCCAATTACGCTCAAAGCATGATCGACCTGCAACGCAGCAGCGGCGATTACCGGGGCGCGGTGAAGGCCGGGCGCGGTAAGCGCCTGACCGACGAAATTCGTCAGTCCTTCGAAGAGGTCGTCGAGACCGAGCAACAATTGCGTGCAGCGCGCAACCAGGATGTGCGCACCACCACCGTCTGGAGCATTGCCCTTTACCTGTTGTTCGTCGCAGCGGTCAGTGGGCTCCTGGCCTATGTCGGTCGCCGGGATCTGTTGAACCTGTCCGAAAGCTACAGTGCCAGCCTGAAAGTCCAGCAACGCAGCGCTTTGCACTTGGAAAAACAGGCCTGGCTGCGAAGCGGCCAGACGCAACTGGCCGAGCAGGTCCTGGGGCAATTGTCGCTGAACCTGTTGGGCCGCAATATCCTGCAGTTCTGTGCGAAGTACCTGGGTGTCGCTGTCGCTGCGCTTTATGCGCGAGAAGAAAGTGGCGTCCTCAGGCGTGTCGCCACCTACGGGCTCTCCCGGGAGGATGAAGAACAACAGCAAGTGATCGTCGCCGGCGAAGGCATCGCTGGTCAGGCCGTGCAGCAGGGGCGCCTTATCCGTCTGGACGATGTACCGGACGATTATCTGAAAGTCAGCTCCGGATTGGGGCAAGGTCTGCCCAACAGCGTGCTGGTAGTGCCCACCAGTGACGATGACCGGATCAACGGTGTCATTGAGCTGGGATTCCTGCGGCCATTGACCGAGCGTGACATCGAGTTGCTGGAACTGATCGCCGGTAATATCGGCACTTCCATCGAAGCCGCCCGTTATCGCCAGCGTCTGCAGGAAGTACTGGCCGAAACCCAGCAGTTGAACGAAGAGCTGCAAGTCCAGCAGGAAGAACTCAAGACCGCCAACGAAGAGTTGGAAGAACAGTCGCGTATCCTCAAGGAGTCCCAGGCCCACTTGGAAGCCCAGCAACAGGAACTGGAGCAGACCAACGAGCAATTGGCCGAGCAGCGTGACGCCATGGACCAGAAGAACAGCGAGTTGAACCTGGCCCAGATCCAGTTGCAGGAGCGCGCCGAAGAGCTGCAGCGTTCGAGCAAGTACAAGTCCGAGTTCCTGGCCAATATGTCCCACGAGTTGCGCACGCCGCTCAACAGCTCGCTGATCCTGTCCAAGCTGCTGGCGGAGAACCCGCAGCACAACCTCAGCGAGGAGCAGGTCAAGTTTGCCGAGTCGATCTACTCCGCCGGCAACGACCTGCTGAACCTGATCAACGACATTCTTGACATTTCCAAGGTCGAGGCCGGAAAGCTGGAAGTGCGTCCGGAAAACACCAGCGTGCAGCGTCTGGTGGAAGGGCTGCAGGATATGTTCAAGCCGTTGGCTGCCGACAAGGGCCTGAATTTCGAGGTCCAGGTGCTGCCCGATGCGCCGGCGATGCTCTACACCGACCGCCAGCGTCTGGAGCAGGTGATCAAGAACCTGCTGTCCAACGCCGTGAAATTCACTGAGCAAGGTTCCGTCAGCCTGTCCGTGGCCGGTCAGCCAGGCTCGGGTATCGCGTTCATGGTGCGGGACTCCGGGATCGGCATCGCCGCCGATCAACAGCAAAGCATTTTCGAAGCGTTCCGCCAGGCCGATGGCACCACCAACCGTCGCTACGGCGGCACCGGCCTGGGGTTGTCGATTTCCCGGGACCTGGCCATGTTGCTGGGCGGCTCGATTTCGGTCTCCAGCGAGCCGGGGCAGGGCAGTGTGTTTACGCTGGTATTGCCTGAGCGTTATGTCGAGCCCGGTGACACGCCGATAGCGCCGATGACCTTCACCCCGACGGCCACCGCGCCGGCGCCTGTCGCGCCCCAAGCCGCGCCGGCGCCGCTGATAGCCGATGTGGACACGCCGATTGCCCGGTTCGCCGACGACCGCGACAAGGCGCCGTTCGACACCCGGTGCATCCTGGTGATCGAAGACGAGCCCAAGTTCGCCCGGATTCTATTCGACCTGGCCCACGAGCTCGGTTACCAGTGCCTGGTGGCCCACGGCGCCGACGAAGGTTTCGACCTGGCTTTGCAACTGGCTCCCGACGCGATCCTGCTGGACATGCGCCTGCCAGACCATTCCGGGCTGACGGTGTTGCAGCGTCTCAAGGAGCAGGCCGAAACCCGGCACATCCCGGTGCACGTGATTTCCGTCGAAGACCGTGTCGAAGCCGCCATGCACATGGGCGCCATCGGTTATGCCGTCAAGCCGACGACCCGTGAAGAACTCAAGGAAGTGTTCGCCCGCCTGGAGGCCAAGCTGACCCAGAAGGTCAAGCGGGTGCTGCTGGTGGAAGACGATGATCTGCAACGCGACAGTATTACCCGCCTGATCGGCGACGATGACATTGAGATCACCGCCGTTGGCTTGGCCCAGCAGGCCCTGGATCTGCTGCGGACCAATGTCTACGACTGCATGATCATCGACCTCAAGTTGCCGGACATGCTCGGCAATGACCTGCTCAAGCGCATGTCCAGCGAGGATATCTGTTCCTTCCCGCCGGTGATCGTCTATACCGGGCGCAACCTGACACGGGACGAAGAAGCCGAACTGCGCAAGTACTCACGCTCGATCATCATCAAGGGCGCCCGTTCGCCAGAGCGCTTGCTGGACGAGGTGACACTCTTTCTGCACAAAGTCGAATCCCGGTTGTCCCATGAACGACAGCGGATGCTCAAGACCGCCCGCAGCCGCGACAAGGTGTTCGAAGGCCGCAAGGTGCTATTGGTGGACGACGATGTGCGCAACATCTTTGCCCTGACCAGCGCCCTGGAGGCGAAGGGGGCGATCGTGGTCATCGGCCGCAATGGCTTGGAAGCGATCGATCGCCTGAATGAATTCGACGACATCGACCTGGTGCTGATGGATGTGATGATGCCGGAGATGGACGGTTTCGAAGCCACCACGCTGATCCGCAAGGACCCGCGCTGGCGCAAGCTGCCTATCATCGCCGTGACGGCCAAGGCCATGAAGGACGATCAGGAACGCTGCCTGGCGGCGGGTTCCAATGACTACCTGGCCAAGCCGATCGATCTGGATCGTCTGTTCTCGCTGATTCGCGTGTGGTTGCCGAATATGGAAAGAATTTAGTGGAACGTGACACTGACATTGAACTTCGTTTGTTGATCGAAGCGATTTACCTCAAGTACAGCTACGATTTTCGCGATTATTCCGGCGCCTCCATCAAGCGCCGGGTCCACCATGCGTTGAGCCAGTTCGAGTGCAAGACCATCTCGGCCTTGCAGGAGCGCGTGCTGCACGACCCGGGTGCATTCATGCAGTTGCTGCAGCTGCTGACGATCCCCGTCAGCGAAATGTTTCGCGACCCCTCGCATTTCCTGGCGATCCGCGAGGAAGTCGTGCCGCTGCTCAGGACGTACCCTTCGATCAAGATCTGGATCGCCGGTTGCAGCACGGGAGAAGAGGTCTACTCCATGGCGATCCTGCTGCGAGAAGAAGGCCTGCTGGACCGCACATTGATCTACGCCACCGATATCAACCCGCGTTCGTTGGAAAAAGCCAAGCAGGGCATTTTCTCCCTGGAAAACGTGCGCACCTATACGCAGAACTACCAGAACGCTGGAGGACGGCGATCATTTGCCGAGTACTACACCGCCGCCTACGATTATGCGATGTTCGATAAAAGCCTGTGCGAGAACGTGACCTTTGCCGATCACAGCCTGGCGACCGACAGTGTTTTTTCAGAAACTCAATTAATTTCATGTCGCAACGTATTGATATATTTCAATAAAAAGCTGCAAGATCGTGCGTTTGGACTGTTCCATGAGTCCCTTTGTCACCGTGGTTTCCTGGTATTGGGCAGTAAGGAGACATTGGATTTTTCGGCTTACGGTCATCGATTCGAGCCGTTGGTCAAACAGGAACGGATCTATCGCAAGTTATGAACCAGACGAAGGACAAATCCAACCCGCCCATCGAGGCCATTGTCGTCGGTGCATCGGCTGGCGGCGTCGAAGCATTGCTCAGGGTATTCGGACACCTGCGCAAAGGTTTCGGCTTGCCCATCCTGGTGGTACTGCATTTGCCGGATGAGCGCGATAGCCAACTGGCCTCCGTGCTCGGCCATCGCTTGGCGGTGCCGGTGGAGGAGGCCAGGGATAAACAGGACATTGCGCCGGGTACCTTGTATGTCGCCACGCCCGGCTATCACTTGTCGGTCGAGGCCGACCGTTGCCTGTCGTTGAGCCTGGAAGAGCCTGTACATCATTCGCGACCGTCCATCGACGTGCTGTTCGAGTCGGCCGCCGATGTCTACGGCGAGAAATTGCTGGCCGTGGTAATGACCGGCGCCAATGGCGATGGCGCTCGGGGCCTGGCGAGAGTCAGGGCGCTGGGCGGGATCACCGTGGTCCAAGACCCCGCTGAAGCCCAGGTCGCGACCATGCCCGAAGCGGCGCTGGCCCTGCATGAGCCTGACCATATCCTTACTTTGCAAGGCATCGGCCAATTGCTGGCCGGGCTGGAATGAACCACATGCCAAGAGATATTCAAGCCAAACTGCTGATCGTCGACGATCTGCCTGAGAATCTGTTGGCCCTGGAAGCGCTGATCAGGGGGCCCGACCGCGAGGTCTTCAAGGCCCTGTCGGCGGACGAAGCACTGTCCCTGCTGCTGCAACACGACTTTGCCCTGGCCATCATCGATGTGCAGATGCCCGAGATGAACGGTTTCGGGCTGGCCGAGCTGATGCGCGGCACCGAGAAGACCCGCAGCATCCCGATCATTTTCGTCAGCGCCGCCGGTCGCGAGCGCAACTATGCCTTTACCGGTTATGAAAACGGCGCGGTGGACTTCCTGCACAAGCCGCTGGACACCCAGGCCGTCAAGAGCAAGGTCAATGTGTTCGTCGAGCTGTATCGCCAGCGAAAGGCCATGAAGGAGCAAGTCGTGGCCCTCGAGCAGAGCCGACGGGAGCAGGAGGTCCTGCTGCAGCAACTGGAGGCCACCCGCGGCGAGCTGGAGCAGGCGGTGCGCATGCGTGACGACTTCATGTCCATTGTCGCCCACGAGGTGCGCACCCCCCTCAATGGCCTGATTCTCGAGACCCAACTGCGCAAGATGCACCTGGCCCGGGACAATGCCGCGGCCTTCAGCCTGGACAAGGTGCGAGCGATGGTCGAGCGCGACGAGCGCCAGATCAAGAGCCTGATCCGGCTGATCGAGGACATGCTGGATGTATCGCGGATTCGTACCGGCAAGCTGTCGATCCGTCCGACCCGCTTCAATTTGACGGCACTGGTGGAAAACCTGCTGCGCAACTTCCAGCCGCAGATTGCTATCGCCGAGTGCTCATTGACCTGCATGGCCGAGCCGGCGGTGGAGGGACTGTGGGATGAGTTTCGCATCGAACAAGTGGTGTCGAACCTGTTGACCAATGCGCTGCGCTACGGTGGCAAGAGCCCGATCGAAGTGCGCGTCTACAAGACGCCCGAGCATGCCTGCATCGAGGTCCGGGACCACGGCATCGGCATCAGCGAGGAGAACCAGAAGCGTATATTCCAGCAGTTCGAGCGCGTATCGTCCAAGGCGGCCGCTTCAGGCCTGGGGTTGGGGCTGTTCATTTCCGAGCAGATTGTCACGGCCCATGGCGGGACGATCACGGTCGACAGTCGTCTCAATGAAGGGGCGTTGTTTCGTGTGTGCCTGCCCTTGCAGAAAACTGTCTTGGACAAAACCGCCGAACAGACGCAACCTCTGAGAGACCCTAAGGTCGTATCAGCAGCTATTGATCGAACAAAGGCTTCTCATGAGTGAAGATGCGCAAGATGTTGTATTGATCGTCGAGGATGACCCGTCGATCCTGATGGTGCTGTCGGCCTACCTGTCGGGCGAGGG
Organism: Pseudomonas sp. NFACC04-2; assembly: GCF_900119265.1. Classification (NCBI taxonomy): domain Bacteria; kingdom Pseudomonadati; phylum Pseudomonadota; class Gammaproteobacteria; order Pseudomonadales; family Pseudomonadaceae; genus Pseudomonas; species Pseudomonas sp. NFACC04-2. Next base: position 143,730 of record NZ_FPJC01000003.1, read on the forward strand.
ATACCGGGTGTTGCAGGCCGAAAACGGTGACCAGGCGTTCGAGATCCTGGCGAGCAAGCCGCATCTGGACATGATGATTACCGACTTCCGCCTGCCGGGCGGTATTTCCGGCGTGCAGATCGCCGAGCCTGCGGTCAAGTTGCGCCCCGAACTGAAGGTCATCTTCATCAGTGGCTACGCGCAGGAAGTGCGCGACACCGATAGCCCCATTACCCGCAAGGCCCCGATCCTGGATAAACCGTTCGACCTGGATGAGTTGCAGGCAATCATGCAAAAAATGTTGTCGTAAACCTGTAGGTGCATGGTGGATCTGTGGCGAGGGGATTTATCCCCGTTGGGCTGCGCAGCAGCCCCAATTAATTAGTGAGTTCGAAATATCGAAGCGCCTGATTCAGGGCCGCTGCGCGCCCCAGCGGGGCGGTGCGACGTTTCGATAAATCCCCTCGCCACAACTGTGCTTGAGCTTAAGTTCCGGTTTACCTCAAACCTTGATCATCTCCCGTACTTTGGCCGTCAACAAATCAAAGGTGAACGGTTTGGTGATCATCTGCATCCCCGGGTCCAGGAAGCCGCCGCGTACCGCCGCATGCTCGGCGTAGCCGGTGATGAACAGCACCCGCAGGTCCGGACGCACCTGCCGGCCGATTTCCGCCAGCTGCCGACCATTCATGCCGGGCAGGCCTACGTCGCTGATCAGCAGGTCGATGCGTTGGCCTGATTGGAGGATCGGGACCGCGCCATTGGCGTCGGCCGCTTCCACAAAGGCATAACCCAGTTCGCTCAACACCGCGCTCACCAGCACCCGCACCGCCGGATCGTCCTCGACGATCAGCACGGTTTCGCCGTCCCGCGCGTGCGGCGCGTGCTGCGTGATGACCTGGGGCTCGTGGACTTCTTCACCGCGAAAGCGCGGCAGGTACAGGTTCACGGTGGTGCCTTTGTCGACTTCGCTGTCGATGGTCACGTGGCCACGCGATTGCTTGCTGAAGCCATAGATCATCGACAGCCCCAGCCCGGTGCCCTGGCCGATCGGCTTGGTGGTGAAAAACGGGTCGAACGCGCGGCCGATCACCGCCTCGGGCATGCCACAACCGGTGTCCTGCACGCTCAGCACCACATAGTCGCCGGGCTCCAGATTGCTGTAGGCATCGGTGAAGTCGGCGTCCAGGTGTCGGTTGCAGGTCTGCACCACCAGGTTTCCGCCGTTGGGCATGGCATCCCGGGCGTTGAGCACCAGGTTGAGCAGGGCGCTTTCCAGTTGGTTGGGATCGGCCTCGGCGACCCACAGCTGTTCGTCCAATCGCATGTCCAGGCGAATGCTTTCGTTGAGGCTGCGTTGCAACAGCTCGCCCATGGACAGCACCAGCGTATTCATCTGGACCGCCTTGGAGTCCAGCGATTGCCGTCGGGAAAACGCCAGCAGGCGATGGGTCAGGCCGGCGGCGCGGTTGGCCGAGGTCACGCCCAGGTCGATCAGGCTGTCCAGGTCCTCGGTACGGCCCCGGGCCAGGCGCCGACGCAGCAGTTCGAGGCTGCCGATGATCCCGGTGAGCATGTTGTTGAAGTCGTGGGCGATACCGCCGGTCAACTGGCCGACCGCTTCCATTTTTTGCGACTGGCGCAAGGCCTCTTCGTTATGGCGCAACTGGGCGGTACGTTCTTCTACCTGTTGTTCGAGGGTTTCAAGGGTGGTCTGCAGGCGCAGTTCGCTATTGCTGAGGTCGATCAGGCGGTCGCGGGCTTCGTACTGCCTTCGACGACCCCGCAGGGCGGTGGTCACCAGGCTGATCAGGGTCACTGGATGGAAAGGGCGTTCGAGGAAGGTCACGTTGCCCAATTGCGTACCGATACGGGCCGCCGGGTTCTGTTCCGGCCCGCCGTGATGGGTCAGCAAGACAATGGGCAAATCGGACCAGGCCGGTTGCTGTTCGATTTGCTGAAACAGCGTTTCCAGGTCTGGCCCTACCAAGGCCTCCGAAGAAATCACCAGCAGGCCGGCACCGCTTTCCAACTCTTCGCACAAATGGCCCAGGTGGCGGCATGTGAGGCCGGCAAAACCGGCTTCATTGAGGATCATCAAGGCGATCTGGCTGTCCCGTCCCAGCGGCGCGAGGATCAGCGCCCGCTCGGACAGGGGCTCGGTCAGCGTCACCGGTGTTCATCCTTGAGCAGCGGGTTGCTCTCGCCCATGTAGGTGGGGACCCCGCGCAAGACACCTTGGAACGCCTCCAGTGGCTCGCCGATGGTCATGCCCTGGCGGCTGATGCGGTATTCGCGGATGGTCGACTCGTGGCTGCCGGTGCGTTTCTTGATGATGGAGATCGCCCGACGAACCTTGCCCAGTGCTTCGAAATAACGCAACAGAATCACCGTGTCGGCCAGATAAGTAATGTCCACGGGCGCCTGCATGTCGCCGACCAGGCCGTGCTGTGCGACGGTCATGAAGGTCGCCGCGCCCTTGCGGTTGAGATAGAGCAGCAATTCATGCATGTGCAGCACCAGGGCGTTCTCTTCCGGCATGGCCGCCTGATAGCCGTTGATACTGTCGATGACCACGGTCTTGATGTTGCCCTCATCGACGCAACGGCGCACGCGATGGGAGAACTCGCCGGGGGACAACTCGGCGGCGTCGACCTGTTCGATCAGCAGATTGCCGGTCTCTAGCAGGGCTTGCAGATCGATGCCGATGTTTTTCATGCGCTCGAAAAGCAAGCCCAGCTCTTCGTCGAAGATGAACAGCGCGGCCTTCTCGCCGCGCTGTACGGCGGCTGCGGCAAAAATCAGCGCGATCAGCGACTTGCCGGTACCCGCCGGGCCCAGGATCAAGGTACTGGACCCCGTCTCGATACCGCCGCCCAGCAACGCATCCATTTCGCCTATGCCGCTGGAGAGTTGCTGGCGCAGGTACTGCCCACGGTGTTCGGCGGCCACCAGGCGCGGGAAGACGTGCACGCCGTCGCCCATGATGGTGAAGTCATGGTAACCGCCGCGGTATTTCTGCCCGCGATACTTGACCACCCGGATCCGCCGCCGTTCGGCGCCGTAGCTGGGGGTCAGTTCTTCCAGGCGAATCACCCCGTGGGCGACGCTGTGCACGGTCTTGTCCAGGGACTCGGTGGTCAGGTCGTCGAGCAGCAGGACCGTGGCGTCGTAGCGCACGAAGTAATGCTTGATCGCCAGGATCTGGCGACGATAGCGCAGGGAGCTTTGCGCCAGCAGACGGATCTCCGACAGGCTGTCGAGCACGACCCGGGTCGGCTTGAACCGTTCGACCACTTCGAAAATCTGCCGCGTCGCTTCGCCCAGTTCCAGGTCCGAGGAGTACAGCAGGCTCTGCTGGTGCTCGGCATTGAGTAGGCTTTCGGGCGGGGTCAGCTCGAAAATATGAATATTGTCATCCAGCGTCCACCCGTGGGAGGTCGCGCCCTGACGCAATTCACGCTCGGTTTCCGATAGCGTGATGTACAACGAGCGCTCGCCAGCCTTGGCGCCGGCTAACAGAAAATGCAACGCGACCGTAGTCTTACCAGTCCCGGGTTCTCCCTCAAGCAGGAACACATGACCGCGGGATAAACCACCGGAAAGGACATCATCCAGTCCTTCGATGCCGGTGGCGGCTTTTGCACTGATCAACTCGTTAGATGTAGACAAAAATAGCCCTCTCATGACTAGGGAAGTGGGCAGCAGGCGGGGTAACGCCTGAAATCGACTGCCTGAATACTTGACCTTTGGCGGTGATGGCGGTTCCGCTTACATCTACAAAACGCGGTGTACTGCACAACTTTGTAGGACTGTCGAGTGAAGCGAGGCAGAAGGCAATTGAATGGTCGCAGCCTTCGGCCGCTCCTACAGGCCCTGTTGCAGCGCCGGGTCATCGGGGTTCAACTGTTCCAGTTGCGCCAACAGGATTTGAACGTTCTGCAACTGACCGGTTTCCTTCCAATAGTTGATCAGCAACACCCGTGCCTTGCGGTCGGCGGGGTAGCGCTGGACGATTTCCTGCAGCTGTTTCTGCGCCGCTTCCACCTCCTGTTCGGCATGCAAGGTGGTCGCCAGGTCATAGCGGTAATGCCGGTTCTCGGGTTCCAGTTCCACGGCTTTTGCCAGACCGAGTACCGCATACTCGCTCTGGCCGTGTTGCAGCAGCCACATGCCCAGCGCATGTTGCAGATAAGCCGAGGTTGGCTGGGTTTGCAACTGTCGGGCGAGCAATTGCCGTGCGGCTTCGCTCTGGCCTTGTTTGTCCAGCACTTCGATCTGCATGACCAGCGCCGGGAGATTGTCCGGCTGCAGACGCACGGCCTGCTCAAGGGCCGATTGGGCTTTCTTCAATTCGGCGTTGTGCAGGTGCAGCCGGGCGAGCTGGTAGTGGGCGTCCGCGGTTTTCGGACCATCCTCGAGCACCTGCTCCCAGGTATCGATGGCGATCTGCATCGCGCCGAAATACAAACCGAGGTCATCTGGCGAGAGGCCCAGCAGCGCATTCACGGCAGCGAACCGGACATTCGGGTCGTCATCATCCAGGAGTGGGCCGAGCAACAGGCTGCGCTGGCCCGTCGGTACCAGCCCGACGACGCTGCCGATGGCGGCCCGGCGCACGTCCGGTGATTCGCTGTGCAGGTCTGCGTCGGCCAGTTTCAGAGCTTGCGGGCTGGGATAGTTGGGCAGTTCGGCGTGCAGCCACACACGGCGCTTGGGCGAAAGGTCTGGACGCCCCAGTTGCTGGTAAAGCATGCGCGCCGCTCCCGGCTGTCCGTTTCGGGCGCTTTCCAGGGCTTCACTGTAACCACGCTTGATCGCTTCGGGGATTTGCGGCGTGGTACTGCGTAGCCACACCGCGACAAGACCGATCAACAACAGGACACAGAGGCTGAGGAGCAGATAGCGGCGGCGAGGCGAGGGCATGCAGGGAATCCATTACCAGAAGCGTGAAATGTCGCAAGCTTCGGTCAGGTGGCGGCTTGAGTCAAACCTTGTCACAACGGTAGCGGACCTGTGGGAGCGAGCTTGCGCGCGATGGCGGTTGCGCATCCGACATCACCGCCAACTGAGCCACCGCTATCGCGAGCAAGCTCGCTTCCACAATGGGCTCTTTCACGTTGGGTGGTGGGCGATAGGCAAAAAAAGCCCCGCGTCCAAATGAACGCAGGGCAAAAAATTGGTTGGTTGCGGCCAACCAAAGGAGCTCGGTTGAGCAGGGCGGGTCAGTTGCTGGCAACGGTTTCCGGTTTCCAGCCGCCACCCAGGGCCTTGTAGATCGCGACGATGCCGCGGTACAGGTCCACTTCGGCCTGGGCCTGGGTGTCTTCGGCGGCCAGGCGTTCACGTTGGGCATCGAGCAGCACGAGGAAGTCCACGGTGCCTTCGCGGTAGCGAATCTCGGCCAGGTCGGCGGCGGCGCGGCTCGATTCACTTTGACGGATCAGCGAAATCAGCCGTTGCTGGCGCTTGCCGTAGTCACTGAAGGCGTTTTCCGATTCTTCCAGGGCCAGCAGCACTTGCTGTTCGTAAGTCGCCAGGGCGCCATCCGCCTCGGCGTCGGCACCGCGCAAGCGTGCCCGAACGCTGCCTAGGTCGAAAGCGGCCCAGGTAATGCTCGGGCCCAGCGCCCAGGCGTTGGCGGCCGAGGAGCCGATCTGCGAACCGCGTCCAGCCGTGAAGCCGAGGAAACCGCTCAGGCTGACCCGTGGGAACAGGTCGGCCTTGGCCACGCCGATGCGTGCCGTGGCGGCGGCCAGTTGGCGTTCGGCACTGAGAATGTCCGGGCGTCGTTGCAGCAGTTCACCCGGATCGCCGATGGGCAGGGCCTTGGCGATGGCCGGCAACTGTTTCGGGCTCAGATCCACGCTGAGTTTGTCCGGGCGCTCGCCCAGCAACGTGGCGATACGATTGCGTTGGCGCACCTGTTCGGCCTGCAATTGCGGCACGCTGGCTTCTACAGACGCCAGGCGGGCATCGGCACGCACCACGTCGAGCTGATCGCCGACGCCGGCATCGCGCAGGCTTTCGGTGATCTTGCGCGAGTCCTGCTGATTCTTCAGGTTGGCCAAGGCGATCTTTTCCCGCAGCTGAGCGCCGCGCAATTGACCGTAGGCGTCCACCAGTTCGGCGATCATCGTCACCTGCAACTGATAGAGGTCGGCTTCGACCGCCTGCTGATCGGCATCCGTGGCTTCCAGGTTGCGCCGGATGCGTCCGAACAGGTCCAGTTCCCAGGCCATGTCCAGGCCCAGGTCGTAACGCTCGGTGTTGACCCGGTCGGTGGTCTGCCCGGGAATCTGGCCTTTGCCCAGGTCGCTGCTGGCACGGCTGGTGATGGTTGGCATGACGTCATTGCTGGCGTCATCGCGAATCGCCCGGGCGGCCCGCAAGCGGGCGAAGGCCACGCGCAACTCGCGGTTGCCTTCCAGGGAGCGAGTCACCAACGCGTTGAGCGTCGGATCTTCGAATTGCTGCCACCAGACGCCTTCGAAGCGGGCCCGGTCGAAATTCTTCTGGCCGGCGGCACCGTCGGTGGCGGTGGTGATGGTCGCCGCCTCCGTTTGTGGTGCCTTGTAGTCCGGACCCACGGCGCAGGCGCTCAACGCCAGGGCCAGCAAGCTCGGAACGAACGCTTTCAAACTCATTGTTGCGCCTCCAGTTTCAAAGCCCGGGCCGCCTTGCGGGCCTCGCTGCGCTCGACGAAGTTGCGGATCAGTACATAGAACACAGGGGTGAGCAGCAGGCCGAAGAAGGTCACGCCGAGCATCCCGGAGAACACCGCCACACCCATGGCATGACGCATTTCCGCACCTGCGCCGCTGGAGAACACCAGGGGCACCACGCCCATGATGAAGGCGAAGGAGGTCATCAGGATCGGCCGCAGACGCAGGCGGCACGCTTCGAGGACCGCCGCCAGCGGGTTCATGCCTTCGAGCTGTTTATCCTTGGCGAACTCGACGATCAGAATCGCGTTCTTGCAGGCAAGTCCCACCAGTACGATCAAGCCGATCTGGGTAAAGATGTTGTTGTCGCCACCGGAGAGAATCACCCCGGTAATCGCCGACAGCAGGGTCATCGGTACGATCAGGATCACCGCCAATGGCAGGCTCCAGCTTTCGTACTGTGCCGCCAGCACCAGGAACGCCAGCAGGACGCAGAGCGGGAACACGAACAGCGCGGTGTTGCCCGAGAGGATCTGCTGGTAGGTCAGATCGGTCCACTCGTACGTCATGCCGTTGGGCAGTTCGTCCTTGAGCAGTTTCTCGATGGCCTTTTCAGCCTGGCCGGAGCTGTACCCCGGGGCAGCGGCACCGTTGATTTCAGCGGTGATGAAGCCGTTGTAGTGCATCACGCGATCTGGTCCCGAGGTATCGCTGACCTTGATGAAGGTCGCCAGCGGGATCATCTCGCCACGGTTGTTGCGCACCTTGAGCTGGCCGATCTGGTCCGACTCGAGACGGAACTGCTGCTCGGCCTGGACGTTGACCTGATAGGTGCGACCGAAGCGGTTGAAGTCGTTGGCATACAGCGAACCCAGGTAGATCTGCAGGGTGTCGAAGATGTCGCTGACGGCCACGCCATGGGTCTTGGCTTTCTCACGGTCGATGGCGGCATCGACCTGGGGCACGTTCACGGTGTAGCTGGTGAACAACCCGGCCAGTTCCGGCACGCTGCGGCTCTTGGTGATGATGTTCATGGTTTCTTTGTACAGCTCGTCGTAGCCCAGGTTGCCCCGGTCCTCGATTTGCAGGCGGAAACCACCGATCGTGCCCAGGCCCTGTACCGGCGGCGGCGGGAAGATCGCCATGTAGGCCTCTTGGATCTCCGAGTACTTGCCGTTCAAGGCACCGGCGATGGCGCCGGCCGACATGCTCGGGTCCTTGCGCTCGTCGAAGGGCTTGAGGGTCACGAACACGATGCCGGCGTTCGGGCTGTTGGTGAAACCATTGATCGACAGGCCGGGGAAGGCCACGGCGCTTTCAACGCCTGGTTGCTTGAGGGCCAGGTCGGACATGCGTTTGATCACGTCTTCGGTGCGATCCAGGCTCGCGGCGTCCGGCAGTTGGGCGAAGGCCACCAGGTATTGCTTGTCCTGGCCAGGCACGAAGCCGGTCGGAGTGGTGGAGAAGCCGAAGAACGTCAGCACCATCAGGCCGGCGTAGAGCACCAGAGCGATGCCGCTGCTGCGGATCACCCGAGCGACGGTGCCCACGTAGCCATGGCTGGCCCGCTCGAAGAAGCGGTTGAACGGACGGAACAGCCAGCCACCGAATACCTTGTCCAGGAACTTGGAGAAACGGTCCTTGGGCGCGTCATGGCCTTTGAGCAGCACCGCGGCCAAGGCCGGCGACAGGGTCAGGGAGTTGATCGCCGAGATGACCGTGGAGATGGCAATGGTCAGGGCGAACTGCTTATAGAACTGACCGGTCAGGCCACTGATGAACGCCGCCGGAACGAAGACCGCGCACAGCACCAGGGCGGTGGCGATGATCGGGCCGGTCACTTCGCCCATGGCGCGCTTGGTCGCCTCCACGGGGGTGAGTCCAAGCTCGATGTTTCGCTCGACGTTCTCCACCACCACGATGGCGTCGTCCACCACGATACCGATGGCCAGAACCAGGCCGAACAGCGACAGGGCGTTCAACGAGAAGCCGAACAGGTGCATCACCGCGAACGTACCGATCAGCGAAACCGGCACCGCCACCAGGGGAATGATCGAGGCACGCCAGGTCTGCAGGAACAGGATCACCACCAGCACCACGAGAATCAGGGCTTCGAACAGGGTGTGGACCACCGCTTCGATGGAGCCCCGCACGAAGATCGTCGGGTCATAGACGATGCTGTAGTCCATCCCGGCGGGGAAGCCCTTCTTCAGCTCTTCCATCTTCTCGCGAACGTCGTTGGAGATCTGGATCGCGTTGGAACCCGGGCGCTGGAAGATCGGGATCGCCACGGCCGGCTGATTGTCCAGCAGCGAGCGCAGGGCATATTGGCTGGAACCCAGCTCGACCCGGGCGATGTCCTTCAGGCGCGTGATCTCGCCGTCGGCGCCGGAGCGAATGATGATGTTCTCGAACTCTTCCTCATTCACCAGGCGGCCCTGGGTGTTGATCGACAGCTGGAACGCTTGGGCATTCGGCGCTGGCGGCGCACCCAGGGCACCGGCGGCCACCTGACGGTTCTGCTCACGGATCGCCGTGACCACATCGGTGGCGGTCAGGTTGCGCGAAGCGGTCTTGTTCGGATCCAGCCAGACCCGCAGGGAATAGTCACCCATGCCGAACAGCTGCACATCCCCCACGCCACCCAGGCGCGCCAGCTCATCCTTGATGTTGAGCAGGGCGTAGTTGGACAGGTAGAGCATGTCGTAGCGTTGGTCCGGCGAGGTCAAGTGCACGACCATGGTCAGGTCGGGCGAGGCCTTGTCCACCGTGATGCCGATCCGGGTCACTTCTTCCGGCAGCTTGGGCTCGGTTCGGGTGACGCGGTTCTGCACCTGCACCTGGGCGTTGTCCAGGTCGGTGCCCAGGGCGAAGGTGATGGTCAAGGTGATCTTGCCGTCAGCGGTGGACTGCGAGGACATGTACAGCATGTTCTCGACACCGGTGATGGCTTGTTCCAGGGGCGCGGCTACGGTTTCGCCGATGACCTTGGGGTTGGCGCCAGGGAAGTTGGCGCGTACGACCACGGTTGGCGGCACGACTTCCGGGTATTCGCTGATCGGTAGCTGGAACAGCGAGATGGCGCCGGCGATCAGGATCAGCAGCGAAAGCACTGCTGCGAAGATCGGCCGCGAAATGAAGAACTGGGAAAATTTCATCTTGGATTCAGTCCCTTAACCGCGTGGGGTCGCAGCGGCCAGTTTGCCTGCCGAGCCTGACGCTGCCTTGGATGGCGCGACTTGGGGCAGGTTGCTGGCTTCGAGCGCTTTACGTTGTGCTGCCAGGGCGGCAATGGTTTCTTCACTGGCCATCGGCACGGTTTCAGGCGTGACCGGCGAGCCAGGGCGAGCCCGTTGCAGCCCCTTGACGATGATGGTGTCGTCCTTGCTCAAGCCGTTGCGCACGATACGCAGGCCTTCAATCTTCGGCCCCAGCTCGACAGCGCGGTAGGCCGGCTTGTTGTCGGCGTCCATCACCAGCACGAATTTCTTGCCCAGGTCGGTGCCCACGGCTTCGTCGTTGATCAGCACGGCAGAGTAGGTCCCGCTGCCCACCAGCTTCAGGCGGGCGTACAGGCCTGGGGTGTAGGCGCCGTCCTTGTTGTCGAACACGGCGCGACCGCGAATGGTGCCGGTCTGCGGGTTGACCTGGTTATCGACGAAGTTCATCTGCCCCAGGTGCGGGTTGCCGTCTTCGTTGGACAGGCCCATGTAGACCGGCGTGGCCTGGCCGCGCTGGCCCTGGCGGGCGAGTTGGGTGTACTTGAGGAAGACACGCTCGTCGGCGTCGAAGTAGGCGTAGACCTTGTCGGTGGATACCACGCTGGTCAGCGGCGTGACGTCGGCGGTCACCAGGTTGCCGGCGGTAATCTGCGCGCGGCTGACACGCCCGCTGATGGGCGAGGTGACGCGGGTGAAGCTCAGGTTCAGCTTGGCCAGGTCCAATTGCGCCTGGATAGCCGCGACAGCGGCACGGGCTTCCTGGGCGGCGGTGGTGCGCGAGTCCGCCAGCTCGGCGGAAATGGCGTTGCTCAAGCGCAGGCGTTCGCCACGCTGGGCTTCGTTCTCGCTGCGGGTAGCGGTGGCCCGGGCTTGGGCCAGTTGGGCTTCGAGACGACGCACTTCAGCCTGGAAGGGGCGTGGGTCGATCTGGAACAGCAGGTCGCCTTTCTTGACCAATGCGCCTTCGGTGAAGGCCACTTCGTCGATCTGTCCGGAAACCCGCGGGCGGATCTCGACGGTTTCTGGTGCCTCGAGGCGGCCGGTGAACTCATCCCATTCGTTGACAGGTTGCTCCAACACCTTGGCCACACTGACTTTGGCCGGCGGCATGGACGCTGCCGTGTCGGGAGTCTTGCCGCAGGCGCTCATCACCAGCACCGCCAGCAGTGCGAGGGGAAAACGCAGTTTTGAAAGTGAATGTTCCATGGATAGCATCCGCCAATGTATTGAGAATGGGCGGATGATGCGTGGCGCAAGGCACAGGAACGAATCGAATGAAGCAAAGGTAACTATCATTCAGAATGATATAAGCCATCGATGAGGGCTCTAGTCCGGCTCCCCTCGCCACAGCCTATCGCGGCAAATAAACGTCATGGATACGCTTGACGGTTCCATCCGCGCGAAGCGCTTCAACCGCGTCGCGCAAATGCTCGACCATTTCTGGCGAGCATTGCTTGGAGCAGGCCAGGTAAAGGTCGGCGTTGCTGCCAACCGAACTCATGAGCAGCTTGCGCTTGGACACCTTCGGCCAGATGTAACGACTCTCCGGCACGCCGTTGAACCAGGCATCGATACGCCCCATCAACAGCATCTGAGCGGGATTGTCGCCGATGGCCAACGGATAGATCTGCTCATCGCTGAACCCTTCGCCGCGCAGGATATCTTCCTGTGCACTGCCCAGGCCGACGCCGATCTTGCGGTAGGTTTCTTTCGCTTGGGCGAAGCTGCTCACCCGCCGCTCAAGGCTGAAAAAGGCGCGCTCCATGGGCATGATCGAGGCGATCCAGGTGAAGCGATTCTCACGAGTGGGAATTCGTGACAGGGGGGTGATCAAGTGATCATGTTCTTCACTGACATGCTTTTGCGCCCGGGCCCAGGGAAGCACATGGATCTTTACGGTGTACCCGGCCCTGGTCATTGCGGCCACAGCGACATCGCCCACTATTCCGTGACCCCTGGGGTCGTTGACGAACGTCAGCGGCGGTGCGTCGAGAATGTGCAGTTCAATGATCGGAGACTCAGCGCTCGCCTCATGGGAAGCCAGCAGCGGCAGTAACAGACAAAGCCGGTAAAGTGCTTTGGTTGATGCGTTCAAAACGCGTGTAGTCAGGCTCATGGACGATACTTCAGGCATTGAAAGTGGTGCGCCAATCCCGGCGTACGGGGCGCCGGAAACAACGTCTACAGGCCAGCTTCTTATATAAGGCAGCGCATGATGCAGCGATCCAGCAGGATTCGCCACAACCGCTCCATTCCATCACGTCAGTGCCGCCTTGGCCCGACTGTGCTTCTGAAGGTATAGATCATTTGCTCGGCGCAAGCCGTCAATTTGGATGTGTACCTGCACGGCGGACCTGCGCTGCAAGGTCCTGCCGCGAAAAAACCGTCCGCTCCCAGCATCGCTTGGCCACGGTCTGTAGGGTTTTCTTACCGCAAGCGCGGCGCTAGGATGGCCCAACCCCACACGTAAGAGGACTCTCAATGAGCCTTTCTCCGTTCCATCTGGCGATTCCAGTTTACGATCTTGCTGCCGCCCGTACTTTCTATGGTGAAGTGTTTGGCCTGGAAGAAGGCCGTTCCAGTAGCCAGTGGGTCGATTTCAATTTCTACGGTCACCAACTGGTGATTCATGAGCAACCCAAGACCGCTTTCCAGGAAAGCGCCCAGAGCAATCCGGTGGACGGGCACGATGTGCCTGTCCCGCACTTTGGTGTCGTTTTGGCTTGGGAGGCGTGGGAGGCACTGGCTGAACGATTGAGATCTTTCGGCACGGAGTTCGTGATTGAACCCTACGTCCGCTTCAGAGGGCAGGTTGGCGAGCAAGCCACGATGTTCCTGTTCGATCCGTGTGGCAATGCCCTTGAATTCAAGGCCTTCAAGGATATGAGCCAGCTTTTTGCCAAATGACACGGATGAATCGGGCGTTCTTGTGGCGAGGGAGCAAGGCGTGCGTAACTGATGGACGGCTGTTTTGTGACGATATTCGTGGGTGGTCACAAGTTGTCATCCATCGCAGGGATGCGTAAGCTGCTTCCATGAATCAGCCAACATCACCTTCGCCCAGCACTCGCGGCCCAGCCGACCATGACATTCGCGACCAGATTGTCGCGGCGGCCAACGAGCATTTCAGCCAATACGGCTACGCCAAGACCACCGTGTCTGACCTGGCCAAGGCCATCGGCTTTTCCAAGGCCTACATCTACAAATTTTTCGATTCCAAGCAGGCGATTGGCGAAGCCATTTGCTCCAGCTGTCTTGCGAAGATCGTTGCGGCGGTGGAGGAGGCCATCAGCGAGGAAGGGCTCTCTTCGACCGAGCGCTTTCGCCGCCTGGTCAAGACCCTGATTACCACGGGGATCGATCTGTTCTTCAATGATCGCAAGCTCTACGACATTGCCGCATTCTCCGCGTCGGAGCGCTGGCCCAGCTCCCAGGTGTATGACGCACGGATCAAGCAATTCGTGGTGCAGGTCGTACGGGAAGGGCGCGAAAGCGGTGAGTTCGAACGCAAGACGCCCCTGGATGAAACCGTTGAGGCGATACACCTGACCCTTCGGCCTTTCGTCAACCCCCTATTGCTGCAGTACAGCCTCGATCATGTCGAGGTGGCGCCGACGCTCACCGCCAACCTCATCCTGCGTAGCCTGATGCCCTGAGGGACGGCTGCGACGAGTAGCCGTCCCGATTCAAAAACGACTTTCCGTGCATTCGGGTTGTACCCGACTGGGTGGTCTCTTTTTGCCTGAAAAGTGACTATTGACACAAATGGTCACATGAATAAGTATGGCATCGACTTTCAAAGTGATCCCTCTAGCGATGCATCAGCGGGTTCACGTTCAGGCCAGTCGGGAGACGTCCAAATGACCAGTTTTGCTCAGGTGCTGGCGCAGTTCGATCCGAGCGTGCCGTTCATTGCTCCAGCCAATTGGCAGCAGGGTCGCACGATCTTCGGTGGTCTTTCGGCGGCGCTGTCGTTGGAGGCGGTTCTGCGCGAACGCCCACAGGGCTTTCCTCCGTTCAAGTCGGCGCAGGTGTCATTCATAGGTCCGGTCACGCAAGCCCAGACATTCGATACAAGCGTTTTGCGCGAAGGGCGATCCGTGACTTCGGTGTCTGTCGATTGCAAGTCGGGCGATGAGCTGGCTCTGCGCACGACTTTGCTGTTCGCTCAACCACGAGCCAGCAGGATTACCCATGAAGCATGGGGATGCCCGTTGGTGGAGGAGGCGTCGCGGTACACCACGCTGGCGCTGGACAACACCATTGCGCCTGCCTGCGCCTTCAACTTCGAAATGCGCCCTGCGGGTGGTTCACTGCCAGTGTCCGGGGCTAAAAATCCCGAGTTACTGATGTGGGTTCGTCACCTGGATGCCCAGGGGGTGGACCCGGCGGTGGCTTTGATTGCCCTCGCTGACAGTCTGCCGCCCGCCGCGATGACCTGCTTCACAGAGCCGGCAGCCATCAGCTCGGCTTCCTGGACAATCGATTTGCCGCAGCCCGCCGTGACCGGCGAATGGTTCCTCATCAGCTCGTTCAGTCAGCAAGCCTTGGAAGGCTACTCGCTACAGGATATGGAGATCTGGGACGAAAGCGGTCGGCGGGTGCTTTGGGCGCGTCAGACCGTGGCGATTTTTACCTAGCAGAAAAACAAACCGTTCCCCCAGCAGTTGCTCCTAGAGTCCTAATAATGAAAAAAATCTTGCTCAAGACCCCCATGAGTCTCGCCGTTGCGCTTGCAACGTCCCAAGTATTTGCCAGCGGCTTCGCGCTGAACGAACAAAGCATCAGTGGGATGGGCGCGGGTTTTGCCGGGCGTTCCTCTTCCGCTGAAGATGCCAGTACTGTCTTCGGCAACCCGGCGGGCATGTCTCGCTTGAGGAAAGAGCAGGTCAGCCTGGGCGCTGCGACACTGTTTACCCAGAGCGATATCAGTCAGACCCGCAGCACTTTCGGTGGCCGAGAGGATGGTGACATGGTGCCGACCACCACGGTGCCGATGGGTTACTACGTCAAGCCGGTGGATGAGCATTGGGCTGTCGGCGTCGGTTTTTATGTGCCATTTGGTTTGATCACCGATTACGGCAGCGACTTTGCCGGGCGTTATTACGGCAACAAAAGCGAAGTGACGACGCTGACCTTCCAGCCTACCGTCAGCTATGCCTTCAACGACAAGGTATCGATCGGGTTCGGTCCGACCATCAATCGGATCAGTGGTGAGATCTCCGGGATGGTGCCCAATCCCCTCAGCCCCGGCAGTAACGACGGTAAGCTCAAGAGCAATGGCGACGATACGGCGCTCGGCTTCAACGCCGGCATCCTGGTGCAGGCGACGGACCGGACTCGCCTGGGGCTGACTTACCATTCCAAGGTCAGTTACCACCTGGACGCCAAGTCCAAGCTCACCGGCGGCATTTTCAGCGTGTTGGGGGTAAGCGGCCGCAGCTATGACGCGTCGCTGGATGTGGATACTCCGGAGTCCGTGGACATCTCGGTCACTCATCAGCTCAATGACGACTGGACGATGTATCTGGGAAGTACCTGGACGCGCTGGAGCCGCTTCAAAGAGTTGACCATCGAGAACTCCGGCCTGCCTGCGCTGCTGAGCGGCGCGTTGAGCACCGTCAGCGAAGAACAGAACTGGCATGACACCTGGGCCCATGCCATCGGTGCCGCGTATAAGCTCAACGATCAATGGGGCCTGCGCGCGGGCCTGTCGGTCGACCAGTCGCCCGCCAACAACACCAATCGTGGGCCTCGGATACCAACCGGCGACCGCACGGTGCTCAGCTTCGGTGCCGGCTGGACGCCAGTGGAAGAGGTGACGATCGATGTGGCTTACTCCTACTTGCAGGAAGAAAGCGTGCGCATCAACGAAACCTCGTCGACCCGTGGCGCATACAGTTCCAAATACCGGAACAGTGCCAGCGGTTTTGGTACTTCAGTCAGCTATCGCTTCTAACGCAATAGGGCGTGTGCCGGGAGCCATTGTGGCTCCCGGTCCTTCGCCGCAGCGCATTCATGCCCCCATGACATTCGCCATGAGACGCTGGTGAAATCGGCGTGGCGTGGCCCAGGTCAACACCGTGAGCGCCTTGTTGCCGAAGCCGGGTACCACACTCATGCGCCCGGCTTGCAGGGCGCGGATGCCTGCGCGAACCACGGGCTCGGGTTGCATCATCACCATTTTCAGCGCTGGCGTGAGGGTCTGGTTGGCACTCTGCGCAAACCCGGTATCCGACATGCCTGGGCACAGTGCGGTCACGACGACACCGTCGCCCTTGAGTTCCTGATGCAGTGCCTCGGAGAAGCGCAGCACGTAGGCCTTGGCCGCTGAATAGACGGCGAAATTTTTCACGCCTTGATAGGAAAGCAAGCTGGCGACCTGCAAAATGTGGCCGCGGCGGCGGATGCGCATGTCCTGGGCAAAGAGGCGAGTCATGGTGGTCAGGCTGGCGATGTCCAGATTGATCATTGCCAGGGATTGGTCAATGGCGTGGTCCAGGAACGGGCCCTGCAATCCATGGCCGGCGTTGTTGATGAGCACATCGACCGCAATACCCTGTTGAACCAGCCGCTTGTGCAGTTCGATGACTGCCGGAATCGAAGACAGGTCGACTTGTTCGTTGATCACCTCGATGCCAAAACGCTCACGCAGTTCTTTTGACAGCGCTTCTAGTTTGTCCAGCCTGCGGGCTACCAGAACGAGGGATTTCCCCTGCGCTGCGTATTGCCGGGCGAACTCCTCGCCAAAGCCGCTTGAAGCGCCCGTGATGAGCACCCAGGAATTCTCGTTGGTTTTCATGTGGCTGGACTCCGGTTGCCAAGATTGAAAATAGTTGTGATTGACTGATCGCGAGCAAGCTCGCTCCCACAGGAAATGAGCGTTAACCCTGGGGGAGCGAGCTTGCTCGCGATGACAGCCTGGTGTTCATGTCAGATCATCGGCTCGCGATGGGCTGGGGTGGCTGCGGCGCTTGCCAGCCGCCGCCGAGCGCCCTGAATGCCGCGACCGCCGCCCGTGCCGATTCCGTCCGTGCTTGTGCCCGGGCATCGGATGCCTGGAGCAGTGTTTCGTCGGCGTTGAGGACATCGATCAGGCTGGCCGTGCCTTTCTGATAGGCAATAAAGGATGATCGACGGGCCTCGCTCAATGATGCTTCGCCTGCGCTGAGCGTGGTGGCCTGGGCTTCTCGGTTGACCAAGGCGGAGAAGGCATTCTCGACATCCTCGGTGGCGCGCAACGCGGACTGGCGGTAAGCGGCCAGCGCCTCGGCCTCCTGTCCCTTGGCCTGGTCGATCTGGGCGTTGATCCGGCCAAAATCGAACAGCCTCCAGCGCAGTCCCAGTGCCCCCGACGCCTGGCTGGCGCCGCCGGAGAAAAGGTGCCCGGCAGAGACCGTAGTGGCGCTGCCGAGCAACGCGCTGAGGGAAAATTTTGGATAGTACTCGGCGACGGCTTCACCGATGCGGGCATTGGAGGCGGCCAGACGGCGCTCGGCGACAATGAGGTCCGGCCGGCGGCGCAGCAAATCAGCCGGCGTACCCATCTCGCTGATTTGTGGGGGCAGGGGAATGCTAGCCGTCTCGGTCAGTCGCGGGCGGTGGGTGCCTGGCGGCGTGCCGAGCATGACATCCAGCGCATTCATGGCGGCATCCAGCCCGGTTTGCAGGACCGGTACCGTTGCTTGGACCTGGGCAAGTGCGCCCTCGGTCTGGCGGACCTGATAGCTGGCGGCGAGCCCTTTGCTGTAGAGCAGCTGGACTTTTTCCAGCAGGTCCTGCTGGGTCTTGACCTGACGGTTCGCAATGTCCAGTCGCGCTTGCAAGCCGCGCAGGGTGATGTAGATGTCAGCGGTCTGTGCGGCGACGGCCAGCCTCGTGGCCGCGGCCCCGGCCTCGGAGGCCTGGTACTCGGCCAATGCAGCTTCGCGTCCGCGTCGCAGGCCACCAAAGACATCCAGTTCCCAGCTCGCGCCCAGGTCCATCGAGTAGGTATTTCCATATCGATCATAACCGGGGGTTGAATCGAGCACCTTGCCCAGCGGCGTCTCGACGGATTGATAGGCCCGTGCGGCCTGGCCGCTGATATTTCCCGACGGCAGCATGGCGGCGTTGGCGGCGCCGAGACCTGCCCGCGCTTGGGCAACGCGCGCTAAGGCCTGGGCAAGGTCGAGGTTCTGCTCCAGCGCCCTGGTGATGAAATCGGTCAGCACCGGGTCGCCAAAACCCTCCCACCAGACTGTGAGACTGGTCCGTGTTGTGCCGGTCCTTTGTTCGACAGAAGACTGGCCCAGAAAACGATCCGACAGCGCGGCATCGGGGCGCTGATAGTCCGGACCGACCGCGCAGCCGGTCATCAAGCTGGCGCTTACTAAAAAAGCAAGGGGGCGCAGGGGTGGCATTGACGTTTCCTTGGGATCAACATTTGTGACCATATTATATGATGGTCACACTCTGTCAATTGGTGGTGGAAGTGGTCTTCGGAATTGAAAGTCTAGTATTTACTGGGTTTCTGTAAAAAATTAGCTTTCATAAACTACCCAGCGATATGTGACCATTGACAGTATTGGTCACGAGCGCAAGAATGAGTTCCCAATCCTCCATTCAGTAAAGGGAACCTATGCTCCGGCTCCGACCTGTCACCCTTGCCGCTTGCGTGTTGCCTCTTGTCCTCACGGCGTGTGGCGACTCATCCACTGCCACCGATCCGCGCACGCTTGCTCCTCTGGTGAGGGTTGCGCAAGTACAGGGTTCCTCCGCCGGCGCTCGTTCCTTCACCGGCGTCGTGGCGGCCCGCGTCCAGAGCGACCTGGGCTTTCGTGTGTCAGGCAAGGTCCTGGAGCGGTTGGTGGATGCCGGTCAGGCCGTCAAGAAGGGCCAGCCGCTGATGCGTCTGGACCCCATCGACCTGGGCTTGCAGGCGCGAGCCCAGCAAGAGGCTGTCACGGCCGCCCGCGCCCGGGCCAAGCAGACCGCGGACGATGAGGCTCGATATCGCGAGCTGGTGGCCGCCGGGGCGATTTCGGCGTCGGGCTATGACCAGATCAAAGCCGCCGCCGATACCGCGAAGGCGCAGCTCAGCGCCGCCGAGGCGCAAGCCGACGTGGCCCGCAATGCGTCCGGCTATGCGGTGCTCCTCGCCGACGCCGATGGTGTGGTGATGGAAACGCTTGCCGAGCCGGGGCAGGTCGTCAGTCCGGGTCAGCCGGTGGTCCGACTGGCCCGAGCCGGGCAGCGCGAAGCCGTCGTGCAACTGCCCGAGACCTTGCGGCCGGCCGTCGGGTCCAGCGCCCAGGCGACATTGTATGGCAACACCCGCGGGGCGGTCGCCGCCAAGCTCCGCCTGCTTTCCGAGTCGGCTGACCGGGTGACCCGTACCTTTGAAGCACGCTATGTCCTGGAGGGCGCCCTGGCTAATGCCCCGCTGGGCTCGACCGTCACGCTGCGTATCGCCGAGGGCGTGACCCAGGGGCAGGTGCTGCAAGTACCGATTGCGGCGCTTTACGACCCCGGCAATGGCACGGGCGTGTGGGTCATCGACGGCGAACCGGCAAAAGTGACTTGGCGTCCCGTCCAGGTCTTGGGCTTGAGTGACGACGCGGCGCGCGTTGCAGGCCGTCTCAACGTCGGTGAGCGCATTGTCGGCCTGGGTGCGCATCTGCTGCGTGAAGGCGAGCCCGTCCGGCTGCTTGCGCAGGGTGATGTGAACGTCGCGGGGACCCGTCAATGAGCTTCAACCTTTCGGCGCTCGCCGTGCGCGAGCGCGCCATCACGGTATTCCTGATTTTCCTGATCGCCGTCGCCGGGACCCTGGCGTTCTTCAAGCTTGGCCGCGCGGAAGATCCGCCGTTCACAGTCAAGCAACTGACCGTCATCACAGCATGGCCGGGGGCGACGGCGCAGGAGATGCAGGATCAGGTCGCCGAGCCACTGGAAAAGCGCCTGCAGGAATTGAAATGGTACGACCGCTCGGAAACCTACACCCGACCCGGCCTGGCTTTCACCATGGTCTCGCTGCTGGACCGTACGCCGCCCTCGCAGGTGCAGGAAGAGTTCTACCAGGCGCGCAAGAAGCTCGACGACGAAGCCACCAAGTTGCCGGCGGGGGTGATCGGGCCACTGGTCAACGACGAGTACTCGGACGTGACGTTTGCGCTGTTTGCCCTCAAGGCCAAGGGTGAACCGCAACGCCTGCTGGTACGTGATGCCGAGGTTCTGCGCCAGCGCCTGTTGCATGTGGCGGGGGTGAAGAAGGTCAACATCATCGGGGAACAGGCCGAGCGCATTTTCGTTTCCTTCTCCCATGACCGGCTGGCGACCTTGGGTGTTTCCCCCCAGGACATCTTCGCCGCACTGAATAGCCAGAACGTACTGACGCCCGCCGGCTCCATCGAAACCAAGGGGCCGCAGGTTTTCCTGCGGGTGGAGGGCGCCTTCGATAAATTGGAGAAAATTCGTGACACGCCGCTGGCCATCCAGGGGCGCACGTTGAAGCTCTCGGACGTGGCGACGGTTGAACGTGGCTATGAAGACCCGGCCACCTTCCTGGTGCGCAACAACGGCGAAGAAGCGTTGTTGCTGGGCGTGATCATGCGCGAGGGGTGGAACGGCCTCGATCTGGGCAAGGCGCTCGATGCCGAGACGAGCAAGATCAATGAAGACATGCCGCTGGGCATGACGCTGACCAAGGTGACCGATCAGGCGGTGAACATCAACTCGGCTGTCGACGAATTCATGGTCAAGTTCTTCGTTGCCTTGCTGGTGGTGATGGTCGTCTGCTTCATCAGTATGGGCTGGCACGTCGGGATCGTGGTCGCGGCGGCAGTACCCTTGACCCTGGCCATCGTGTTTGTGGTGATGGCGGCCACCGGCAAGAACTTCGACCGGATCACTCTGGGCTCGCTGATTCTGGCCCTCGGATTGCTGGTGGACGACGCCATCATCGCGATCGAAATGATGGTGGTGAAAATGGAGGAGGGCTACGACCGGATCAAGGCCTCCGCGTACGCCTGGAGCCACACGGCCGCACCAATGCTGTCCGGTACGCTGGTGACGGCGATCGGCTTCATGCCCAACGGCTTCGCCCAGTCCACCGCTGGCGAATACACCAGCAACATGTTCTGGATCGTCGGCATTGCCCTGATCGCTTCCTGGGTGGTCGCGGTAGCGTTCACCCCCTACCTGGGGGTGAAGATGTTGCCGGACATCAAGAAGGTCGAAGGCGGGCAAGCGGCCATCTACGACACCCCACGCTACAACCGCTTCCGGCGAATCCTGACGCGGGTGATCGCCCGCAAATGGCTGGTGGCCGGCACCGTCATCACACTGTTTGTGGTCGCCATCCTGGGCATGGGCCAGGTCAAGAAGCAGTTCTTCCCGACCTCGGACCGTCCCGAGGTCATGATCGAAGTACAAATGCCCTATGGCACCTCCATCGAGCAGACCAGCGCCGCCACCGCCAAGGTTGAGGCGTGGCTGCAAAAACAGGCGCAAGCCAAGATCATCACGGCTTACATCGGGCAGGGCGCACCGCGCTTTTTCCTGGCGATCGCGCCAGAACTGCCGGACCCATCGTTCGCCAAGATCGTGGTGCTGACAGACAACCAGGAAGCACGGGAAGCCCTCAAGCTCCGCCTGCGCGAAGCGGTCGCTGAAGGGCTGGCCCCGGAGGCACGGGTCAGGGCGACGCAAATTGTCTTTGGTCCGTACTCACCCTTTCCAGTGGCCTACCGGGTGATGGGACCTGACCCGTCGAAACTGCGGGAGATCGCAAGCCGCGTCCAAGACGTCATGCAAGCCAATCCGATGATGAGGACCGTCAACACCGATTGGGGCCCACTGACGCCGACGTTGCATTTCAATCTGGACCAGGATCGCTTGCAGGCGGTTGGACTGACGTCCAGCGCCGTCGCCGAGCAACTGCAATTCCTGCTGGCCGGGGTGCCGATCACGGCGGTTCGCGAGGACATTCGTTCGGTGCAGGTGATGGGACGCGCCGCCGGGGATATCCGCCTCGATCCGGCCCGGATCGAGGGCTTTACGCTGGTGGGCGCGGCGGGGCAGCGTATTCCGTTGTCCCAGGTTGGCGAAGTGGACGTGCGCATGGAGGATCCGATCCTGCGCCGCCGTGACCGGACCCCGACCATTACCGTGCGCGGCGACATTGCCGAAGGCCTGCAACCGCCGGATGTGTCGAGTGCAATTATCAAGCAACTGCAACCGATCATCGACACGCTGCCCGGCGGCTACCGGATCGAGCAGGCGGGGGCCATCGAGGAGTCTGGCAAAGCCGGCCAGGCCATCGTGCCGCTGGTGCCGATCATGATTGCCCTGACGCTGCTGATCATCATCGTCCAGGTGCGCTCGATCTCGGCCATGATCATGGTGTTCTTCACTGCGCCGCTGGGGTTGATCGGCGTGGTGCCGACGCTGCTGATTTTCCACCAGCCATTTGGCATCAACGCCCTGGTGGGGCTGATTGCGCTGTCGGGCATCCTGATGCGCAACACGCTGATCCTGATCGGGCAGATCCATCAGAACGCAAAGGAGGGGCTGGACCCGTTCCACGCGGTCATTGAGGCCACGGTGCAGCGGGCTCGTCCGGTGCTGCTGACGGCGCTGGCGGCGATCCTGGCATTCATCCCGCTGACCCATTCCGTTTTCTGGGGAACGCTGGCCTACACCCTGATCGGCGGCACCTTCGTCGGCACCATCATAACGCTGGTGTTCCTGCCGGCGATGTATGCCATCTGGTTCAAGATCCGTCCGGTCAATACCGTTCAAACTGAAACAGCAACCCTGGCATAAGCGATTAATCGCATACCGCTCCAGTGAGCGCCTACAGAACTGAAGAGGTTTCCATGAGTAGTGCAGCAGGTCAAACACGCATTGTAGTCACGGGCGTCGGCATCGTCGGCCCCCTGGGTTGTGGTGTGGAGCAAGTCTGGCAGCGGCTGCTGGCTGGGCGTTCCGGCATCCGTAGCCTGCCTGAGGCGTTCACTGAGGGGACCGGCGTCGGGGTTGGCGGCCAGGTGCCCTCTCTGGAAGAGGATTCTGTTGCCGGTTATGACCCGGAACGCTTTATCGCGCCCAAGGATCGCAAGAAAATGGATCGCTTCATCGAGTTTGCGCTGGTGGCCGCCCATGAGGCCCTGGAGCAGGCGGGCTGGCATCCGACCGAAACCGTCGACCAGGAGCGGACCGCGACGATCATTTCATCGGGCGTGGGTGGGTTTGGCGCCATTGCCGATGCCATACGCACCACCGACTCGCGGGGGCCGCGTCGGCTGTCACCGTTCTCTGCACCGGCGTTTCTCGCCAACATGGCGGCCGGCCACGTGTCCATCCGGCATGGCCTCAAAGGCCCCCTCGGTGCACCGGTAACCGCCTGTGCCGCCGGCGTCCAGGCCATCGGCGACGCGGCCCGGCTGATCAGGAGCGGGGAGGCGGACATTGCCGTTTGCGGCGGTACCGAGGCGGCGATCGATCGCGTGACCCTGGGTTGTTTCGCGGCGGCCAGGGCGCTCTCCACCGGTTTTGCCGAACGCCCGCAGGAAGCTTCGCGCCCCTTCGACCGTGATCGCGATGGCTTTGTCATGGCCGAAGGCGCGGGGTTGCTGGTGATCGAGTCGCTGGAACACGCCTTGGCGCGTGGGGCCAAGCCCCTGGCGGAACTGGTCGGTTATGGCACCAGCGCCGATGCCTACCACCTGACGGCCGGCCCGGAAGACGGCAACGGCGCCCGCCGCGCAATGGAACAGGCGCTGCGCCAGGCCGCTGTCAGCCCAGCCGACGTGCAGCATATCAATGCTCACGCGACCTCTACCCAGGTCGGCGACAGCGGAGAACTGGCGGCGATTCGTTCGGTGTTCGGCACGCACTCCGGGGTGGCGATTACCTCGACTAAATCGGCTACCGGCCACCTGCTGGGCGCGGCCGGGGGCATTGAAGCCGTTTTCACGGTATTGGCGCTGCGTGACCAGATCGTGCCGCCAACCCTGAACCTGATTCATCCTGACGAGGCTGCCGCTGGGCTTGATCTGGTTGGCTTGAAGGCCAGGAAGATGCCGATTACCCATGCGCTCTCCAATGGGTTTGGGTTCGGTGGAGTCAATGCCAGCGTGTTGTTTCGTCGTTGGGAGGCTGAGACTTGAGTATTTGATCTTGTGTCGCCCGCCGCGCAGGGCCACCCGCGTGGCGTATCACCTGTCACGCCAATTTCGATCTTTCCTTAAGAACTGCAAAACCGTGCCGATACAACGCGGTAGATCCGATTGTGCGGGCGCTCCAGTGGTACCCGCCGAGCGGTATTCCAGGCGTTCGCGTGCCTGTGCCCTTGTGATTTTTCAGGTTTGACCAGAATCGGACCTCAGGTGATGAACCATGTCAGCCCACGCCAGGACCGAACTGGAAGGCGCCCTTGCCGTCTGCAAAGGTAGTTTTCTTTCCGTTGGTTTTTTCAGTTTTTTTGTCAACTTGCTGATGCTGGTTCCTTCGTTCTACATGCTACAGGTGTATGACCGCGCGGTAGGCAGCGCCAGCCTGTCGACGCTGTTGATGCTGACGCTGATCATGTTGCTGTTGATGATCACGATGGGTGGTTTGGAGTGGGTCCGTTCGCGAATCATGGTGCGGATCAGTACTCGACTGGACACGCTGCTGAGCCAGCGTCTGTTCGACGCCAGTTTCAAGCAGGCGCTCAATACCAGTGGCATGAATGCCACGGCCCAGCCCTTGAGCGACCTGAACGGTTTGCGCCAGTTCCTGACGGGCAACGGGCTGTTTGCATTTTTCGATGCGCCGTGGATCCCGATCTACCTGGCTGTCATGTTCATGTTTCACTCCTGGTACGGCTGGATGGGGATCGTGAGTGCCGTGTTGCTGGGCGCGCTGGCCTTTGCCAACGAAAAGCTCACCCACTCGCCGCTGCAGGCTGCCAACCGTGAACAAATGGCGGCCACTGCGTTCACCAACAAAAGCTTGCGCAATGCCGAAGTGGTGGAATCCATGGGCATGCTTGCCAGCTTGCGCGAGCACTGGAGCGGGCGAACCCATAAGATTCTCGCCCTGCAAAGCCTGGCCAGCGACCGTGCCGCGACCATGACATCGGTGTCCAGGACGTTCCGGCAGATCGTTCAGTCGCTGGTGCTGGGCCTGGGCGCCTATTTGACGATCAATCACGAGATTTCGTCCGGGCTGATGATTGCCGGCTCGATTTTGCTAGGGCGTGCGTTGGCGCCCATCGATCAGTTGATCGGCGTCTGGAAAGGCTTCCTGGGCGCCCGCTCGCAATATGCACGACTGCACGAGTTGCTGCTCAAGATTGCCGCCGAGCCTGAACGCATGCCGTTGCCGGCGCCCGAAGGGGCGATTCGCGTCGAGGATCTTTCGGCGGGATCGCCGGACGCTCGCAAACCGATTATCCGTGGTGTGAATTTCCAGGTGGCCGCAGGCGAGGTCGTGGGCATCATTGGACCCAGCGGTGCGGGGAAGTCGACCCTGGCCAGGGCGTTGTTGGGCGTCTGGCCAAGCCTGGTCGGCACCGTGCGCCTGGACGGTGCGGACATCAGCCAATGGCGTCGGGAGGAGTTGGGCCAGTACATCGGTTATCTGCCCCAGGACATCGAGCTCTTCGAAGGCACGATCAGCCAGAACATTTCCCGCTTCGGCCCGGTGAACGCACCTGCCGTGGTCGCCGCCGCGCGCATGGCGGGCGTACATGAGTTGATTCTGCAACTGCCCGATGGCTACGACAGCCTGATCGGTGCCAATGGCGGTGGGTTGTCCGGCGGCCAGCGACAACGTATCGGCCTGGCCCGCGCCTTGTACGGTGAGCCGCGCCTGGTGGTGCTCGATGAACCCAACTCCAACCTGGACGATGCCGGAGAAAAAATGCTCGCCGAGGCGCTGCAAAAGCTCAGGCAGAGCAGGGCCACGGTATTTGTCATTACCCATCGATCCGGCGTGCTGGCGCAGGTGGACAAGCTGCTGGTGCTCAATCATGGCGAACTGAGTCTGTTCGGGCCACGGGACCAGGTCTTGGCACGCCTGCGAGACGTAACACCCGCGGCCCGCCAGGCTGCCGCGATTCAACCGTAGGAAACGGATGAGCCATTTCATGCAAAACAGTCAGCACTCATCCACTGCGTTGCCCGTCGATGACAGGCCGATACGCCGCGTCGGCTACCTCATGCTGCTGGTCACCTTTGGCCTGTTCGGTGGCTGGGCGGCATTGGCCCCCCTCGACAGCTCGGCACTCGCGCCGGGCGTGGTCACGGTCAAAAGTTACCGCAAGACGGTGCAGCACTTGGAAGGTGGCATCGTGCGCGAACTGCGCGTCCACGACGGGGACCTGGTGAAAACCGGCGATGTGTTGCTGGTGCTCGACAACACCCAGGCGCGTTCGGAAATGGAAACGACGCGCAGCCAGTTGATCGCCGCGCTCCAGTTACAGGCCCGGTTGGAGGCAGAACGTGACGCGCTGTCCGAGCCTGTGGCGGTGCCGACCCTGGACCCCGCTGACCCGCGAGTACAAGAGGCCCGGGACAGTGAAGCACGAATTTTCCAGACTCGACGGACCTCATTGCTGGGCGAAATCGGTTTGCAAGAGAAGACCATCGGACAAATCGAGGAACAGATTCGCGGATTCAAGGCCATCATTGCCAGCAAGCAGATGCTGGCGGCCTCTTATCAAGACGAAATAGTCGATCTGCGGGCACTGCTTGCCGAAGGCTACGTGGACAAGCAGCGCCTGCGTGAGCAGGAGCGCAGCCTCGCTCGCCTGCAAACCGAAATAGCCGAAAGCCAGTCCGAGATCGCGCAAGCGCGGGTCCATGTCGACGAGGCGCAGTTGAAGATCCTGCAATTGAAAAAGGCCTTCGCCAGCGAAGTGGCCGGCCTGCTGGGCGATGCGCGGACCAAGGTGTATGAGTTGCGCGAACGACTGGCCACCTTGCAGGACCGCGATCAACGTACCGATATCCTCGCCCCCGAGTCCGGAATGGTCATGGGCATGACCGTCCACACCCTCGGTGCCGTGGTCAGCCCGGGCACTGCGCTGCTGGACATCGTCCCGGCCAACGAGGAATTGATCGTCGAGGCGCAAGTGTCGCCGATGGACATCGACCGCATCGCGTTGGGCAAGTTGGCGGACATTCGCTTCAGCGCATTCAAGAGCAGCACCACGCCCGTCATCGAGGGGCGGCTGGTGCAGATTTCCGCCGACCGTCTGATCAACAAGGACACAGGCACGGCTTATTACCTGGCGCGCGTAGCCCTGACGGACAAAGGGCGCCAGACGTTGGGCAACCTTACCCTGGTGCCGGGAATGCCGGTCGAAGTGCTGGTCAATACGGGCGCGCGGACGCTGTTGCAATACTTGATGCAGCCCGCGAGCAATGTGTTCGCCCGTTCGTTGATCGAGGACTGAGATGAAGCGCCTGATCATCCTGTGCCTGGTCCTCATGCCACTGGGAGCCCTCGCTGACGACACTTATGTCGACCTGTGGCAATTGCACCAGGAGGCGCAGGGGGCCGATCCGCGCGTCCTGCGGGCACAAGCCCTGACCCGAAGTGGCGAGGGCAAGGAGCGGGCAGCCTTCGGTCAATTGTTGCCGCAACTCAACGCCAGCGGCAGCGTCAACCGCGGCCGGCGCGACGACGACCTGAACCGTATCCAGTACAACGGCAAGCGCATGGCCGTGGTGCTCAATCAGGTGATCTACGATCCGCAGGTCTGGCGCAGTTACCAGAAGTACATCGAGTTGGCCCGGCAGAGTGGCTACGAGTCGACCGATACCCAGGTGCAGGCCAGCATCGACCTGTCCGAGCGCTATTTCGCCGTGCTTGCCGCGGAAGACGAGCTGTCGTTGGTGCGCAGCGAACTGCAGGCGACGGAGCGTAACCTCAAGCGGGTCAAGGCCTTGTACGCGCGACAGATGGCGATGGTGACCGACGCACTGGATCTTGAGGCGCGGGTGGATGCGCTCAAGGCAGACGAGATCGAAGCCAGCAACAAGGTCCTGGTCAGCCGTGAAGCGATTTCCGAACTGGTGGGGCGCGATGTCAGCGAGCGGTTCAAGCGCATCGGCGACAATCCAGCCTTCAGCCTGCCGGCGCAAGCGCAGGACTACTGGGTGCAGACGGCACTCGACAGCAACCCGGCGCTGCAAGCCCGGGAGCACAGTGTCCTTGCTGCCGAGGCGGCCATCGCTGAAAACAAGGCAGGGCATCTTCCCCGGCTGGGCCTGAACTTGACGGCGCAACGCAGTGATATCGGTTATGAAGGCGCCGTGACGCCTCGCTCGGACAACCTCGTTGCCTCCCTGGATTTGCAGATGCCGCTCTACAGCGGCGGCTCCACCCGGGCACGAGTATCGAGTTCCGAAAGTGACAAGGAAGTCGCCCAGCAAGAACTGGAGGCCTTGCGTCGCCAGGTCATCAAGGAAACCCGCACGGCTTATCTCGGCATGAGCGCCGAACTCAGCCGGATCAAGGCAACACGGCGTGCGCTGGAGTCTGCCGAGAAGTCACGCATGGCCACGGAAAAAGCCTTTGGCTACGGGGTCAAGAATGCCGTCGATGTGCTCGATAGCATCAAGGAAGAGTTTCGTGCACGGCGTGATTTCTATCAGTCCCAATACAAGTTCGTGACCAGTTTGCTGGTGCTGCATCGCTGGAGCGGTCGATTGGGAGATGGGGATATTCGTCGGGCGAATGAGTGGTTGGTTGCGCCGCCATCGTCTGATTTGGGATCAAAAATAGTGGCTAAGTGATGTCAATCTCAACGCTTCTCATGCAAAATAACCCTATGTAGCGGCCGCATCCAGGAAGGTCCGCAGATAGCCCACAGGAAACATACATGCCCAGTCCATTAGGTTATTCATCCATTTCGTACGCAAAGCTGACCGGCAACGCACAGGTCAATAGCTTGCTCTATGGCACTTACTGGACTGGCAGCTTGAGCACCACGTCCTTGACGTACAGCTTCATGACGATGAGTTCGTTGTTCGCCAGCAACTACAGCAGTGAAAATGAATACGAGGCTGGTTATGTTCTATCGTCCGCGCAAAAAAATGGCATTGTCAGCGCGCTAGGCACATGGAGTTCGGTTGCCAACATTCAATTCCGGCAGGTCAGCGAGACGGCCAGCAACGTTGGTGACTTGCGGTTCGGTGGCTATCTGTACATGGACGATGACACCGCTGCCTGGGGCTATTTCCCGGGTAACACCCCCAGCGCCGGGGATGTCTGGCTGGGGCCTGTCACGAACAACCCGGCTCCCGTCAAAGGTACCTACGACTACCTGGTATTCATGCATGAGATTGGCCACGCCCTGGGGCTCAAGCATCCCTTCTCCCCCAGCTCGTCGAACTCAACCGTGCTTTCTGCTCAGTTCGATGATGTCCGTTACACGATCATGAGCTACAACACCGCGTACGCCTATGAGCCAACCACCCCAATGCTGCTGGATATTGCCGCCATCCAGAGTCTCTATGGCGCAAACACCCAGTGGCAGACGGGTAATAACACCTACAGTTGGGCCGTCGGCCAATCGGTTTTCGAGACGATCTGGGACGCAGGCGGCAATGACACGATCGACGCAAGCAATCAGCTGACAGCGGTGCGCATCAATTTGAATGAAGGCCAGTTCAGCAAGATCGGCCAAACGTTTCTGAAGCTCGACACCCAGACGGCCTTCAATGAAGGATTGGCGATCGCCTACGGGGCCAAAATCGAAAACGCAATCGGCTCGGCCAATGACGACACACTGATCGGCAATGCATTGGCCAACCTTCTGAACGGTCGTGCCGGTAAGGATACGATGATCGGTGGAGCGGGCAGCGACACTTATGTTGTCGATAATATCGGTGACAGGGCGCAGGAAAGCAGCACCTTGGCCAGCGAAATTGACACTGTCATCTCGTCGGTCAATTACACCCTGGGTGCCAACATCGAGACCCTGACGCTGAGCTCAACCGCCAATCTCAACGGCACGGGCAACGCGTTGAGCAACCGCATCAACGGCAACGCCGGCGCCAATACCCTGGATGGCGGCGGCGGTATAGATACTCTCGTTGGCGCTGCCGGCAATGACATTTACGTGGTGGACAACCTCAAGGATGTCGTCACCGAAACCAGCACCCTGACCAGCGAAATCGACTCCGTACGTTCTTCGGTGAGCTGGGCCCTGGGCGCCAACCTGGAAAACCTCATCCTGACCGGTTCCGCTCATCTCAATGGCACCGGCAACGCTCTGAACAATGTGCTGACCGGCAATGCCGGTAATAACGTGCTGAACGGTGGAGTCGGACGGGACACCCTGATCGGCGGGGCGGGAAATGACACCTATGTGCTCGATCGAGCCGATGAATTGGTCCTGGTACAAGAGAATGTCAATCAGGGCAGTGATGGCCTGATCGTCACTTACACCGCGAGTTCGTCGAGCAGTGTCCTCAACCTGAACCTGAGCAATCTGCGCAACGTCGAAAACGTCGTTCTGAACGGCATTGGGGCGTTCACGGTGGTTGGCAACGAGCTGAATAACAGCCTGCTGGGCAATGCCTCCGTGAACAACCTTCAGGGCGGGGCAGGCAACGATGTTCTTGATGGGGGGGCAGGTGCCGATACCTTGATTGGCGGCACTGGCAACGACACCTACGTGGTCGACAATCTCAAGGATATCGTCAGTGAAACCAGCACCCTGGCCGGTGAAATCGATACCGTGCGCTCCTCCCTGAATTGGAACCTGGGAGTCAATCTGGAGAATCTCACGTTGATCGGCAGCGCCAACCTCAATGGTAACGGCAACGCCCTGAACAACGTACTGATCGGCAACACCGGCAACAACGTACTGAGTGGTGGGGCAGGTAACGATGCCCTGGACGGCAGCAGCGGTATCGATACCCTTATTGGCGGTACCGGCAACGACACTTACTGGGTCGACAACCTCAAAGATGTCGTCACCGAAACTAGCACCCTGGCCGGCGAAATCGATACTGTGCGCTCCTCGGTGAGCTGGACCTTGGGCGCGAATCTGGAAACCCTGATCCTGGCTGGGTCCGCCCTGCTCAATGGCACCGGCAACGCTTTGGGCAACGTGCTGATTGGTAACGCCGGCAACAATGTGCTGAGTGGTGGAGCAGGCAGTGACACTCTGGATGGGGCCGGCGGTATCGATACCTTGGTTGGCGGTAGCGGCAATGACACTTACGTGGTCGACAACCTCAAGGATGTCGTCACCGAAACCAGCACCCTGACCAGCGAAATCGACACCGTGCGTTCTTCGGTGAGCTGGGCCCTGGGCGCCAACCTGGAAAACCTCATCCTGACCGGTTCCGCTCATCTCAATGGCACCGGCAACGCTCTGAACAATGTGTTGACCGGCAATGCCGGTAATAACGTGCTGAACGGTGGAGTCGGGCGGGACACCCTGATCGGCGGGGCGGGGAATGACACCTATGTGCTCGATCGAGCCGATGAATTGGTCCTGGTACAAGAGAGTGTCAATCAGGGCAGTGATGGCCTGATCGTCACCTACGCCGCGAGTTCGTCGAGCAGTGTCGTCAACCTGAACCTGAGCAATCTGCGCAACGTCGAAAACGTCATCCTGAACGGCATTGGGGCGTTCACGGTGGTTGGCAACGAGCTGAATAACAGCCTGCTGGGCAACGGCTCCGTGAACAACCTTCAGGGCGGGGCAGGCAACGATGTTCTTGATGGGGGGGCAGGTGCCGATACCTTGATTGGCGGCACTGGCAACGACACCTACGTGGTCGACAATCTCAAGGATATCGTCAGTGAAACCAGCACCCTGGCCGGTGAAATCGATACCGTGCGCTCCTCCCTGAATTGGAACCTGGGAGTCAATCTGGAGAGTCTCACGTTGATCGGCAGCGCCAACCTCAATGGTAACGGCAACGCCCTGAACAACGTACTGATCGGCAACACCGGCAACAACGTACTGAGTGGTGGGGCAGGTAACGATGCCCTGGACGGCAGCAGCGGTATCGATACTCTTATCGGCGGTACCGGCAACGACACTTACTGGGTCGACAACCTCAGTGATGTCATTAGAGAAACCACCGTCCTGGGCAGTGAAATCGATACCGTGCGCTCCTCGGTTGGCTGGATCCTGGGGGCCAATCTGGAGAATCTCACGCTGACTGGCACTGCCTTCATAGGTATCGGTAACGACCTGGATAACGTGCTGATCGGCAACGCCGGGCGTAACGTGCTGGATGGCGGGACGGGCAATGACACACTGATTGGCGGCCTGGGCAGTGACAGCCTCACTGGAGGAGGCGGAAGCGACCGTTTTGTTTTCAATACGCTGGGTGAGCTGGGCACAGGTTTTAACCGTGACTCCATTTCCGACTTCAGTAGCCTGCAGGGCGACAAGTTGGACCTGTCGAAACTCGATGCCAATCTCCTGACCACGTTTGCCGACACGTTCAGCTTCATCGATTCGAATGATTTCACGGCAGCGGGACAATTGCGCTTCGTCGACCAGATGCTGTACGGCAACGTCAATGGTGATTTGGGCGCGGATTTTGAAATCCAGCTGACGGGTGTCAATACCCTCAACGCCAACGATCTGATCGTTTGATAGCTCGGGCCCTGTGAGGAAAATCCAGGGCCCTTTCTGTATCAAGTGTCGCGTTGTCACCATGTGCCTGCTGCTTGCGCTGGCGCCCGGTCACTTGCTGCCGGAGGATGCGGAACTCGTCAAGCCAGTCGCTTTGCTGGCGGACTTTACCGAGGCTCGTCGGTGGGAGCCATGAAGGCGTTGGCATTTTTCGCCAACGCCTGATCGAGTCACAGCATGCGGCGCAGGACATCGTTTCGAGGGTCGCGGTCATAAAACCGGTGCTTCAGGGCACCGGCGACATGCACCAGGATCAGGCCGAGCAGGGTGTAGGCGAGCACTTTGTGCAGCCATTGGAAAACCACGAACCAGTCGTCATTCTTGCCCAGTAGCTCGGGAAGGTTCACCCCAAAGAAAAACACACCGTCGCTCATCGTGTAGGTACTCGACATCGAATAGCCCATCAACGGCACGATCACCAGCAGCGCGTACAAGGTACGGTGGGCGAGCCGTGAAGACACCCGCTCATACCGTGCCAGCGTCTCTGGCGGTTGCGGCAGCCTGGC
This sequence comes from Pseudomonas sp. NFACC04-2, assembly GCF_900119265.1. Classification (NCBI taxonomy): domain Bacteria; kingdom Pseudomonadati; phylum Pseudomonadota; class Gammaproteobacteria; order Pseudomonadales; family Pseudomonadaceae; genus Pseudomonas; species Pseudomonas sp. NFACC04-2. The sequence goes on from NZ_FPJC01000003.1 coordinate 176,746, forward strand.
CGTTCTCACCCGCACGGCGATCTGGACCAGGACCACCAGGAATGCCAATACCCCAAAGGATTTGTGCCACGGGTAGTAGAGCTCATATTTGCTCGCCACTTCGTCATCCAGCCCAGTCATGTGCCAGCCCGCCCAGAGGAGGCCAGCGATGAGCATGGCGCGTACCCAGTGCAAAATTCGCAGGGATGTCGGATACCGATCAATTGTTGTTTGATTTACCGGATTCATCACGGTTTCTCCATCGATCATCAGAGCCAGGGGAATGCACGTTTGAACGGCCACCCTCTACAACACAGGGGCGTGGAGGGTGGCCGGGGCAGTGCGGGTTTACGCTTAGCCAGGCAGCAGCACGGTGATCACCTTCTCCTCGGTGTAGGCCAGTGCGCCGCTGAATCCACCTTCCCGGCCAATGCCGCTGGCCTTGACGCCACCCCAGGGCAGGTTGGCGTCCAGCGGGCTCCAGCAGTTGATACCCACGGCGCCAGCCTTTACCGCAGCGGCTACGCGGTGTGCTCGCACCAGGTCGGCGGTCCAGACCGTGGCCGCCAGGCCATAGGTGGAATCGTTGGCCAGGGCGACCGCTTCATCTTCGCTGTCGAAGGTGATCACCGTGCCGACGGGCCCGAAGATCTCATCCTGGGCGATCGCCATGCCATTGCGGGCATTGGCGAAGATCGTCGGCTGGACAAACCAGCCCTGTTCAGGGCTCGATACCCCGCCGGCCAATAGCGAGGCGCCTTGGTCGATGCCCAGCTGGATGTAGCGGTTGACGCGATCGAATTGCGCTTTCTTGGCCACCGGCCCCATCTGTATATCGGGTTGCCGGGGATCGCCCACCTTGACCGCACGGGCAGCATCGGCAAGCGCCGCGGCGAAGCGATCGGCGAGGCTGCGGTGCACCAGGATGCGCGAGCCCGCTGCACAGATCTGGCCTTGGTTGACGAACAGGCCGAGCGCGCAGCCGCGCAGCGCGTCCTCGAAGGAGGCGTCGTCGAAGACAATCTGTGGGCTCTTGCCGCCCAGCTCCAGTGCCACGCGCTTGAACAGCACGCCGGCGGTGCGTTGGATCTCGCGTCCGGCCTCGGGGCTGCCGGTGAAGCTGATCTTGGCGACGTGCGGGTGTTCGCACAACGCGCGACCCACCTCGCCGCCGTAGCCGGTGACCACGTTGATCACGCCGTCAGGGAAGCCCGCTTCCTGGGCCAGCGCCGCCAGGTGCAGCGCCGATTGTGGCGTCTCTTCCGACGGTTTGATGACCACGGTGCAGCCTGCTGCCAGCAACGCGGCGAGCTTCCACACCGTGATCATCAGCGGTGAGTTCCAGGGCACGATGGCGCCGACCACGCCCACCGGCTCGCGTATCGTGTACGAGAGGGTCTTGGCGCCGAAGTAGCCACCGGAGGGAATGGTGCGCCCCTCGAGCTGGTTGGCCCAGCCGGTGGCGGCGCGCAGGTTGGCGATCGCGTTGGGCAGGTCCATCCGGCGCGGTTCGAGCGGTGAGCGACCGATGGCGTTGGCGTCCAGGTCGGCCAGCACGTCAGTGTCGCGTTCCACCAGATCGGCCAGTTTTGACAGCAGTCGAGCGCGCTGGGCACCGTCGAGCTGGCTCCAGGCGCCACGTTCGAGTTGGTGGCGTGCGGCTCCCACGGCACGGTCCACGTCCTCGACGGTACCGCGGGCGCAGCTGCCGTAGACCTGTTCCGTCACGGGGTTGACGAGGTTAATGCAGCGGCCGTCAGAGGCTTCGAAAGACGCGCCTGCGATGAAGTGTTTCAAGTGCTCAGTCATTTTGAAGTCCATGAGTGATGTGCAGGAGTCGGGGCAGGTCACGCATCGAGGGCGTCCAGGGCATCGCCGAAGATGTCCAGGGCCTTGAAGAACAGCGCCCGTGAGATCGTCAGCGAGGGCATGACACGCATCACGTTGCTGTAGCGACCGCAGGGAATCATCAGCACGCCGTGGCTCAGCAGGTAACCCATGAGTTGGCCAATCTTTTCCGGTGCCAGTGGCGCCTTGGTGGTCGGGTCCGAGACCAGCTCGATCCCGATCATCAGGCCGCGACCGCGGACCTCACCCACCAGCGGGCTGCCGAAGCCACGGATACGCTCCTGTGCTTCCAGACCCAGCGCGTGGGCACGGTTGAGCAGATCGAGCTCCGGGTCCTGGAGGATGCTGATGTTGGTCAGCGCCACTGCCGCGGACAACGAGTTGGCGGCGAAGGTGTTGGGCATTGATCCGTCAGGAATTGCCGCCGCCAGGTCCGAGCGCATGATTAGGCCGGCCATTGGCAGGTCGCTGCCGATGCCCTTGCCAAAGGTGAGCATGTCGGGCTTCACGCCGGAGTGCTCGACCGCCCACATCTTGCCGGTACGCCCGGCGCCGGACTGCACCTCGTCGACGATCAGCAGCGCACCGCTGCGGTCGCAGGCCTTGCGCAACAGTTGCAGGAACTCTGGTGAGGGCGGCACATAACCGCCTTCGCCTTGCACCGGCTCCACGATCACGGCCGCTACGTCATCGGCGGCGGTGTAGGGGGTATTCAGCAGGTAATCCACGTACTCACCGGCGATCTGCTCGGCGCTTTTGTGCGTGGTATCGAAAGGGAAACGGTAGGCATAAGGGTAGGGCGCATGAATGACGCCACCCATTTGGGCACCATAACCCTTGCGATAGGCCGTGCCTGTCGTCAGCGCACCGGAAGCGTTCCACACGCCGTGGTAGCCACCGTGGAAGGCGATGATCTGGTGCCTCCCGGTGACTCGCTTGGCGAACTTGATGGCCGCCTCCAGCGCATCGCTGCCGCTTTGCGTGAAGAACGTGATGCAGTCACCGCGCAAGCCGTCGGGCGCGATCTCGGAGAGCTTGGCGGCCAGTTCGGTGCGCCGGGTGCTATTGACCTCCAGGGCGTGCATCAGCACTTCGGATTGTTCGCGAATGGCTTGCACCACTTTCGGGTGGCAGCGACCCACGCTGCTGACCCCTACACCAGCGGACAAGTCGATATAGGTGTTGCCATCGGCATCCTTGAAGGTCGCGCCGAATGCCCGGTCCATAGCCACCGGCATGCGTCCGCCGCCGCGTGCCATGGATTCGGTACGCGCCGACAATGCCAGCGCCTCGGTGGTTCGGGGGCCGGGAATGGTGGTGGTGATCCGCGGGGCATCCGCGAAATGGAGGGCTTCGAGTTTGGCTTCGCTCACGACGGTCTCTCAGGATGTCGGTTTCAGTGTGCCGATCATCCCCGTGGCCTGTTCCGGGCCGGTAGCCCGAATCGGCACATGGATGGGCCGCCGCGCGCGTCAGCACCGGAGCATAGACATTGCCCAAAGAAAATTTGCAGAATTCTCTTTATGTGAGAATATCGCTCAGGAAGGCGATCTAAAAAAGAAGAATATCGGCCGAGGCTTTCGTCATCATGAAAAACCAGAACATCAGCCATTTCCATGACATCCATGTCCACGCCGCCACCGTCCAGGAGTGGAGCCAGGATTACAACCAGTTGACCGCTGGTACGGCTGAGAGCTCACTTATCCAGTTGACGACGGCGCGCTGCCACGTGTTTCGCGAGCAGATCAACCAGCGTGTCGTGCAGCACGGCGTGGCCCCACGGGGCAAGATGTGTTTCGCTGTGCCGATCACCGTCCCGGGTTCGATCCGGATGCAAGGGCGGGAAGTGGACGACAGCAGCCTGTTCTTTCTTCATGGTGGCGAGGAGTTCATGTTCCATATGCCGCTGGGCATGGAACTGCTGGCGATCACCTTCGAGCGGGAGTTGTTCGAAGACGCGTTGGCGCAAACCGCGTCGGCCAAGGAAATCGCTCAGTTGTTGCGTCAGCCGGTGATCAAGGTGTCCACTCAGCGCTATGCCGAGGCTCGCCGCCGAATGCTGGCGGCGTTCTCTCAGGCGCTCTTGAGTGAAGAGCTCGACAATGCGCAAGACCGGGAACAGGCGCTGGAGCAGACCATGCTCGGCGAGCTGCTGCAATTGATGACCGACCCTGCCTGCGACAAGCAGCAGCGTACGCCAAGTTCCACGCGCAGCTACATTGTCGAAAAGTGCCACCGCCTGGCGACCGCGCAATTGAACAACGTGCCCAGCGTGGACGAGTTGTGCCAACGACTCCAGGTCAGTCGACGTACCGTGCAGAACAGCTTCCGCTCGGTGACCGAGACGACGCCGGTCAATTACCTGCGCTCCGTGAGGCTGAACGGTGTGCGCCGAACCCTGATGTCCACCCCCGCGACGCATCTTTCGATTGGCGATGCCGCAGCCCAGTGGGGCTTCTATCACCTCAGCCATTTTGCGGCGGAGTACCAGGCGCTGTTCGCAGAATTGCCGTCCCAAACCGCGCGCGCTGCCATCAGCGGTTGCGCCCTTGCTTGAGCCTTTGCCCGCTGCACCCGGCAGCGGGCGGGCTGGCCTGCACAAGGATGGGGAAAAGATGAATAGCCTTCGCCGTCTGCTCAGGGTCTTCGACTTGTTCCGCCCTGAACAGCCGGTCATCGACGTGGACGTGATTTGTCGGGAACTCGGCTACACGCCCGCCACTGCCTATCGTTATTTGCGTGAACTCGGTGACGCGGGTTTCTTGAAGCGATTGCCACGTGGCTACGCGCTCGGCCCACGGATCGTCACGCTGGAACACCAGATGGCCCACTACGATCCATTGCTAGCCTGCAGCCGGGGCCTGGTGGACAGACTGGTGACCGACACGGGCCTGGACGCACTGGTCAGCGAATGGCATGGCGACTCAGTGGTCAACGTGCTGATCCAGCGGGGGTCCGACGCCGGCCCCGTGGGTGGCGACCGGGGGCGGCCGATCGATCTTTTTCACAGCGCGACCGCTCGGGTCGTATTGGCCTATCTGCTGCCGCGCCAGATCCGCCGCATCTACGACGTCCACGCGAACCCCGCCGAAGTGCCGCATCAGGGGCTGGAGTGGAAACCCTTCACCAAGGAGTTGCTCGCTATCCGCAAGCAGGGCTACTGCATCAGCGAAAGCGAGCTGCACCCGGGGCGCAGTGGCGTCGCGGCACCGATCTTCGACGAAAAACGCCGAGTGCTCGGGAGCATGACCCTGGTGGGGCGTAGCGAGCGGTTTCATGCGTTCCAGCAGGGCTACCTGTGCGACCTGGTCACCGGTGCGGCGTCGGAACTGACGGCGCGTATTGCCTCGCAATAAGGCAAGCACAGCTGGACGGCTGGCTTTTTCGAGGGGAACGCGCCGATTACCGATTTGGGCTAATGGAGCGTTCGGGAAGAGGCATAGGATCGAGTCCAGCGTACGACACGAACAATAACGCTATCCGGTGACGGCGAGGGATTGACTGCACCGATTCTACAGCGATTGCCTCATACAATAAGGTCAAGAAAACATGAGTGTACCTCTCCCGGTCAATAGCTCCACGGAGCTCAAGCGTGGGGCCCTGGGTGTCGGCTTCATCATCTTTTTCGTGGTTTCGGCGGCGAGCCCCTTGAGCGTCATCGCCGGCGGCTTCCCTATCGGCATCATGCTGGGCAACGGCGCCGGCACACCGGCCTTGCTGATCCTGGCCTTGCTGGTGTTACTGGCGTTTTCGGTGGGCTACACCACCATGTCCCGGCACGTGACCAACGCCGGCGGTTTCTATGCCTTCACTTCTCGCGGCCTGGGTGGCCTGGCCGGTGGAGCGGCGGGGGTGCTGGCGATGTTTGCCTACAACATCCTGCAAGTCGGACTGTATGGCATGTTCGGTGGCGTGGTCAGCGGCACGATGGAAAGTGTCTTCGGCCTGGTCTTGCCCTGGTGGTCGTACTCGCTGATGGCGATGGCCAGCGTTGCTATTCTCGGCTATCGCAAGATCGATCTGTCCGCTCGGGTGCTGTCGGTCATTGTGATCGCCGAATACCTGGCGATCCTGCTCCTGGATTTCGCCATTCTCAAAACGGGCGGCGACAGCGGCATCAATCTCGACGCGTTCGATCGCAGCCACGTGTTCAGCGGCACGCCGTCCATCGGCTTGCTGTTCTGTTTCGCGGCGTTCATCGGCTTCGAGGCCACCACCATCTATGGCGAAGAGGCCAAGAACCCGCAACGCACGATCCCGATTGCCACCTACTGTTCGGTTTTGCTGATTGGCGGGTTCTATGCGCTGTCGGTCTGGTCGATGGTGATTGGCGTGGGGGCGGACAAAATTGTCTCCACGCTTCAGGCCTTGCAGGACCCGACGACGTTTATCTATGGCATGTCCGACCACTTTGTCGGCCCACACCTGACCCAGGTCATCCGCGTGCTGTTCATGGTCAGCATCTATGCCGGGCTGCTGGCGTTCCACAATGCCGCGGCCCGTTACTTCTACGCCATCGGGCGTGACGGTTTGCTGCCCAGCCGGTTGGGTACCACCCATCGCGTCCACCAGAGCCCGCACATGGGTTCGGCATTGCAGAGCTTGATCTCCGCCGTGGTGGTACTGATTTTCGCCGCCATGGATGCCGATCCGATCCTGCAACTGTTCGCCTGGCTTTCCAACCTGGCGACGCTGTGCGTGATTTTGCTAATGGCGCTGACTTCCGCAGCGGTCTGGGTCTTTGCCCAGCGCCACCCCGAACTCAAACTGGGGATCTGGCGTGGGCGGATTTTCCCTGGTTTTTCTTGTGTGGCGTTACTGGCGGTCCTGGTCATTGCGGTGGTGCATTTCGATGTGCTGACCGGCGCGAGCAAGGCCTTGTCATACGGCCTCTGCGCGATCATTCCCGTGGCCTTGCTGGCGGGTGTGTTTCTGGCGGCGCGACTGCGCAAAGTGGCGCCGCAGCGGTATTTGGGGTTGGGGAGTCATAAGCTCTAAACCCCCCATTTTGGACCCATGGGTCAGATACTGTGTGCATCCCTTGTAGCTTGGCGGCTAACCGAATCACTCCATCAGCTTAGACTCCGCGGCCTCGTCAAACTTCGACCGGGCCGCTTCAACCTCAGGCAACTTGTCCAGCGTCCATTTATGCAATTCGCGAAATGGCTGTTGAAGTGTTCGCCCCAGCGGGGTGATCTCATACTGCACTGCCACGGGCGAGAACGAAATGATCTGGCGCGAGACGAGACCATTGCGTTCCAACCGCCGCAGGCACTGGGTAAGTGCCTTCTGGGTGACGCCCTCCAGGCGACGCTTGATGGCGTTAAAGCGATGCGGCCCGTCATCGAGCACCGCCAGAACCATCATTGACCACTTATCCGCGATCTGGTCGAACAACGCCCGGCTTGGGCACTCCGACGAAAAACATTGCGGCTTTAATTCCAGCATCGAAGTTTCCTCACGTATACCTAGGCGATTTTAAGTGCCTAATTGACATCAGGTTTACAAAATATACTTTATGGCCTCCGAAAACAAATGGAGTCCATCCGATGTCGATCCTTGATACCAGCATCTTATTCCGTCCTTTTTCCATCCGGTCGCTCGAACTGAAAAACCGGATTGTCATGGCGCCGATGACGCGTCTGTTCTCACCCGAAGGTATCCCGGGTGAAGCAAGCACGGCCTATTACCAGCGGCGGGCGGAGGGAGGTGTGGGCCTGATTCTGTCGGAAGGCACCGTGATTGATCGCCCGGCATCGCGCAATGATGCCGGCATTCCTTTTTTTCACGGCGAAGCGGCGCTGGCTGGATGGAAGAACGTGATCGATGCGGTCCACAACGCTGGCGGGCGCATGGCACCGCAGATCTGGCACACCGGCTCGACGCGTTACATCAACGACTGGGAGCCAGATGCACCCGTTGAAAGCCCGTCGGGCCTTGTTTCGCCAGGTGACCTGCGTGGCGTGGCGATGAGTGAAGAAGACATTGCCGACACGTTGGCAGCGTTCGCCAAGGCCGCAGCAGATGCCAAGCGATTGGGCTTCGATACCGTTGAGATCCATGGAGCCCATGGTTACTTGATCGATCAGTTTTTCTGGTCTGGTAGCAATCTGCGTACCGACCGCTACGGCGGCCCGACAATCAAGGAACGCTCGCGTTTTGCCAGTGAGGTCGTCTCTGCCGTTCGTCAGGCTGTTGGCCCGGAGTTCCCGATCATCATGCGCGTCAGCCAGTGGAAGCAACAGGACTACGGGGTGCGCGTTGCCGAAACGCCGGCGGTGATGGAGGACTGGTTGTTGCCACTGGTCGAGGCCGGTGTCGACGTCCTGCACTGCTCGCAGCGCCGCTTCTGGGAACCTGAGTTTCCCGAAATTGACGGGGAGAACGGCTTGAACTGCGCGGGCTGGGCGAAGAAAGTCACTGGAGCCACGACCATCAGCGTCGGTTCGGTTGGGCTGGAGAATGATGTCACTAACGCCTTCGCCGGCAAGGGATCGGTCCCTGCGAGCCTGGATCGGCTCATCGAGCGTATGGAGCGCGGAGAGTTCGATCTGATCGCAGTAGGGCGTGTGTTGCTGAGTGACAAGGATTGGGTCGCCAAGGTGGAAAGAGGCGATTACGCGGATCTGAAGGGCTTCAATCCGGCATCTTTAGCTGAATTGGTTTGAATTGCAGTGTGGCCCGGGCATTTACACCCAGGCCACGCAGCATCACAAGCTATCCGGATCACCGAAGAATGCTTTGACTAGGCTCTAGGACCAATCATTGAGCATGAGAACCGCAGCGTCATGGAATATTGCGATAGAGCATCAGCCGAGCCGTTTCATGCAGCCCCCGTGTCAGCCCGTTCAAGCGCTGAAACTCCTCGGGATACTGCGCGGCCACATCGTCACGCGGCGTGGGTGATGCCAAGTCGTGCAGGGTCGGTGAACTGCCGTCGTGCTGCATCTGCAGCAGGAAGTCCTTGGTAACGCCGCCAATGATCGGGAGTGTACCCTCGCGCAGCACCAGCGGCACCACGCGCTCACCCTCGGGTGCCGGCTGCTGGATATCCTGGCCCAGCGCGCCATTTCTGAACGGTATACCCGCCATGCCCGCCACCGTCGGAGGCACCGACGGCGCTGGTGCCGAGGGATTCGAGCATGACGAAAATCACATTCGGCGGGCGCTCACCGGCCAGTCGATAAGGCTGCACGCCTTGCTCGCCCCGTGAGGCAGGGAGCATTCAGATCTGCATTTAATAGGTAGCAACTAGGGATGCCGCTAGTATCATTGTGTTGAATTCTAACGGCACCAATCTGGACTTATAATTCGAATAAATTCGAGTTGTGATCGAAAAAATCGAATGTGATTGGGTGTTCACGTGATGGTCATGGCGTTTCGCGAAGGTAATGGAAGCTTTCTAGCTGGAGGAGCCGAGCATGGTGATCGACTGCCCGCTTACTCTCTAGAACTAAAAAAAAACCATAACCACGCATGCACGAAGTCCACGCTGCACGGTTGTAGAAAAGCAATCAAGCTGAATCCATCGTTGAAGGAGGGGCACTCGCCCACCAAGTCGACATCTTCCCAGCGCATCTGTACCAGTTCGCCGGGGCGGACGGGCAACATGACCAGCAGGCGCATTGCGGTGATGGTGCGTACGCGCCGAGCCATGGCCATAATGCGCTTGCGGCGCAGCTCCGTGATGATTGTGGTGATGTCCTCCAGCTTGATCTCGCTGACCGGTTTATTACCAATGGCAGGCAAGATGTGGTTATTCAACGCGCCACTAAATCCTGAGATAGATTTGGTCACCAGTTCGGTAGACTTAAATGCTAGCCATTGCTTGGCCACATATTCGAAGTGTGCTCTTCGTTGAGCAACTGTGCCTCGATCTTCGCGGTCTTGGCCCTGAGAGGGGCGATGTGGTTAGCCACGTCGCGGCGCGCGCCGCGGGCAATGTCGCGCGTTTCCTTCAGACCGATGTGAAAACAACCGCATTATCTGGGGGCATCGGTGGGGGCATCCTTTTTAAGGATGCCGAAATTTGCCCCCAATTATGCCCTCATGATCCTTGGAGTTCATTGGATTTAGACAGTCGGCAGTGGACCGAAATTACCGATAAGCGCTTGTTATAAAAAAGTTTTATGGAATTTGCTGGAACTCCATTACAAGCTATCGGGGTCCCCGAAGAACATTTGAATCCGCGAACGCAACCAGCGCTCCCCAGGATCATTGTCCTGAGAGCCCCGCCAGGCCATATGCAGTTCGAAGCTGCGTACCGGTATGGGTGGGTCTTCGGCGCGTACGCCACCGGCGGCGGTCAGCGCGTCGGCGGTGTAGTCGGGCACGGTGGCGATGATGTCAGTGCCCGACAGCAGGGTGCTCAAGCCGTTGAACTGCGGCACGGCCAACACCACATGGCGTTTGCGGTCGAGCTTCGCCAGTTCTTCGTCGATGAAGCCGCTCAAGTCCCCTGCGAAGGAGACCAGGGCGTGGGGACGAGCGCAGAACTCATCCAGGGTCAGTCGCCCCGGTGCGGTGTCGGCCCGCAACACTTTGGGCATGCTGCGCCGCAAGACCTTGCGCTTGGCGTTGGCCGGCAGGTCGTCGGTGTAGCTGACGCCGATGGAGATTTCACCGGACGCCAGCAGGCCCGGCATCAGGATGTAGTTGACCCGGCGCACCACCAGCACAATGCCCGGCGCTTCGGCCCGCAGGCGTTTGAGCAGCATGGGCAGCAGGGCGAATTCGGCGTCGTCCGACAGGCCAATGCGAAACACCGAGGTGCTGGTGGCCGGGTCGAATTCCGCGGCGCGGCTGACCGCCGTGGAAATCGAATCCAGGGCCGGAGAGAGCAGGGCGAAGATCTCCACCGCCCGGGCCGATGGTTCCATGCTGCGGCCGGTGCGCACGAACAGTGGGTCATCGAACAGGCTGCGCAGGCGCGACAGTGCGGCACTGATGGCCGGCTGGCCGAGAAACAGCTTCTCGGCCGCGCGAGTCACGCTGCGTTCATGCATCAACGTTTCGAACACGATCAACAGGTTCAGATCGACACGCCGCAGGTCATTACGATTCATCTGGGGTCCTGGCAGATTCGGTAAGCTTGACGTGAACGGCCATATGGGAACAATGGCCGGCATGAATCTTACGGGGAAAGGCTGGTACTCTGCACCGGCTAATTGAGTTTTCTTAGGTTAAGTCCTACAGGAGTGGTTGGTTTTCTTGCTGCGGAATCAATGACAGGCATGTCGACTATTAATAGCCACTGATGGTCTTGGCTACAAAGCCCGGATAGAGTTCATGGCATTAGAGGTTACTTTGACGAGGTTTGCGATGTCCCGCACGATCCGTTTTCACAAGTTTGGTGGTGCCGAGGTGCTCAAATGCGAAGAGCATGCGGCGGCTCTTCCTGCGCCAGGAGAAGTGCAGGTCCGCGTCGAAGCGATCGGCATCAGTTGGTACGACACCTTGTGGCGCCAGAACCTGGCGTCCTCCCAGGCACGCCTGCCTTCGGGCCTGGGCCATGAAATGGCCGGCGTGGTCACAGCCGTCGGCGACGGCATCGATGACTTGGCCGTGGGCGACAAGGTCGCCAGTTTTCCGGCCGAAAGCCCGAACGATTATCCGGTGTACGGTGAAGTCATCGTGCTGCCCCGCACCGCCCTGACCCGTTATCCCGACGTGCTCAGCCCGATCGAAGCCGCCGTGCATTACACGCCGCTGCTGATCGCCTATTTCGCCTACATGGACCTGGCGCGGGTCAAGCCGGGGCAATTCGCCTTGGTCACCGATGCCAGTCATTGCGCCGGCCCGTCCTTTGTCCAATTGGGCAAGGCCTTGGGAGTCCGGGTGATCGCGGCCACCAAGACGGCCGACGAGCGTGAATATCTGTTGTCGCTGGGCGCCGAGAAAGTCATCGTCACCGAAGAGCAGGACTTGTTGATGCAAATCAACAAGCTCACCGACAGCCGTGGCGTCGATGTGGTATTCGACGGCCTTGGCGGGCCGCAGATGTCGCTGTTGGGTGATGTGCTGGCACCCCGTGGCAGCCTGGTGTTGTATGGCTTGCAGGGTGGCAACCAGACGCCGTTCCCGGCCTGTGCGGCGTTCCAGAAGAACATTCAGTTCTTCGTGCATTGCATCGGCAATTTTACCGGCAAGCCGGAACTGGGCATCGTCCAGGACCAGGTGGCGTTGCAACGAGCATTGCGCGATATCAATCAACTGACCGCCGATCGCGTGCTGTTGCCACTCAAGACTCGGGTTTTCCCGTTTTCCGAGTTTGTCGAAGCGCACCGGTACATGGGTGAATGCCCTTGCCGTGAGCGCGTTGCCCTTCAGGTCGTCGACCCCGCCTGATACCTGTCTTGCGCAAGAGTCATTGCCGGCTCTTGCGCTGTCCTCGATTCGATCTCCATCCCTCCTTTCCCACGCACTGCCGGCCTGGCGGCGGCGCGTTCGTGCCTCGCAAGCCCCCTCAAGCAGCCTGTCCCGGTTCTCTCGAAGCAGAAACGGTTTGTCGATGCACATCTGAACTGGTTTTTGCCCTCAATCTGTATCTTCTAATCATTATTTAAGTCCTGATAATTGAACGCTGATTTCCATATCAAGGAAGAAGTCGTGGTGCGGTGTAACTTTTTCGAAGGCTTTCATCCTTCTAGCTGCATTCAAGGTACAGCGAGCGTTAATTGGCAAGGGGCTATCTATCGATCCTGGAGAAAACAGGGTGGGGTAGAAGGTCGATTAAAGTTCGGTAAGTTCCTTATTTCTCGTACTCATTGTCTGTGGGACGTTGTCGGAATTCTCCTAGGACGTACCGTCAGCCCGGCAAGTCCCAGTGTTTTCAGGGGGCGCAGCGGCGGCCCCAGGAGCATAGGGTGACTTTCTTCGTATGTATCAAATAATTACGACAAGCAACGCTTGAGCGTATTGCTAATACTCTTTGAGTACTAGAACGATTCATTAGACCAACACGTCGCGCGGTCACGTTGGTGCGGGTGCGGCGCCGATAGTTGAATTTCAGGTAAATGGCTATGAGTGCAATTCATGAGCAGGCAATGACTCACGTATATCAACAGATACTGCAACGATTGTTGGGGTTTTATTCCCGGGCCGAACGGACCGCGTTGCAGCTTTTGATCCAGCGCTTGATTGTCGCCGCCGGAGGCGTCGATCGGATTGGCGACTATCGTGTGTTGACAGTCCAGAACGGGAGCCGGGAGAGCTTTTATGCACTGACCGCTTTGCGGGCCGCCCAGTTGAGCATCGCGGGCCGGCATCCGGTGACCTTCGCCTTGCGCGTCGCCACGCCGCGCCTGAGCGAAACCACCCAGGCGACGCTGGAGAACATCCACCGCTGCTACAGCGCGTTGTTTGTCTATGACGATCCCCGGGTCGAATTGCTGATGGCGGATAATCGCGAGGTGTTGCCGTTCAATCACCGGCAGCCCCTGTCGGTGGCGGGGCACGAGGCCAATCGCATGGACCTGTTGGCCTTGGGGCACCTCCGCTCGGTCGACAGCCCCCTGGAAATCGGGAGCGACGGTTACCTGGCGATGGCCGAATTCTATCGGCACATGGCCCGGTGGGAGTCTGGCGTGGATTCGATGGTCAGCAGCGATACGCCGCGCCAGCAAAAACAGTTCATTTCAGGCCTGCGTCGCGCGGCCCGCAAAATCGGTCTGCCGACCGACAATATCGGTTGCTTCGACAGCCTCTTCGCGCACCTCGATACCTTGAGCAGTGACCTCTTCGAGCATTTCTACGGTCCCGAGCGCCTCGGTGCCTGGAAGCCCGAGGGGCATTTCGAGGCCTGCCGGCGGATGAGCCACATCGGCATCGACGACCTGATCGTCGACCGCCTGGAGGGCACCAACTGGCCGCTTTTCAACGAATTCCTGCGGGTACAGACCGATGGCCTCATGCCCTCGGCGATTGAAAACGAATACCTCAGCCCGCTGCTGTCGGCCCATTTGCATGGCCTGCAGGCCTGCTACGTGCAAGGGCGCAGCTACGAAACGGGATACAGCGACTACGTGCAGCGGGCGATCATGATCATGCATCGCAAGCAACTGCCGGAACAAGCCTGCGAGCAGGCTAGGGCGTTGTTCGGCTCACCTTCGGCAATTCCCGAGCGCCGCGCCTACGCCGCCCTCGAAGCGCAGAAGGTCCTGGGGCTCAGCGAAACGCAACTGGTGTGCATGCTGTTCGCGCCATTCGTGGGGCAGGGGGCGGGCCTGGAACACTTCCTTCGCTGTTGCCACCCCGGCATGCTGGTGGCGATGCCGGACCTGCACAAGGCCATGCAGGGCGCGACGGTCGCCGATCAGATCGCGCAATGGATGGTTGACGTCAGTGGCCTGCCCATCGACATCCTTGGCAAACTGTACCGGGCGAGCGTTACCGTGCCGGAACAACCGGAAGCGGTTCCGGGAGCTGAACTGCAACAGGCTCTTGACGACGTTGATACCGTAGAAGCCGGACAGGTCGCCGATGAGCCACACGAACGCTCGGCAAGGCATTGAGGAACGAGGTTTGATGGACTCGTCTACCTCGTCCCGGGGCGTAATGCCCGGCGTTGCGGCCCGGTCGACTGCAACCTTTGCACCTGGCGTGATTCCATGAAAGGTTGCCGGGAGACAGACTTCGCCTACCAAGCGGTTTATCGCTACCTGACCACGTTGATCAACGAACTGGAGGTGGATGCTCGGGTGCGCCTGCCTTCGCTGCGGCAATTGGCCGAGCGTCTGAATGTGTCGATATCGACCATCCAGTACGCTTATTCGTTGCTGGAGAAGGAAGGGCGGGTCTACTCGATCGCCAAGTCCGGTTATTACGCGCTGCCGGCGCCCAGCATGACGACCCTGGAGGGCGGTGACGATTTGCTTGAGAGCTTGTACGTCAATGCCCGGCGACCCGGCATGCTGGTGCTCAGCGCGGACGAGCCGGCGTCGATGCAGCCTTTGGACAGCCCGATGCTGTTGCTCGAGCGCGAGCTGCTGCGCCAGTATCCACGTTCCTCGCAGACGCCCTCGCAACCCTGGGGCGAGCTGGAACTGCGCGCCGCGCTGGCGGCCCGCTACACCTCTTCGCCGGCCCGTTGCTGGAATGCCGATGACGTCTACATCGGCGCCGACCTGCGGGGTGTCCTGGAGATCCTGATCGCCGTGCTGGCACTCAGGGGCGCCACAGTGCTGATCGAATCGCCCTGCGACTGGGCGGTATTGCGCTTGCTGCAGGCCGCCGACATCAACATCATCGAGCTGCCACTGCTGGCCGGCGGGGGAATCGACATCGAGCAGCTGGAGCAACTGCTTGAAAGCGAAACGGTACGGCTGGTGGTGCTGTCGTCGGTCCTGAACATGCCAAGGGGTTCGCTGGTTCCCGAAGAAAACCGTCGTGCCATCGCCCAATTGCTGGAACGGCATGGCACCTGGGTGCTGGAGAACGACAGCCATACAGACCTGGCGTTCGAGGCAGGGGTGACGCCTTTTCGGGACTTGCTCGACCCGGACAGGTTGATCGTCTATTCCACGTTTGAGAAGACCATCGGCCCAGAGGCTCCATACGGCTACGTGTTGTCGCGCCAGATGACCCTGCACCTGCAACGACATTTCCTGCTTCGCGCGTTTCGGCTGTCGCCTATTCGCCAGAAAGCCATCGCCCGGCTGTACAGCAACGGTCGGATTGACCAGCATTTGCTGGTGTTGCGGCGCCTGCTGCGCGAGAGCGCGGTTTCGACCGCTCAATTGCTGCGCGAGCGCCTGGGCGATAGCCTGCAATGGGCGGAACCCCAAGGTGGCGCGACGATCTGGGTACGCTCGACGCGACGGGTTGATTTGCGGCGGGTTTTCCATCGGCTGCTGGCCCAGCGAATTGTCATCGCACCGGGGGAGTTGTTCAGCCTTCATGGGCTATACGGGCAACATATGCGTCTGACCCATGCGCTCAATGGGGCCCAGGACTTGGACGCTGCACTCTGCGCGCTGGCCGACGCCCTGAGGCTGGAACAATCGTAATCGGCGGCGATGGATCGAACCCGTCGCGCCACGGTCGAACTGTCAGTAAACTGCACTCCATTTCCCGAGCCACTCCACTCAGAGGTTTTGCATGACAGTCAGTCCATTTGCGGGCAAGCCGGCACCGGCAGAGTTGTTGATCGATATCCCGCGACTGGTGACGGCCTACTACACTGGCCGACCCGATGCCTCGGTAGCGACCCAGCGCGTGGCTTTTGGCACCTCCGGTCACCGTGGCAGCTCCTTCGACCTGGGCTTTAACGAGTGGCATGTGTTGGCAATCAGCCAGGCGATCTGCCTGTACCGCGAAGCCCAGGGCATCAACGGGCCGTTGTTCGTCGGTATCGATACCCACGCGCTGTCGACTCCGGCGGGCGCCAGCGCACTGGAAGTCTTCGCCGCCAACGGTGTGACCGTCATGATCGCCGAGGGGGATGAATACACTCCGACCCCGGCGGTTTCCCACGCCATTCTCTGCTACAACCGTGGCCGCACTTCGGGCCTGGCGGACGGTATCGTCATCACGCCGTCCCACAACCCACCGCAAAGTGGCGGCTACAAGTACAACCCCACCAACGGCGGCCCGGCCGATACCCATATCACCAAGTGGATCGAAGCCAAGGCCAACGAACTGCTGGCCAACCAACTCGCCGGCGTCAAGCGAGTCAGCTACGAGCAGGCTCTGAAAGCCGATACCACCCACCGGCACGACTATGTCAACACTTACGTGGCGGACCTGATCAATGTCATCGATTTCGATGCCATCCGCACCGCCGGGTTGCACCTGGGCGTCGATCCGCTGGGCGGGGCGGGCGTGCGCTACTGGCCGGCCATTGCCGAGCATTACCGCCTGGACCTGGACGTGGTGAATACCCACGTGGATTCCACCTTCCGTTTCATGACCGTCGACTGGGATGGGCAGATCCGCATGGACCCATCCTCCAGCCACGCCATGCAAGGGTTGATTGGCCTGAAGGAGCGCTTCGACGTGGCCTTCGCCTGCGATCCGGACCATGACCGTCATGGCATCGTGACGCCATCCGGCGGCCTGTTGGCGCCGAACAATTACCTGGCGGTGTCCATCGACTACTTGTTCCGGAATCGCCCGCAATGGCGCGCCGATGCCGGTGTGGGCAAGACGGTGGTGAGCAGCGGCCTGATCGACCGCGTCGCCAAGCGCCTGGGGCGCCGTCTCTATGAAGTGCCGGTGGGCTTCAAGTGGTTTGCCGACGGCCTGTTCGATGGCTCCCTGGGCTTTGGCGGCGAAGAAAGCGCCGGTGCTTCGTTCTTGCGCAAGGATGGCGGCGTCTGGAGCACCGACAAGGACGGCCTGATTCCGGCGTTGTTGGCGGCTGAAATGACGGCGCGCACTGGTCGCGATCCGAGCCAGGCCTACCGCGCCTTGACCGACGAACTGGGCGAACCGTTCTCGGTACGCGTCGATGCCAAGGCCAACCCGCAACAGAAGGCCCTGTTGAGCAAACTGTCGCCGGATCAGGTGACGTCTACCGAACTGGCGGGGGAACAGATCCAGAGCATCCTCAGCCATGCGCCGGGCAATGACCAGGCCATTGGTGGCCTGAAGGTCATGACCGAAAACGGCTGGTTCGCGGCGCGTCCGTCCGGTACCGAGGATATCTACAAGATCTACGCCGAAAGCTTCATTGGCGATGCGCACCTCAAGCAACTGGTGGCTGAGGCGCAAACGTTGGTGGATGGGGCGATCACCAGCAAGTAATACCAATGTAAGTGATACATGTGATGTGCGCTTGTGGCGAGGGAGCTTGCTCCCTCGCCACAAGCGCAGCAGTGCGGCGATACAGGGTTTAGGCGAGGTCCACCAGCACGATTTCGCTGTCTTCGATCGCGGTCACCTGCAATATCTGTTCGTCTTCAATCGCAACGCCGTCTCGAGCTTTTGCACGCAACCCATTGATTTTTATTAACCCTGTGGCCGGCACAAGATAAGCTCGTCGCCCGGCGTCCAGCCGATATTCCGCACTCTCACCTGCCTTTAGATTGGCCGCTACCAGTCGCGCGTCGGCGCGGATGCGCAGGCTCTGGTCGTCGCCGGCCTTGCCACTGGCCAAGGTCACGAAGCCTTCGCGCGAGTCTTTGGGAAACGGTTTGGCGCCCCACGACGGTGCCAGACCTTCTTCGTTGGGAATGATCCATATCTGGAAAATGCGCGTGGCCGTCGACTCAAGGTTGTACTCGCTGTGGGCGATCCCGGTGCCCGCGCTCATGACTTGTACGTCGCCAGCCTCTGTGCGGCCCGTGTTGCCCAGGTTGTCCTGGTGGCTGATCGCGCCTTCGCGCACATAGGTGATGATTTCCATATCCCGGTGGGGATGTTGAGGAAAGCCGCTGCCGGGGGCGATGACATCGTCGTTCCAAACGCGCAGGTTGCCCCAGTGCATGCGTTGTGGGTCGTAATATTCGGCGAACGAAAAGTGGTGATGGGCATCCAGCCAGCCGTGGTTGGCGGCGCCCAAGGTGGCGAAAGGCCTGAGTTCGAGCATGTTCGTGTCCTTTTCGCTGGAGCGAAAGCGATGGTTGATGGCGCTATTCTCGCGAAGGAAATCATCGACAAAAAGCGTAAAAAACGCGTCAAACCTATCGCCTTATTAGATATGAATTCGTGAGCCAACTTTCACTTCATCGCCTAAACCCATGACTTAAAAGCTTTTGGGTGGAACCTGGCAGCAAATACAGACACCATAGCCGTCATGGTTCATGAACACCGGAGTCCCCAGCGTGTCGCAACACACTCCCGATCTTCCCCCCGAGCTCCTGCCCCTGGGCCAGATGCCCTTGCTCAAGCGCCTGGCCGCCCGGCTCTTCGGTCATGGCCTGACGCGCCTGCGCGCCCAGCACCGAGCGTCCTGGTTGCACGGCCAGGCCGACGGCTTCCGCAGTGGTCATACCGCCGGTTTCGACTATGGCTATAAGGAAGGCCGGGCCGAAGGGCTCGAGGAGGGCCGCCAAGTCCTGTTGATCCGTGATTCCCGCAGCACAGAGCATCCGGCACCGCAGGTGGATGATTTGCTGTTCGATGACTGGCGCCTGCCGCTGACCAACGAGCTGAAGAAACGCATCAAGGCAGACGTTGCCCGATTGCTGCCGACGCATGCACAACCGAGCGCCGCGCAATGGAAGATGATTTTCAGCGATACGCCGTCTACCTCAGTGGTCGCCGGGGCGGGTGCGGGCAAGTCGACGACCCTGGTGCTGCGTATTGTGTTGCTGTCCCACTACCTGGGCTTCGAACTGGACTCAATGACCGTGGTGACGTTTACCCGGGAATCACGCAAGGACTTCATCCAGAAATTGATCGAAGTGTTTGCCCTGTGGGGACGAACCGTCAGCCTCAAGCAAGCGCGTGATCTGGTGCGCACCTTCCATTCGCGTATCTTGCCCATGGTCCGCAGCCTGCCCGGGTTCGAGCGGCTCCAGGCCTTCGAGACCCTGAGCCATCGCGCCGAAGCGGACGACGATGCCCAAGGCAACCCCTTTGAATTGCGCATCAACGATGTCCAACGTCAGCAACTCAATGCCTGTTACTACAACCTTTACCAGCGGGACGCGCGTTTCCGTGAGCTGATACAGCCGTTGTCCCGCCATGCCCTGCAACTCAAGGAGCTGGAGCGCGATCACCCGGATGTGCAAAAACGGGTGGCCGTGACCGAACTGGCGGCCCAGCGCGACGAAGAATTGTGCGATGCCGTCGAAGACCTGTGGTTTCGCGCCGGTGCCTGGCCAATCAAGGGGATCGAGCCAAAGCGACAAACTTTCGAAATCAATGGTTCGATATTCCACTGCCATGGCTACGCGCCCTCACTGGATGCCTGGGTGATGCTGGGTTTCGATCCGCGGGAAGACGCCCGGCTCAGTCGTCCGGGCGCCAAGTTGAGTATCCGTGCGGAGTGGGCGGTAAAGCGCACCTTGTTTCAAGCTTTCTGCCGTAAGCCACTGATATGGCTTGAAAGTTATGAGGCATCAAAGCGTGTGGTGGCATCCATGGCCGGCGACGCCAGTGCCGGTCCTGGGTTCGACTATAAGGTCAAGGGTGAACTGGGGTCGGCGCCATTGTTGGACTGTTTTGTCGCGGCGGCGGGCTTTATCGAGAACCTTGGCCTGGACGTCCCGGACGCCGTGGGCCGGATGTCCTTTGCCCCGGATGACCCCGATCGATATTTCTTCGAGGCGCTGAGCCGTTACTGGCGGGCATTCGAAGACCATTTGCTCGATCAGTCGCCGCCGATCATGACCTATAACCGTATGTTCGCGCTGTTCAGCGAACACTCGCCGGAAAATTTCAAGTTGCTGGCCGATGCCTTGCTCAGGCCGCTTTCGCACCTGATGATCGACGAGTTCCAGGACGTATCGCCGCAGATCGTCTCCTGGCTGCGCGCCAGTCTTCGGGAAGTCCGCAGTCGTGGTCCTGCGCTGCATGTGGGGCGCGGCGCCCAGCGTTCTTCCTTGTTGTGTGTCGGGGACGACTGGCAATCGATCTATGGCTGGCGCGGCAGCTCGCCGAGCTACTTCATGGCATTCAACAAGCAATTTCCCTCACCGGCGACAACGCGGGTGATGCTTACCGACAACTACCGCAGCCATCAACACATCATCGACGCTGCCGAGCACATCGTGCGCGCCGCCGCGGCTATCCCAGGCAAAAAAGCCAAGGCCAGTGGCGTGCCCCGATCGCTGAGCCCGGTCAAAGTGTTGGATCGAGACGATGAAGGGTTGGCCCTGAGATTGGAGGAGCACTATCACAAGGGCGATTCAATCTTGATGCTGTATCGAAAAAGTAGCGATAAGCTACTGATAGAAAAGTATATTCAGTCAACAGTTAATGTCGACTCTAGCTTGCCGTACGAGGCTCGACGGCTCAGGCAGATGACCTACCACAGCGCCAAGGGGCTTCAGGCGGATGCGGTGTTCTTGTTGGGAGACTGCCAGCACCTGAGCAGTTCGCCCTACAAGAACCAGGTC
Organism: Pseudomonas sp. NFACC04-2; assembly: GCF_900119265.1. Classification (NCBI taxonomy): domain Bacteria; kingdom Pseudomonadati; phylum Pseudomonadota; class Gammaproteobacteria; order Pseudomonadales; family Pseudomonadaceae; genus Pseudomonas; species Pseudomonas sp. NFACC04-2. The sequence continues at coordinate 197,577 of NZ_FPJC01000003.1, forward strand.
TATCGAATGGCTGGGCTAGGCCAGGATGCAGACGCCGAACCCTACGACACGGCGCAAAAAGACGAAATCCTGCGCTTGGCGTATGTGGGCATCACTCGCGCCGTGCAGCACTGTTACTGGTACGTCGATGGCCAGGACGGCCAGGCGGTCAACGCGCCTAAGGCGTCGGATCGTATTGCAGTGGACAAGCCCTTTTTCGCTGACCATCGTCGTGCCCGCAAAGGATGAAACAAACATAAGCCCCGAGTGGCGGGGTAAACGCGTTCCAGAGGCATATAAAAGCGGCGCCTTCCCTGGAGAGGAAGGCGCCGCGTTCAGAAGCTCAGTGGTGTTCCGTCAGGAAGCGAACCGCCGTAACCCTACCGGTGGCACAAACGCTTCCAGCTCGGCCTCCACCGCCTCGATTATTCGTTCCACATCCGGCGCATTCATCACTGTCGCGCAGGGGATCCCTGCAATGGCGATCATCGTCTCGCCGCTGGCACGGTCGAATAGCCGGGCAACCATACTGCCAGGCGCATCCATGCTCGCTTCGAATCCCATGGGATGGAAGTGCCAGCGCATCAACTGGCAAGCATTGGGGAACGTAACCTTGCTGAAAGATCCTTTATTCATGTGTTGCCCGCCGTCTTCAATCGAGCGCTTCCTTTTGCTCATGTCAGGAAGGAAGAGCCATCATGGCTCTACCAGTGAGAACTAAAAATAGCACCTGAAAATGAAGCTCATGTGGATTTTTTCAGTCCGTTTTGCGATTGGTTCACTTTTTTTGATTTGGATCACGACTTAAGCGGCGATGCTCAGAATGTCATCACGCTTGGTCCGGCGTGTCCTCGGCGTCGCTCAACCGCTCTGGCACACGGCATTTCAAGGTGATGACCACCGCCAGGACCGCCACCGCCAGGGCGGCGGCGAAGGTGGTGTGCAGGCCGTTCAGCACGGCTTCGGGGCTGGCGCGGGTGATGTCATTCGTCGCCGCTGCGCTCGCAAACACTGCGCCGAGCACGCAGGCTCCGGTGAAGAAACCCAGGTTGCGCGACAAGTTGAGCAGCCCGGCTATGACACCCCGCCTTTGGGCGGCCACATCGGCCATCACAGCCGTGTTGTTGGCAGTCTGGAAAAATGCGTAGCCCAAGGTCGTCACCACGATGGCGCCGATATAGCCGGCGATGCCAAGAGCAGGGGGAACCAGTGACAGCATCAGGCAGCCGAGGGCCATGGTCGCCAGGCCGGCGAACCGCATGGGGTGCACACCGAACCGACCCGCCAGGCGTCCGGCCGGCACCCCGGCCAGCGCCGCGACGGTCGGCCCTGTTGCCAGCGCCAACCCGACGAAGGTCGCTGGCAGTCCGAGGGTGATGGATAAGTAAAAAGGCCCGACCAGCAGCGTTGCCATCATGATTGTTGCGACCAGGGCGCTCGTCGCCAGGCCCGAGACCAATGACTTGTCGCTAAACAAGGCCAAGGGAATCAGCGGCGACACGGCCCGGGACTGAACCCGAACGAACATCCCGCCGCCCACCAGCGCAGCCAGTAGCAGCGCAATGTTCAACCCGCCAAAGCTCCCGCGCCCGGCGGTCATGGCCAAGGCATAGGCGGCGAGCGTCAACGCCAACAGCACCGTGCCGGTAATATCGAAGCGAATCGTTTGCGCCTTCGGCGGCGCTTGTCGCACCGGTAGCGAGTACCACGCCAGCCATAACGTCAGCAGGCCGAGGGGGATGTTGACCAGGAACAAGGCCTGCCAGCCGAACCCACTGATCAGCAGCCCGCCGAAGGACGGCCCAAGGGCCGTGCCCACCGCCGACAGTGTTGCCAGCAGCCCCATGGCACTGGCGGTTTTTTCCTGGACGACCGTTTCGCCGACCAGGGCCAGGGTCAACGTCATCATGATGGCGGCCCCCAGGCCTTGCAGCGCCCGACCTGCGATCAGCAGCCAAAGCGAAGGGGCGAGGCCGCAAAGTACCGAGGCCAAGGTGAACAAGGCGATGCCGGCCAACAGTAGTTTGCGACGGCCCATCAGGTCACCCAAGCGGCCGACGCTGACAATCAGCGTGGTCATGGCGAGCAGATAAGCCAGCACCACCCATTGGACCTGCTGGAAGGAGGTATCGAGCGCTTGAGCCAGCGTGGGCAGCGCCACGGCGGCCACACTGGCGCCCAGAGAGGCCAGCAGCGTCGAGAGTGCAAGGCTGGCCAGGGCCCAACGAGGTGAAAAGAACCGGCTCGTGGGTGCGGCTGCCGGCCGGCTTGGTTGCGTGTTGATGGGTTTCATCGTTTTACCTGTACCCGTGGCGTTCGAAATGGCGCTGTCAGAACGTTACAGCTAGGCATAACATGGCGGAAGACGCAGCGTTTGCAGGTTATAGCTGCACCAGACGCCATCTATTCAATTCGAGACTTCGCCATGTCTTCGCCGGACCTCAATCTACTGGTCACCCTCGATGTGCTGCTCTCGGAAGGCAGCGTGGCCGGTGCCGCCCGGCGGCTGCGGCTCAGCCCGTCGGCCATGAGCCGGGCACTGGCGCGGTTGCGGGAAACCACCGGTGACCCGCTGCTGGTTCGGGCCGGGCGAGGGCTCGTGCCGACTCCCCGTGCGCAGGAGTTGCGTGAACAGGTCAGTCAGTTGGTGCAGCAGGCTCAGGCGGTGCTGCGCCCGGTGACGACGCCGGATCTCGGGCGCTTGAGCCGTACCTTCACGCTGCGCACTCGCGAGGGGTTCGTGGAAAATTTCGCCATCGACCTGATCGCCCGTATTCACGAGCAAGCGCCGGGTGTGCGGTTGCGCTTCATGGAAAAGACCGACCGGGACAGCACGGCGCTTCGCGAAGGCACTGTGGACCTGGAGACCGCCGTCGTGGACAAGGACACCAGCCCGGAGTTGCGAACCCAGGCGTTGTTCAGCGACCGCTTGATTGGTGTGGTGCGCATGGGGCACCCGCTGAGCCACGCGGCGGTGAGCGCCGCCGGCTATGCGGCGGGTGGGCATGTCGGGGTCTCGATGCGCGGGTTGGACCATGGCCTTATCGATCAGGCCCTGGCGGCGCTGAACCTGTCCCGGGAAATCGTCACTACCGTGCCAGGTTTTTCCTCGGCGCTGGGGTTGGCCCGCGCCAGCGACCTGATCGCCAGCGTGCCTGAGCGCTACACCACGAGCCTGCGGATCGGTCTACACAGTTTCGCGCTGCCGGTCCCGGTGCCTGGGTTCACGATCGCCATGCTCTGGCATCCACGAATGGACGCCGACCCCGTGCATCGCTGGTTTCGTGGCTGTTTGCGGGAAGTCTGCGCAAGTAAGGCGTAGAGGCTTAGTAGATATTCATTAATAGCACTTCGCTGGCACTTAGTTGGCGAAAGTGCGACGCTGTCCGCAACTGACTAGTTACCCATATTTAATATTTAAATAGAGTTTTGTCCGACAATCTGCAACTCGGGCAGTTGAGCGTGCGCACTAGTAAGGCAGAAACCTATTGTTTATGGGCGTTAAGGGGCAGTGCTTGAAATTGAACGAAAAAAATGACTAGACGTTTGATTTCCAATTGTGTCAGGTTTCTTGCGTCCTCATTGGGCGAGTGATAGGACGATCTCGCCAGAGATCGTCTGTCTGACTAAATTGTTCCATTTGCAAACAAGGAAGTGTGTTTATGTCGAAAGTCAAAAACAGCGCTATCGATTCTGCCGAACAATTGCTCTGGGCCCCGCAACTGGCAGCTCCTAGTAATGCGTTCAACCAGATCAATAGTTTCAGCCACCAATACGACCGCGGCGGTAACCTGACCGTCAACGGCAAACCATCGTACTCCGTCGACGAGGCGGCCACGCAGTTGCTGCGCGACGGCGCGGCTTACCAGGACCGGGACGGCAGCGGCAAGATCGAGCTGACCTATACCTTCCTGACGTCTGCCTCTTCCAGCACCATGAACAAACATGGGATCAGCGGCTTCAGCCAGTTCAGCGCCCAGCAGAAAGGCCAGGCCGCCCTGGCCATGCAATCCTGGGCGGACGTGGCCAATGTCACCTTCACCGAAAAAGCCAGCGGTGGCGACGCTCACATGACCTTCGGCAACTACAGCGGCGGCCAGGATGGCGCGGCGGCGTTTGCTTATCTGCCAGGGACAGGCGCCGGTTATGACGGGACGTCCTGGTACCTGATCAACAGCAGCTATACCCAGAACAAGAATCCGGACCTGAACAACTACGGCCGCCAGACCCTGACCCACGAAATCGGTCACACCCTCGGCCTGGCCCACCCGGGTGACTACAACGCCGGCGAAGGCAGCCCGACCTACGATGACGCCACCTATGGCCAGGACACCCGTGGCTACAGCGTCATGAGCTACTGGAGCGAAAGCAATACCAACCAGAACTTCAGCAAGGGTGGCGTCGAAGCCTATGCCTCGGGGCCGCTGATGGATGACATCGCGGCCATCCAGAAGCTTTACGGTGCCAACACCTCGACCCGTACCGGCGACTCGACCTATGGTTTCAATTCCAACACCGGTCGCGATTTTCTCAGTGCCTCTTCGTCGTCGGACAAAGTGGTCTTTTCGGTATGGGACGCGGGTGGTCGCGATACCCTGGATTTCTCCGGGTTCACCCAGAACCAGAAGATTAACCTCAATGACGCCTCGTTCTCTGACGTGGGTGGCATGGTGGGTAACGTGTCCATTGCCAAGGGTGCCGTCATCGAAAATGCCATCGGCGGCTCGGGCAGCGACCTGTTGATCGGCAACTCGGTGGCCAACGAGCTCAAGGGCGGTGCCGGCAACGATATCCTTTGGGGCGCCGGTGGTGCGGACAAGCTCTGGGGCGGTTCGGGTTCGGACACCTTCGTATTCGCCGCCAGTTCCGATTCGCGGCCGGGCACGACGGACCAGATCCTCGATTTCGTCAGCGGCCTGGACAAGATCGACCTGACCGGCATCACCCAGGGCGCGGGCCTGCATTTCGTCAGCGCCTTCACCGGTGCGGCGGGCGATGCGGTGCTGTCGACATCGGGTGGCAACAGCCTGCTGTCGGTGGACTTCTCCGGGCACGGCGTGGCTGACTTCCTGGTCAGCACCGTTGGCCAGGCGGCGGCCTCGGATATCGTGGCGTAAGGCTAACAACTCTGTAGGCGCTGCCGCAGGCTGCGGTCTTTCAAGTAGTAGGGGAAAGATCGCAGCCTCGCTTCGCTCGACAGCACCTACAGGACCCCGGCCAGGATCAAGCAAATGTGTAGAAAGTCGATGCCCTGTAGCGTTCAGGCAACCGTCGGGTTGCTCGCTACGCTGTTGATGTTTTGTGGAGAAGTCGCCATGGCGCGCAGCCTGTTGTTAGCAGAACCCTCGCAGTTGGCCGGTCAGTGGCTGGCCGTTTTGTCGAGCCCGCAGGACACCGTGCAAAGCCAGGCGATACAGGACAAGCCGTCCAACACTTGCCTTGTCGAGCTTCGGGCTGACCAGACCCTGGGTGGACAAACCGAATGCCTGGGGCACTGGCTGGGGGAAGAGCCGGTCCATTGGTTTACCGAACCCGATGGTCTTTCCCTGATTGGCAGACAGAACTCTAGAGTGCATCTGGAGTTGCGCCAAGAACATCATTATCAGGTCACTTTGAAGTCCGGCCTGATACTCAGGCTTGAGCGCCCGATCGAACCTTAACAAATTGTTACATTTGTCCCGTGGCAAGGCGCGTATGTTCAATCAGGCGTGCGCATCGGCCGGGGCCGATTTAATAATTAAAGATTGGTAGTGCATAACAGCCGGATATCCGGCGAAGCCAACAGCAGGAAGATCCATGACTAAGAGCCGGGGCGCTGTCGCCGTGCCGTTGTTTAAAGCGCTGGGCGCTTATAAACACATTCTGATCAGTGTCGGTTGTTTTACGGCGTTGATTAACGTCTTGATGCTTGCGCCTTCGATATACATGCTCCAAGTGTATGACCGCGGGTTGTCATCCCAAAACGAAACCACCTTGGCGATGTTGTCGTTGATGGTGGTCGGGTTCTTTGTGTTCATCGGGCTGTTGGAGATGGTGCGCAGCTTCATTGTCATCCGCATCGGCAGCCAATTGGAAAGACGCTTCAATCTCCAAGTGTACAAGGCTGCGTTCGAGCGCAACCTGTGTCAGGGCGAGGGCAATGCCGGGCAATCCCTGGGCGACCTTACCCATGTCCGCCAATTTGTCACGGGACCCGCATTGTTCGCCTTCTTCGACGCGCCATGGTTCCCCATTTACCTGCTGGTGATTTATCTGTTCAACGTTTGGCTCGGCGTATTCGCCACCGTCGGCACACTGCTGCTGATCGGCCTGGCCTGCCTGAACGAAGTCATGACCAAAAAGCCGTTGGGGCAGGCCAGCGTCTACTCGCAACAGTCCAGCCAATTGGCCACCAGTCATTTGCACAACGCTGAAACGATCCAGGCCATGGGCATGCTCGCGGCGCTGCGCAGCCGCTGGTTTGCGGTGCACTCACGCTTTCTCGGCCTGCAAAACCAGGCTAGCGATACTGGCGCGGTGATCAGTTCTCTGAGCAAGACCTTGCGCCTGTGCCTGCAATCACTGGTGCTGGGCCTGGGCGCGTTGCTGGTAATCAAGGGCGAGATGACCGCCGGAATGATGATTGCCGGCTCGATCCTGATGGGCCGGGTATTGAGCCCCATCGACCAGTTGATTGCCGTGTGGAAACAGTGGAGTGGCGCCAAGCTCGCCTATCGCCGCCTCGATGCGCTGTTGCAGGCTTACCCATCTCAGGATGATGCGATGGTGTTGCCGCCGCCCAAGGGCCACCTGAGTTTCGAGCAGGTGAGCGCCGGCCCGCCGGGGCGACGCAACGCCACCCTGCAGCAGGTCAGCTTCAGCCTGGCGGCTGGGGAAGTACTCGGGATTCTGGGGGCTTCGGGCTCTGGTAAATCCACCCTGGCTCGTGTGCTGGTGGGTGTATGGCCGACACTGGGGGGAACGGTGCGGCTCGATGGGGCCGATATTCATCGCTGGAATCGCGATCAGCTCGGCCCGTATATCGGCTATCTGCCTCAGGACATCGAGCTGTTCAGCGGCAGCATCGCCGAGAACATCGCCCGCTTTCGCGAGGCCGACCCGCAAAAGGTCGTCGCTGCCGCACAACAGGCCGGCGTCCATGAATTGATCCTGCGCATGCCCCAGGGCTACGACACCGTGCTGGGGGAGGACGGCAGCGGTTTGTCGGGTGGGCAGAAGCAACGGGTGGCCCTGGCCCGGGCGATGTACGACCGGCCGAGCCTGGTGGTGCTCGATGAGCCCAACTCCAACCTCGACACGGTCGGTGAAGCGGCGCTGGCCGGCGCCATCGCGCAAATGAAGGCCCAGGGTACCAGCGTCGTGCTGGTGACCCATCGCTCCTCGGTGCTGGCCCAGGCCGACAAGCTGCTGGTGCTCAACGAGGGCCGGCTACAGGCTTTCGGGCCTAGTCAGGAAGTACTGCGGGCGCTGTCCGGCCAATCGGAGGCACCACAACGGGACCGCTCCCAGGCAACCCCCAACGGACTGAGTATGAGTCGCCAGTACCATGCTGCCAGCAAACCGGGTGGCGTATGAGCAAGGAGTGCGAGATGAACCTCGAACAGGCTCAGGACGTTGAGCGCCCGGAGCGCGACGCCCGTTTCTTCACCCGTATGGGCTGGATACTGGCGCTGGTGGGCGCCGGCAGTTTTTTCACCTGGGCCAGCCTGGCGCCACTGGATCAAGGCATCCCCGTGCAAGGCACCGTGGTGGTTTCAGGCAAGCGCAAGGCGGTGCAGTCGATGAGCAGCGGTGTGGTCAGCCGGATCCTGGTGCGTGAAGGCGAGGCGGTGAAGCAGGGCCAGCCGCTGTTCCGCCTGGACCAGACCCAGGCCGACGCCGATGTGCAATCGTTGCAGGCACAGTACCGGATGACCTGGGCCAGCCTGGCGCGCTGGCAAAGCGAGCGGGACAACCTGTTGCAGGTGAGTTTCCCGGCCGAGCTGAGTCGCGATCCCGATCCACGCCTGGCCCTGGTGCTCGAAGGCCAGCGGCAACTGTTCAGCAGTCGCCGCGAAGCCTTCGCCCGCGAGCAAGCGGCGCTGCGCGCCAGCATCGAGGGCGCCACGGCGCAATTGGCCGGCATGCGTCGGGCCCGCGGCGACTTGACCGCCCAGGCCGAATCCCTGCGTCTGCAACTGGGCAACCTGCAGCCCTTGGCCGACAACGGCTACATCCCGCGCAACCGCCTGCTGGACTATCAGCGCCAGTTGTCGCAAGTGCAGCAGGAACTGGCGCAGAACAGCGGCGAAAGCGGGCGGGTGGAGCAGGGGATCGTCGAGTCGCGCCTGAAGTTGCAGCAGCACAACGAGGAGTACCAGAAAGAAGTGCGCAGTCAGTTGGCCGACGCCCAGCTCAAAAGCGAAACCTTGCAACAGCAACTGAAATCCGCGGGGTTCGAGTTGCAACACAGCGAAATCCTCGCCACCGCCGACGGCATCGCCGTGAACCTGGGCGTGCACACCGAAGGCGCGGTGGTGCGCCAGGGCGACACCTTGCTGGAAATCGTTCCCCAGGACGCGCGGCTGGAGGTGGAAGGGCACCTGCCGGTGCACCTGATCGACAAGGTCGGGCCCCATTTGCCGGTGGACATCCTGTTTACCGCCTTCAACCAGAACCGCACGCCGCGGGTGCCGGGGGAAGTCAGCCTGATTTCCGCCGACCAGATGCTCGATGAGAAGACCGGCACGCCGTATTACGTGCTGCGCAGCAGCGTCAGCGACGTGGCGATGGACAAGCTCAACGGCCTGGTGATCAAGCCCGGCATGCCGGCTGAAATGTTCGTACGTACTGGCGAGCGCTCGTTGCTCAACTACCTGTTCAAGCCGCTGCTCGACCGAGCTGGCTCTGCGTTGACCGAAGAATAAGGATGTCCGGTGGCATGAAGCGTTTCTATTGGATGGCCGTGCTGGCCGTTTCCGTGTGCAACAACGCCTGGGCCATGGGACCTTTCGAGTTCTATGAGCAGGCCCTGCGCAATGACCCGGTCTACCTGGGCGCGATCAAGGAGCGCGATGCGGGCCTGGAGAACCGCGCCATTGGCCGGGCCGGGCTGTTGCCGCACTTGGGCTACAGCTACAACAAGGGCCGCAACCAATCCAAGGTCACGTACCTCAATGACCGTGGCGCCAGCCAGCATGACGATCGCAACTACAGCAGCTACGGCTCCAGCCTGACGCTGCAACAACCCTTGCTGGACTACGAAGCGTACGCGGCCTATCGAAAGGGCGTGGCCCAGGCATTGTTCGCCGACGAAAGTTTTCGGGACAAGAGCCAGGCGCTCTTGGTGCGGGTGCTGAGTCAGTACACCCAGGCGCTGTTCGCCCAGGATCAGATCGACATTGCCCTGGCCAAGAAAAAGGCGTTCGAGCAGCAATTCCAGCAGAACGAACAGCTATTTCGCCAGGGCGAAGGCACGCGCACCGACATCCTCGAAGCCCAGGCGCGCTACGAACTGGCAATCGCCGAAGAAATCGAGGCGCGGGACGAGCAGGATGCCGCCTTGCGTGAGCTCGGCTCGCTGATAGGCGTCCCGGCCCTGGATATCGGCGACCTGGCGCCTTTGCACGACACCTTCCAGACCTTTGCCTTGCAGCCAGCCAGCTTCGATACCTGGCACGAACTGGCGGTGAGCAATAACCCCAGCCTGGCGTCCCAGCGCCAGGCGGTGGATGTGGCGCGCTTCGAGGTCGAACGCAACCGCGCCGGACACCTGCCCAAGGTCAGTGCCTACGCAACAATGCGCCAGAACGAATCGGAAAGCGGCAACACCTACAACCAGCGCTACGACACCAACACCATCGGCCTGGAAGTCAGCGTGCCGCTGTATGCCGGCGGCGGCGTCTCGGCGTCGACCCGCCAGGCCAGCCGCAACATGGAACAGGCCGAATACGAACTGGAGGCCAAGACCCGCGAGACGTTGATCGAACTGCGCCGTCAGTTCAGCGCCTGCGTGTCGGGGATGAACAAACTGCGCGCCTACCAGAAAGCCCTCAGTTCCGCCGAAGCGCTGGTGGTATCGACCCGGCAAAGCATCCTCGGCGGCGAGCGGGTCAACCTCGACGCGCTCAATGCCGAGCAACAGCTCTACACCACTCGCCGCGACCTGGCCCAGGCCCGCTACGACTACCTCATGGCCTGGACCAAGCTGCATTACTACGCCGGCACCCTCGGCCCGCAGGACCTGGCGAAGGTGGATGAGGCGTTTGTGTCCCGGGCGCCGATGCAATAACCGGCTCCCTCGCCACAGAAGCCAAGCAAGCCACAGGATTTTTACAACAACTAAGGATGGTTCGTGATGAAAATCGATAACAAAAAACGCCCCAGGCCGGCAGGTCGCCTGTTCCTGCTCAAGGCCCTCAACCATGCCATGCTCTGCGCATTGGCGACCTTGGGCACGGCCCAGGCGGCGCCTTATGTCGAGAGCGGCAGGGTGGGTGATCCGGACAGCTGGAGCAGCGGCGAATTCAACGCCGAATGGGGGCTGGGTGCAATCAACGCGCAGCAGGCCTACGCCGCCGGATACACCGGCAAGGGGGTCAAGCTGGGGATCTTCGACCAGCCGGTCTACGCGGCCCACCCGGAGTTCTCCGGCACCGGAAAAGTCGTGACGTTGGTCACCAGCGGCATTCGCGAATACACCGATCCCTACATCCCGGTGAAGGCCGGTGATCCGTTCCGCTACGACGGTTCACCCACCGTTGGCTCGGACGGTAAGCTGGGGTCCCACGGCACCCATGTCGGCGGGATCGCCGCCGGCAGTCGCGATGGCAGCCCGATGCACGGTGTGGCGTTCAATGCGCAGATCATCAGCGCTGACAACGGCGACCCAGGGCCCGAAGACGGCATCATCCGGGGCAACGATGGCGCGGTGTACAAGGCGGGCTGGGACGCATTGATCGCCAGCGGCGCACGGATCATCAACAACAGCTGGGGCATTGGTATCACCGACCGCTTTGATCAGGGCGGTCGCGATCCGGCGTTCCCGCACTTCACCGTGCAGGATGCGCAACTGCAATTCGATCAGATCAAACCCCTGCTGGGCACCAAGCCCGGCGGCGCCTACGAGGGGGCCATCGCGGCGGCGCGCAGCGGGATCGTGACGATTTTCGCCGCAGGCAACGACTACAACCTCAATAACCCCGATGCCATCGCGGGGCTGGCGTATTTCGTTCCGGACATCGCGCCGAACTGGCTCACCGTGGCGGCGCTGCAGATCAACCCGGACACCGCCAGCGCCAATCCATACACCATCAGTACCTTTTCGTCGCGCTGCGGCTACACCGCCAGTTTCTGCGTGTCGGCACCGGGCACCCGGGTCTACAGCGCCGTGATCGGCGGCACCAGTGCCGACGACCTGACCGTGGGCTACGCCAACAAGAGCGGCACATCCATGGCCGCGCCCCATGTCGCTGGCAGCGTGGCCGTGTTGATGGAGCGTTTTCCCTACATGACCGGCGCCCAGGTCGCGAGCGTGCTGCGTACCACCGCCACCGACATGGGTGCGCCGGGCGTCGACTCGTTGTACGGCTGGGGCATGATCAACCTTGGCAAGGCCATCGACGGTCCGTCGATGCTGGTGACCGAACAGGACATCCCCGCGGAGTTTCGCATCGATGGCGCCTATGGTTCCGGTCAGTTCGTGGCGGACCTGCCGGGCATCGGCGCGATCATCGATGCGGGCAAACCCACGGAGCGGGTGTGCAGCGGCATCCAATGTGGCCTGGACGTTTGGCGCAACGACATCGCCGGTCACGGCGGGTTGACCAAGGAAGGCATTGGCACCCTGGTGCTTACCGGCGAAAACACCTACAGCGGGCCGACCCTGGTCAATCAAGGGCGACTGGCGATCAATGGCTCGCTGGCGTCGGCGGTTACCGTCAACGACGGCGGCATCCTCGGCGGCAATGGGCGCATCGCTAGCCTGAGCGCCAGCCGCGGGGGTAGCGTGGCGCCGGGCAACTCCATCGGCACCTTGCAAGTGGCCGGCGACGTGACGTTTCAACCCGGTTCGAACTACGCGGTGGAAGTCTCGCCCACCTCCAGTGACCTGATCGTGGCGGGCGGCAAGGCGTCCATTGACGGGGCGACGGTGTCGCTGTCCTTGGAAAACAGCCCGACGTTGCTGACGGCTGGCGAAGTGAAAAGCCTGCTGGGCAGGCAGTTCAATATCTTGCAGGCCGCCGGTGGCATTGATGGGCGTTTCACGCGAGTCTTGCCCAACTACGCGTTTCTGGGGGGCGACCTGGCGTACAGCGCCAACGGCATTCAACTGGCGGTCGAGCGTAACGACGCGTCATTCGCCAGCCTCGGCTTGACGCCCAACCAGCGTTCCGTGGCCACCGCCGCCGAGCAATTGGGCGCGGGCAACGGGTTGTACGAGGCCTTGCTGCTGGCGCCCAGCACCGCGGTGGCACAGCAGGCGTTCCAGCAGTTGTCCGGTGAAATCCATCCGGCCATCGGCACGCTGCTGATCAATGACAGCCGTCAACTGCGCGACACCGTGGGTGATCGCCTGCGCCAGGACGCGCTCTACGACGCCGGTACGCCGACCGACGCCAGCAGCAATGCCTGGTTCAAGGTACTGGGCGCTTGGGGCAAGAACGAGGGTGGACATGATCAAGCCAGTACCACCAGCTCCATCGGTGGATTGCTGGCCGGCGTCGATGGCCTGATCAGCGACCAGACACGCCTGGGCTTCGTCACCGGCTACAGCGACAGTTCGCTGAGCATGGGCGATGGCACCCATTCTTCGGCCAAGGCCGACAGCTATCACCTGGGTGTCTATCTGGGGCATGAGATCGACGCGCTGCGCCTGACCGTCGGCGGCGCCCACAGTTGGCACCGCATCGACGTCAAGCGCGACTTGCAATGGGGAGACGTCAGTGGCCGGGAGAAAACCAAGCGCGATGCCCGGACCACCCAGCTCTTCACCGAAGCGGCGTATCGCCTGGACGGGCAAGTGGTGGCCCTGGAACCGTTCGCCAACCTGGCTTTTGTGCACCTGGACAGCGACAGCTTTCATGAGAAAGGCGACAACGCAGCCCTGCACGGCGGCGACGACCGCCGCGATGCCGTACTTTCGACCCTGGGCGTGCGGGCCAGCCAAACCCTGGCGCTGTCGGATCAACAGCAACTGCAGCTGTCCGGCTCCCTCGGCTGGCAGCACAACCTGAGCCATACCACGTCCGAACAGGACCTGGCCTTCGCAGGCAGCAGCAACACCTTCACGGTGCAGAGCGTGTCGATGGACCGTAACGCCGCCGTGGTCGGCGCCCGCGCCGGGCTCGCGGTCGCCAAGGATGTGCGGGTCAACCTGGACTACAACGGCCTGATTGGCTCCCGGGATAAAACCCACGGCGTGGGCCTGACCCTGGATTGGCAGTTCTAACCATGAAGAAGGGGCTGGACATGCCCCTGTGGCGAGGGAGCTTGCTCCCGCTGGAGTGCGAAACGCTCCCCAGGGCGGCTGCAAGCACCCGAGCGGGAGCACGCACCCTCGCCACAAAAAAAGTTACCTCCCGGTTTTAGCATTCCAACAACAAAAAGAGAGCAACAACCATGGGTATCTACGACTACAAAAACCTCGGCACCGCCGAATCCAAGGCACTGGTCAGCGACGCAATGGCGATCATGCTGTACTCCTATCACAACCTCGACCATGGCTTTGCCGCCGGGTACCAGCAAAACGGCTTCGGTGCCGGTCTGCCGGCGACTCTGGTCACCGCGCTGCTGGGGAGCACCGACTCCCAAGGGGTGATTCCCGGCGTGCCGTGGAACCCGGATTCGGAAAAGCTCGCCCTGGAGGCGGTGCAGAAGGCCGGCTGGACGCCCATCAGCGCCACGCAACTGGGCTACGCTGGCAAGGTGGATGGCCGCGGGACGTTTTTTGGTGAAAAAGCCGGTTACACCACCGCGCAGGTCGAGATCCTCGGCAAGTACGACGCCGCGGGTCACCTGCAGGAAATCGGTGTGTCGTTTCGCGGCACCAGCGGCCCTCGGGAAAACCTGATTGGCGATTCCATTGGCGACGCGATCAACGATCTGATGGCCGCCCTGGGGCCCAAGGACTATGCGAAAAACTACGCCGGCGAAGCCTTTGGCAACCTGCTGGGGGACGTCGCGAAGTTTGCTCAGGCCCATGGCCTGACGGGCGCGGACGTGCTGGTCAGCGGCCACAGCCTGGGCGGGTTGGCGGTCAACAGCCTGGCGGACTTGAGCGCCAGCCAATGGTCGGGGTTCTACGCCGATGCCAACTACATCGCCTACGCCTCGCCGACCCAGAGCAGTACCGACAAGGTCTTGAATATCGGTTACGAGAACGATCCGGTGTTCCGCGTCCTGGACGGCTCGACGTTCAACCTCGCGTCGGTAGGCGTGCACGATGGGCAACAGGAATCAGCCACCAACAATATCGTCAACTTCAATGACCACTACGCTTCGGCGGCATGGAACGTCTTGCCATTTTCCATCCTCAACATCCCCACCTGGATTTCTCATCTGCCCAGCGGCTACGGCGATGGCATGGGCCGGATCATGGATTCGGCGTTCTACGACCTCACCGAGAAAGACTCCACGGTCATCGTCGCCAACCTGTCAGACCCCGCGCGGGCCAATACCTGGGTGCAGGACCTCAACCGCAATGCTGAAACCCATACCGGCAGCACGTTCATCATCGGCAGCGACAGCAATGACCTGATCCAGGGCGGCCAGGGCAACGACTACCTGGAAGGTCGTGCCGGCAATGACACCTTTCGCGATGGCGGCGGTTACAACGTGATACTGGGCGGGCAGGGCAGCAATAGCCTGCAACTGCAGCAGTCGGTGAAGGATTTCAGTTTCGCCCATGACGGGGCGGGGACGCTGTACCTGCGCGATGGCCATGGCGGGATCAGTATCACCCGCGACATCGGCACGCTGGTCAGTAAGGAGCCGGGATTGTTCTGGGGGTTGCTCAAGAATGAGGTGAGCCACGCCGTCACCGTCAATGGTCTGGTGGCGGGCGGCAACCTGACGGCGTATGCGTCTTCGGTCAAGGGCAGTGCGGCCAACGACACCCTGGTGGCGAGCGCGAAGGGTGACTGGCTGTTCGGCCAGGACGGCAACGATGTGCTGGTGGGCGGCGCGGGTAACGACACCTTCGTCGGCGGTGCGGGCAACGACCTGATGCAATCGGGCGGTGGCAGAGACACCTTCCTTTTCAACGGCGCGTTCGGCCAGGACCGGATCAGCGGTTACGAGGCGGGGGACAAACTGGTGTTCCTCGGCGTACCTGGTGCCGGTGCCGTTCATGACTACAGTGAGCACCTGTCGCAAGTGGGCAATGACACGCTGCTCAAGGTCGGCGACAGTTCCGTGACCCTGGTGGGCGTTGGTATCGGTCAGATAGGCGGCGAAGGGATCGTGTTCGCCTGATATCGCTATCGCGAGCAAGCTCGCTCCCACGGGGGATTTCGGTGTACGCATGATTAGTGTTCACCGCCGGACCCTGTGGGAGCGGGCTTGCTCGCGAAGGGGTCTGAACATTCAACATCATTGCAAACTGACCCACCGCTTTCGCGAGCAAGCCCGCTCCCACAGGAATGGGTGGTGAATACAGGATTCTGCGAGCGCCGGAAAAAAAATGTGGGAGCGAGCTTGCTCGCGATGGCTGCCTACAGGCCTGGAAATCAGTCTTCCTTGCGAATGGTTGCCACATCATCGGCGCGGACCCGGACTTGCCTGCCGGATATATCCTCGAACTCGTAGAAACCGTCGGCGGTGCGGGTGTTAGGGGTGTCCTTGGTCAAATACTGGGTACCGTTTTGCAAGGTCACTACCGTGGGCGACGCGCAGCCAGCCAGAGCCATAAATGCCACGGCGACCAGGGGCATGCCCAGAAACCTGATGTTCATAACCATAACCTCTCAATCAAAGGACACGGAGCAGCTGATTCGACCGCGCCATCACATTAACTAACCGCCATTGGTCTCGCTTGTCGTAGGAAAGTTCATCGCTAGCTGAAGGATTTCACCTTAAATATAGGAGACCGTTCATCTTTTGCGGTTGCCTGAGTGGTTTACAGCTGTTATCTGTATGCATAACCAGTACCCCGACCTTCTTGGCGTTTTCTTTCCGTGGCAGCCCGTTCTCTCGACGATCCGTTTTACTACCTGAACAACTTCCAGCAAGTGCTCGCGTGGTTGAGCCAGCGTTATGCCGACGTGCTCAGCAGCGAAGAGCAGCGCTTTATCGACGATTTCACGGCGCTGCCCCGTGCTTCCCAGGGCTTGTTGGTGCGGATGGTGATGCGCAAGGGGCTGCGGTTTCGTCATAGCAAGCTGAGTTACCCGGAAATCGGCGACATTGGCGCCGCCGCCGCGCCGCTATTGGCCCTGGGATGGGTCGAGGAACAGGCCCCCATCGGGCTCGTTGAGCTGTTCGAAGTGCTGCTCAAGGCGGAAATCCTTCTGTGCCTGGGCCACCTGATCGAACACCCCAAGGCGAAAAAGACCGAATGGCTCCAGGCCCTGGATAACCGCCCCAGCCCGCTCCAGCCTTTTCGTACCTGGTGTCCGCAGCTTGACGACCGCCTGTACAGCCTGACGATCATGCACCTGTGCGACAGGCTGCGCTTGATGTTCTTTGGCAACCTCTACCAGGATTGGTCGGAATTCGTCCTGGCGGACCTGGGCATCTTCACCTACGAAACCGTTGAGTTCAGCGCCGAGTCGCGAGGCTTGCGCAGTCGCGAAGACGTCGATGCCTGCCTGTTCCTGCACGACTGCCAGCAGCGCTTCGAAGCCGGCGAGCCCCTGGAATCGATCGTCGCCCAGGTCAACGGACTGTCCTTGGATAATCCGTGGCTGGAGCGACGCCGGGGCAAGTTGTTGTTCCAGATCGGCCAGCACGGCGAGCGCCTCGGCGATTGGGCCTTGGCCTTGTGCATCTATCGCGATTGCACCTACCCGGGCGCGCGACTGCGGATGGTCCGGGTATTGGAGCGAATCGGCGAGTATGCCCTGGCCCTTGAATTGGGCGAGGCGGCGGCGCAGGCACCGCAAAATGCCGCCGAAGCCCAGGCCTTGCTCCGGATCGTGCCTCGCCTGCGGCGCAAGCTGGGCGGCCCGCCGGTGCCACGGACCATAGCCCGGGAAGTGGAGCGCCTTGAACTGCATCTGCCTCGCGTCGATCCGGGCTTGTCAGTGGAATATCACGTCCAGGCCCACCTGCACGATGAAACCGCGCCGGTGCATTACGTCGAGAACAGCCTGATCAATTCACTGTTCGGCCTGCTGTGCTGGCCGGCGATCTTCGCACCGTTGCCGGGCGCGTTTTTCCACCCGTTCCAGCGCGGGCCGGTCGACCTGCTCAATGAGGATTTCCATGCCCGTCGCGCCGACTTGTTCGAAGCCTGCCTGGCGGAGTTGGACGATGGCCGCTATCGGCAGACCATCGGTCGTCGTTACGTTGAGAAGTGGGGCGTGCAATCGCCTTTCGTGTTCTGGGGCGCGTTGTCCGAGCCCTTGCTGGAACAGGCCCTCGATTGCTTGCCGGCCGAACACCTCAAGCACTGGTTCCAGCGCCTGCTGCTGGACATCAAGGCCAACCGCGCCGGCATGCCGGACCTGATCCAGTTCTGGCCGCAGCACAAGACTTACCGCATGATCGAAGTCAAAGGCCCCGGTGATCGTCTGCAAGACAACCAATTGCGCTGGCTGGAGTTCTGTCACGAGCACCAGATGCCCGTCGCCGTTTGCTATGTGCAATGGGCAGCGTCTGTCACCGCGAGCGAGCTCGCTCCCACAGAAGACGAACCATCGCCGATCATCCATGGCAGCGAGCTTGCTCGCGATAGGCACACATGAGCCCGACACCCAGCTACAGCATCGCCGTGCGGGCGCTGTGTGAGTTCACCGCCAAAGAGGGCGACCTTGACCTGCGCTTCACCCCCTCGCCGACAGCCCTGGAAGGCATCGCCGGCCATCGCACCGTTGCCTCGCGGCGCACCGAGGGTTATCAGGCTGAAGTGGCCCTCGAAGGTCACTGGCAAACATTGACGGTCAAAGGCCGGGCCGACGGCTACGACCCGGTCCGCCAGTGCCTTGAGGAGGTGAAGACCTATCGGGGCGACCTGAGCAAGCAGCCGGCCAACCATCGCCAGTTGCATTGGGCCCAGGCGAAAATCTATGGCTGGCTGATGTGCCAAAAGCGGCAGTTGCCGCACATCGACGTGGCCCTGGTGTATTTCGACATCGTCAGCGAAAAGGAAACCTGCCTCACCCAACGCTTCGAGGCGGCTCAGCTGCAAGCCTTCTTCGAAGCACAATGCACGCTGTTCCTGGCCTGGGCCGAGCAGGAAATGGCCCATCGACAGGCGCGTAACCTCGGCGCGCAGGCGCTGGTCTTCCCCCATGCGGGTTTCAGGCCCGGGCAACGGCACCTGGCCGAGTCGGTGTTCAAGGCAATCAGTACCGGCCGCTGCCTGATGGCCCAGGCGCCCACCGGCATCGGCAAGACCGTCGGCACCTTGTTCCCGATGCTCAAGGCGTTGGCGCCGCAGCAACTGGACAAGGTGTACTTTCTCACGGCGAAAACCCCGGGGCGCAAGCTGGCCCTGGATGCGGCGCGGGTGATTACCCACAGTGCGCCGTCGATGCCGTTGCGGGTGCTGGAAATGATCGCCCGGGACAAGGCCTGCGAGTACCCGGACAACGCCTGCCATGGCGAATCCTGCCCGCTCGCCCGAGGTTTCTATGACCGCCTGCCGGGCGCCCGGGCAGCGGCGAGCCGGGTCTCGTTGCTCGATCAGGCGGCATTGCGCGACATTGCATTGGCCCATGAGGTGTGCCCGTATTACCTCAGCCAGGAAATGGCCCGTTGGGCCGACGTGGTGGTGGCCGACTACAACTATTACTTCGACTTCAGCGCCTTGCTCTTTGGCCTGGCCCAGGCCAATGGCTGGACGGTCGCGACCCTGGTGGACGAGGCCCATAACCTGGTGGAGCGCGGACGGCAGATGTACAGCGCGACCCTTGACCAGGCCACGTTGAGCAGCGTGCGCAAAACCGCCCCCGAAGCGCTGAAGAAATCCCTGGAGCGGGTCAATCGCCAGTGGAACGCCTTGCATACGCCCCAGGTGGCGGCCTATCAGGCCTATGAAAAACTGCCGGAAAAGCTGCTCCAGGCCCTGGCCACTTGTACCACCGCCATCGGCGATTACCTCAACGATCACCCCCAGGGCCTGGACAGCGGCTTGCAGGCGTTCTACTTCGACGCCTTGCAGTTTGGCCGGGTGGCGGAAGCCTTCGACGAGCACTTTCTGTTCGACATCCACAAGCGCGAACTCGGCCGCCAGCGCAGCCTGTCGACGCTGTGCCTGCGCAACGTGGTGCCGGCCGCGTTCCTGCGGCCCAGGCTGACGGCGGCCCGTAGCACCGTGCTGTTTTCCGCGACCCTGAGCCCTCGACATTACTACGCAGACCTGCTGGGAACGCCGGGCGATACGGTGTGGATCGATGTCGAATCGCCGTTCAAGGCCGAACAGTTGGATGTACAGGTAGTCAGCCGCATCTCCACGCGCTTTGCCCATCGCCAGGCGTCCCTGGAACCGATTGTCACGTTGATGGCCCGCCAGTTCAGCGAGCGCCCGGGCAACTACCTGGCCTTTTTCAGCAGTTTCGATTACTTGCAGCAAGTGGCCGGGCTGTTTGCCGAGCGGCACCCGCAGATAGCCCTCTGGACGCAATCGCGGGGCATGGGCGAAGCTCCCCGGCAGGCGTTTCTCGAACGATTCATGGAACACAGCCAAGGCATTGGCTTTGCGGTACTGGGTGGCGCGTTCGGCGAGGGCATCGACTTGCCGGGTTCACGCCTGATCGGCGCGTTCATCGCCACCTTGGGGCTGGCGCAGTTCAACCCGGTCAATGAGCAGATCAAGCAACGCATGGCGGCGATCTTTGGCGATGGCTATGACTACACTTACCTTTACCCCGGACTGCAGAAAGTCGTACAGGCGGCAGGCCGCGTGATCCGCACCCAACAGGATCGCGGGGTGGTGATGCTGATCGATGATCGGTTCGGCGAGGCCAGGGTGCAGCACTTATTGCCGCGCTGGTGGTCTGTCACTCAGGAAACACACCCCGCCACAGGGGAATCCAATAGGGCTTGGGTTTGTGAATAGCCTGGGAGCGCTGAGTATTGCGCTCCCAACGCTCAATCATTTTTCCTGGCACCAGACTTGCTCCATAATCCGCAAAAAATCCACACGGATGCCCCGGCCAGATGCTCGAGAATGCCCCCAAACCCCCGCTCATGAACGAAGAACAGCGCTTTCGCCTGCTCATCGACGCGGTGGTCGACTACGCCATCTACATGACCGACCCTTCGGGCATCATCACCAGTTGGAACTCCGGGGCCAGGCGTTTCAAGGGGTATGAGGAGTCCGAGATCCTCGGCCAGCATTTCTCCCGTTTCTATACCGATCAGGACCGCGCCGCCGGTCTGCCACAACGGGCGCTGGACACGGCCCTGCATGAGGGACGTTTCGAAGGCGAGGGCTGGCGGGTGCGCAAGGACGGCACGCTGTTCTGGTCCCACGTGGTGATCGATCCGATCATCGACAGCCAGAGTGGTACCTTGCTCGGCTTCGCCAAGATCACCCGTGATCTGACCGATCGCAAGATAGCCGAGGAAACCCTCAAGCAAAGCGAGCAGCAGTTTCGCCTGCTGGTGCAGAGCGTCACCGACTACGCCATCTACATGCTCGACCCTGAAGGTCAGGTCACCAACTGGAACCTGGGGGCGCAGCGGATCAAGGGGTACCTTCCGGTGGAAGCCATCGGCCGGCATTTCTCGATGTTCTACACCCCCGAGGATCGTGATGCCGGCGAGCCGCAGCGCGCGTTGAGCATCGCTGCCAGCGAAGGGCGTTTCGAGAAAAAGGGCTGGCGCATGCGCAAGGATGGCACGCGCTTCATGGCCCACGTGGTCATCGATGCGATTCGCAGTGATACCGGCACGCTGCTGGGGTTTGCCAAGATCACCCGCGACATAACCGATGCCACCCAGGCCCAGCAGGCCCTTGAACAGGCCCGTGAGGCATTGTTTCAATCCCAGAAACTGCAAGCCATCGGTCAGCTCACTGGTGGTATTGCCCATGATTTCAATAACTTGTTGACGGTCATCCTTGGCAACCTGGAAATCGTGCGCAAGCGCATGGCCAACGAACCGAAACTCACTCAATTGCTGGACAACGCGACCCAGGGCGCGCTGCGCGGGGTTTCGCTGACCCAGCGCATGCTGGCGTTTGCCCGCCGGCAGAAATTGACCTACGAATCGGTCGAGCTGTCGGCCCTGGTACAGGGCATCAGCGGCCTGCTGCAAAGCTCCTTGGGTCCGTCGATACACATCCAGACCCGTTTCGCCGAGGCGCTGTCGCCGGTGCTGGCCGATGTCAATCAACTGGAACTGGCGATTCTCAACCTGGCAACCAATGCCAGGGACGCCATGCCCCATGGCGGCCGGATCGTCATTGCCGCCGAGGAGCGGCAAGGGGCTGATGCCGGGCCGGACAAGCCGATGGCCCCCGGACGCTACATTTGCCTGGCGATGACCGATGAAGGCGAGGGCATGGATGACGCCACGCTGGCTTCGGCCGTGGACCCATTCTTCACCACCAAGGGCGTCGGCAAGGGCACGGGTCTGGGGCTGTCCATGGTGCATGGCCTGGCGGAACAGCTGGGTGGCCGCCTGATACTCAAAAGCCAGAAAGGCCTGGGGACCACCGCCGAATTGTGGTTGCCGGTGGCCGGCGATACGGCCCCTGGCAAAGCGGCGATCGAAGAGGCAGCGCCGCCGGTCCACGAGTTGAAAGTGCTGGTGGTCGACGATGACAGCCTGGTGCTGACCAGCACGCGCTTGCTGATCGAAGACCTCGGGCACCGAGTCCTTTGCGCCCCGTCGGGGGCTCAGGCGCTGGAGCTGTACGAGCAGAACCCGGACATTGACCTGGTGATCACCGACATGGCCATGCCGCAAATGGACGGCGCGCAGTTGGCAAAATTGTTGCGCAACCGTCAACCGACCCTGCCCATCATCCTGGCCACCGGTTATGCCGAACGCCTGGAAGGGTTCGCCACACAACTGCCTCGGTTGATCAAGCCGTTCAAGCAGATTGACCTGATGCAGGTCATTGGGCAGACGATGAAGTAAACAGGAATGCAAGGCCCGGCTCCTGTGGCAACGGAGCTGCGTAGGAGCTGTCGAGTGCAACGAGGCTGCGATCTTTCCCCGACACTTGAGTCCCAAGCGAAAGATCAAAAGATCGTAGCCTTCGGCAGTTCCTACAGCACAATAGCAGGCACTTATTCAGTGTTCTTCTTGAACCCACGCAAATTCATCGCACACAAGCAAAACTGCAACACGATCAATGCATACGCATGGGTATGCAGCCCCCAGACCACCCACAGAATATTGCTGGCGATAAAACAACTGAATCCCGCCACCCTGCGGCGGGGTTGGCGTGAGCCGATCAACCAGGCGGCCAGCACCGTGACGAGCATCGCCGGCCATTGCACCCATCCAAGATAATCCACGCAGCGGTCCTCTTGCCCTTTACACATTAAAGACCTTGGCGCGTGGGCAGCGTTTCCTCGGACTTTGCTGCACCTGTGGTCCATTGGCTTGAACTTGCCGCGCGCCGGGTTCTTCTAATGAGTCCGAATCATCATTGAGGCAGCACCTGCGCAATGCCCAGAATACTCACCGGACCCACCCCGGAAGAAGAACTGACGGAACACAACGCCAAACTGTTCGGCTCGCCCAAGGAGCGACTGGACTTCTATCGCCGGGAGATCCAATACGAAACCAGCATCCTGGCCAATCGAACCGATGCTTACCTGGCCGCCCAATCCTTTCTGGTGATCGCCTTTGCCTCCTGCATGGCCAACCTGAACCCGGAGTGGGGCAAGTTGTTCACGCTGGTCGTGCCGCCATTCCTGGCCTTACTGGGATTCCTCAGTTCGCTCAATGCCTGGCCGGGCATCAAGGCGGCCTACGAGATCATCGATCACTGGCATTTCAAGCAGAGCGAACTATTGCGCGCCGAACCCTTGATGGGTCTGGCCTATGACGAATCGCCGCTGTTCAGCAAGCGGGAGTCGACCCACAAGGGCTACCGCAAGTCGTTGCTGTTTTCGTTGCGTACCCCTTGGATCTTCGCCACGTTCTGGGTATTGCTGGGGGCGTATTCGGTCTATATCCAGCTGAGCAATCCAGGCGGTTGAGGCACACGCGCCTCAACTCGACTGCTTACGGCGCTCGTACCATGCCAACGTGGGCTGGGTGGTGACGCCATGCACCAGAATGCTCAGGGCCACCACCGACAAGGTGAGATTGATGCACAGTTGAGCCACCGCTGGCGGCAGGTCATGGTTCAGGGCGAAGAACAGATAAAACAGGCTGCCGATCCCGCGAATGCCAAACCAGCCGATCAACAATCGTTGCGGTCCGTCGAGCAATCGCCGCCAGGGCACCACCAGCACACTCAACGGGCGAATCACGAAAAACAGCAGGGCACCGATCACCAAGGCTCGCCAGTCCCAATGGCTGGCCAGCACGACCCCCAGCAGGGTCACCAGGAAGACTTCCATCGACCGCTCCACCAAGCTGCCGAACGCCAGCATGTCGCTCATCATCACCCCGGCGGCCAATTGACCATCGTCCAGCGTCTCGGTATCGCCCACGACGGCCTGTTGGGGATCGACGGTTTCGTGGCCCACCACCGGCTGCACCAGGTGTTCTGCCGGTGGCGCCCCTTCATCGGTGGATTGGACCTCGGCCTGACGCAGCCCCAGGCCGGCGGCGAACACTGAGAGAAAGCCATAGCCCTGGATCCACTCGGCCACGACGTAGGCCAGGGCAATCAGCGCCAAGGCCAGGTAATCATTGGGCGACAAGGTGCTGTCGGCATTCCTGATGCGCATCGACAGGGTCAGCTTGCCGATGCCGCGGCCCATCCAGTAGCCGACCAGCAACCCCGCTGGCACGGCCCACAGGACGTTGCGCAGCAGCCATTCACCGAGAAAACCACTGCCGTCCTCACGCAGCATCAACAGACCCAGGATTACAAAGGGAAACGCCGTGCCGTCGTTCAGTCCCGCTTCGCCCGACAAGCCGAACCGTACCCGGTCGTCATCCCGGGCATCGTTGACCTGCACCAGCGCCGCTAGCACCGGGTCGGTGGGCGCCAGCATCGCGCCGATCAGCATCGACACGCCCCAACCCAGGCCCAGCAGATAGTGCAACGCCAGGCACAGGCCGGTGATGCACAGGATCATTACCGGCCCGGCCAGCCCATAGGCCACGCGCCAGGTGCGGTCCTTGAGAGGCAGGCGCAACTTGAGGCCGCTGACGAACAGCGAAAACACCACCGCGACTTCCGTGAGGTGTTCCATCCAGACCGACGAGTCGCTGATGTCCAGCTTCAGCACGTCCAGCCCCAGCGGCCCGATAGCGACACCCAGCACCAGGCACATCGCCGAGGTGGTGACCGGCATCCAGCGCAGATAAGAGGAGGTCAGGGCCAGGGTCAGCAACACCGCGCCGAGCACCGCTACCCATACTGTGAACGTCATCGTTGCTCCTTGGATAGCGCCTGGTACCGCCTGGCGAATGCGTGTTCTGAGTGTTTGAGGCCCGGAGCGAAGCGAGGGTTCCCATCAAAGCCGCAAGCCTCCGTTTATCCGCCGGCCATTTAATCCGACGGAATTTTTCGCCGTTCCCCGCGCTCTGCAAAAGAAGAGACGTTCTGATTCAGCGTCCGCCAAGAACCGAGAGGCCCTTATGACTGCGCTGACACCCCTCCAATCCCAGCCGGCCACCGTGCACCCCGTCGTCCATAACGGACAGGTGCGCCAATGCTATGAACGGCTGTTCCAGGGCCCCGACGATGCCGACAAGCAAGCCGTTGCCCAAACGTTCCTCCAGCGATGCATCGCCAAAGCCGAGGCGCTCCCCCAGGAAATGCCCTCTGATCCTACGGTGCTGCAGGCCTGGGTCGAACAACACAGCGCCGGCGTGGCCCGGCAATACGCTGATTACCTGCAGCGGCGCAAAAACGGCGGCCCGCGGGAGTTCTTCAGCGGCAAGGCCCACGCCCTGTACTTCCTCCAGGCCGTGGCCCCGACCAAACGGGTGGACGGCGCTTGGCTGTATGGCGTGGTCAAGCACTGGCACGACCACCGTTTCGAAGGGTTGTTGTGCACCTATCTGGAAGAGCTGGGGGACGGTCATCCCGCGCAAAATCATGTGGTGCTCTATCGCAAGTTGCTCGCCGAATACGACCTGTCGGACGCCCCGGACATCGACGACGATCTGTATCTGCAAGGCGCCGTGCAACTGGCCCTGGGCTATGCCGGCGACGAGTACTTGCCGGAGGTCATCGGCTACAACCTGGGCTACGAGCAATTGCCCCTGCATCTGTTGATCAGCGCCTATGAGCTGAGCGAACTGGACATCGATCCGTACTATTTCACCCTCCACGTCACCATCGATAACGCCAGCACCGGCCATGCGCAGAAGGCCGTGCAAGCGCTGCTGCAGCTGATGCCGATGGAAGCGGACCGCGAGGCCTTCTGGCAGCGAGTCGCGCTGGGCTATCGCCTCAATGATCTGGGGCAGGGCAGCCGGGCCATCATCGGCTCGTTCGACCTGAATCGCGAAGTGCTGGATATGCTCGAACGCAAACGCCCGTTCGGTCAGCACATGCATTCCGATTACTGCAAGTTCGAAGGCAAGACCGTCAACCAGTGGCTCTCGGCGCCGGGTCAGTTGGAAGGGTTCCTGACGGCCATGCAGAACAAAGGTTGGATCAAGCGCCATGAAGACCCGCAACACAGCCGTTTCTGGACGCTGATCGACGGCGCAGGCGCGGCCATGTTCGGAGTGTTCAGCCCCTACGAAAAACAGCTGCTGCATGACTGGATCGCCGGTGACTGGCTGGACGAGGGTGCGAAATCCGGTGCCCGGCGTGCGCCGGTTGCGGCTTGCGCGCCCGCGACGCCGATGGACGATCCCGATGTGCAAAGTCTGCAACAGGCGCTGCAAGGCCGCACGCCGGACGAGCAGATGCAAGTCCTGATGCCCTGGCTCTGTGCCCGCTGCCACAGCCATCCGGCCGGGCTGCTGGCAACTCGCCGGTTCATCGAACTCAAATCCGCACTTCGTTAGGGAGCCCTGCATGAATGAAGAAGAACGCCTGTCCGAGCCGGACCTTGCACTGCTGCAACTGGGCCGACGCCTGCAAGCCGACGGCTACCGTTTCATCACCCCGACCCCGTTGACCCATGAACGGGTCAACCAGCGTCCCGGCAATGAGCGCGCCAAGACCTTGCGGGACGTGTTCGGCTGGTCGCGGCCGTTTGCGCCGGGGCTGATCAGCACTGACGAACAGCGGCAACTGCAAGACGCCCAGGTGCTGGAAGCGCACGACGGCTTGCTGCGTAGCCGGGTGCGCTGGTCGAGCCTGGATGGCTTGTTGTTTGCCCATTCGCAGTTTCCCACGCAAGCCAGCGACGCGGTGTTCTTCGGCCCTGACAGCTATCGTTTCGCCCAACTGATCCATACTCACCTGCAACAGAACTTCACGGCTGTGCAGCGCGCCGTGGACATCGGTTGCGGCGCGGGTGTCGGGGCCATCGTGATTGCCCGCGCCCGTCGTGAGGCGCAAGTGCTGGCCGTGGACATCAATCCCCAGGCCCTGCGCCTGAGCGCCGTGAACGCCGCGCTGGCGGAGGTGACCAACGTCGAGGTCGCCCGCAGCGACGTGTTGCAGGACGTACCAGGCCAGTTCGACCTGATCGTCGCCAACCCGCCGTACATGGCCGACCCCTCCGAGCGCGCCTATCGCCATGGCGGCGGCACCCTGGGCGCCGGGCTGTCGCTGCGCATGGTCGAGCAGGCCTTGCCCCGGCTCACACCTGGCGGCTCGCTGGTGCTCTACACCGGCGTGGCCATGGTGGATGGGCGCGATCCGTTTCTCGAAGCGCTGGGGCAATGGCGTGACTCGGCGGATTTCGGCTGGACCTACAAGGAATTGGACCCGGACGTGTTCGGTGAAGAACTGCTCACGCCGGGTTATCAGGATGTGGAAAGGATCGCCGTGGTGGCGTTGGTTGTAACCCGCATTGGCGCAGGTCTGGGCGGGGCTATCGGAGGGACCATCGATGAACAGACGCATGAAATTCGGCGTTGAAGAGGAGTATTTCATCACTGACCTGAACACCCGGTGCATGCCGGGTGAACCCCCTGCGGAGGCGGTCGCCGCCTGCCAGGCTGAGCTGGGCAAGCATTTCGCCCATGAAATGTTCCAATGCCAGGTGGAGATGGCCTCGCCCATCTTTCGCGGCCTGCCCGAGGCTGCCGACTACCTGAACCAAGTGCGTACGGGCCTGAACCAGCGGCTGGCGCCCTATGGCCTGGGCCTGCTCAGTGCCGGTTCGCACCCGATGGCCACCCAGGTGCTGCAACCCACCGAC
Source organism: Pseudomonas sp. NFACC04-2 (assembly GCF_900119265.1). Lineage (NCBI taxonomy): Bacteria > Pseudomonadati > Pseudomonadota > Gammaproteobacteria > Pseudomonadales > Pseudomonadaceae > Pseudomonas > Pseudomonas sp. NFACC04-2. Next base: position 225,110 of record NZ_FPJC01000003.1, read on the forward strand.
GAGCTGCATTTCCAGCAACTGTTCGATGATTATCAGCGGGTGGCGCGGCGCAGCGTACTTTCGGGCCTGCATGTACACGTGGAAGTCCCGGCCACGCAGGATCGAGTGCGGATCATGAATGAGGTCTTGCCGTGGTTGCCGATGTTCCTCGCCCTGAGTGCGTCATCGCCGTTCTGGAACGGTGGCTACAGCGGCTTCAGCAGCTATCGACAAGTGGCCTGCGATGAATGGCCGCGCATGGGGGTGCCGGAGTATTTCGAAGATGAGTCGGCGTTTGGCGGCTATGTCGACATGCTCATGCGCACCGGGTCCATTCGCCAAGCCAGCGATTGCTGGTGGGTGATACGGCCTTCTTCACGTTATCCCACGTTGGAGCTGCGCATATGCGATGCCTGCCCGCGGGCGGACGATGTGCTGTGCCTTGTCTCGCTGTTCCGCCTGATGGTGGCTCACGCCGTGACGCAACGCCGACCCGGTGCCCGCTACAGCCAGATGTCCCAGTGGATCCTCAAGGAAAACCGCTGGCGGGCCAAGCGCCACGGGATTCTCGCGGAGTTTATCGTCGAGGGGCAGGAACAGCCGATGCTGATCGGTGAGTGGCTGACCCTGGCGGAGCAGACTTTCGGTGAAACCGCGGCCGAGCTGGGCGTCCAGGACGTCTTCAAGCAGGCCCGCCGGATCGTCCAGGAAGGCACCAGCGCCGATCGGCAAATCGTGCTCTACGAACAAGGCTTGCTGCTGGGCGATTCGGTCGAACAAGCCTTGAGCCGAGTGGTCGATCAGTTGCTCGCGGAAACCGCCGGGATGCCGGTTGCCGACCCAGCCTTGCAACAGGTGGCAGGTGGTCCATGAGCAGCAAGACCCTGGATGATTACAACCGTATGCGAGATTTCGCTGCCACCCCGGAGCCGGCGGCGAAACGTTCGCGAAAATCGACAAAAACCGCCCATGCCTTGCAGTTCTGCATTCAAAAGCACGACGCCTCGCGGTTGCATTACGACTTTCGGCTGGAGCTTGACGGCGCGCTCAAGAGCTGGGCAGTGCCCAAGGGGCCTTCCCTGGACCCCAAAGCCAAACGCCTGGCCGTGCATGTCGAAGATCATCCGCTGGATTACGCCACGTTCGAGGGCAACATCCCTGAAGGTCATTACGGCGCCGGTGACGTGATCGTCTGGGACCGAGGCGTCTGGATTCCCCAGGGGGATCCCCACGAGGCTTACGCAAAAGGCCGGCTCAAGTTCGAGCTGCAAGGGGAAAAGCTCAGCGGCCTGTGGAACCTTGTGCGCACCCACATGCCCGGCAAGCAGGAGCAGTGGTTCCTGATCAAGCATCAGGACCAGGCCGCCCGCCCCGAAAGCGAATACGACGTGGTCCAGGCCGAGCCGGACAGCGTGCTCAGCGATCGCACCCTCGTACCCAAGCGTCGAGGCAAGGCTGCCGCCAAAGCGGTGAAGCAACCGGAAAAAGCCGCGCGGCCGAAATCGCCGAAACGCGCCTCCAAAGGCACCCTCAGCGGTGCGGTCGCCGGGCCACTGCCAGAAACCCTCAAGCCGGAACTGGCGACCCTGGTGGAAAGTGCGCCCGACGGCGAATGGCTCTATGAGATCAAGTTCGACGGTTACCGGGTCATGGCACGGATCGAAAACGGCGACGTCCGGCTGCTCACCCGTAACGGCCATGACTGGACCCACAAATTGCCAAGACAGGCCGAGGCCTTGGCCGCGTTGGGGTTGGAATCGGCTTGGCTCGACGGCGAGATGGTCGTCGCCAACGAGCAGGGTGTGCCGGACTTCCAGGCTTTGCAAAACGCCTTCGAGGCCGGCAGCAGCGGCAAGATCGCCTATTACCTGTTCGACGTGCCTTATCTCAATGGCATGGATTTGCGCAACGTGCCGGTGCAAGAGCGCCGGGCCGCATTGGCCGCCGTGCTGGAGCCCAACGAAAGCCCCTTGTTGCGCTTTTCCGATGCCTTCGAAGAAACCCCTGAGGCGCTGCTCAACAGCGCCTGCCAGATGCAGATGGAAGGGCTGATCGGCAAGCGCGTCGGCAGCGCCTATGTGTCCAGGCGCAGCAACGACTGGATCAAGCTCAAATGCAAGAATCGCCAAGAGTTCGTAGTGGTGGGTTTCAGCGATCCGAAAGGCGCCCGCAGTGCCTTCGGTGCCTTGCTGCTGGGGCTGCATGATGCCGACAGCGGCCAGTTGCGCTACGCCGGTAAGGTCGGCACCGGGTTCAACGAAACCACCCTCAAAAGCATCTACCAGCAATTGCTGCCCCTGGAGACGAAAAAGGCCGCCGTGGTGAACCCGCCCACCGGCTACGAAGCCAAGGGCGTGCACTGGCTGGAACCGAAGCTGCTGGCCGAAGTGGCTTTTGCCGAAATGACCAAGGAAGGCTCGGTGCGCCATGCGGTCTTCCATGGCTTGCGCAACGACAAGCCGGCCAAGGACATCACTCAGGAGCTTGCCAAACCCGTGAAAAAAACCACTGCGGCGAAAAAAACCAGCACCCAGGACGAACCCGACGCGAAACCGCACAAGGCAAAGACCAGGACAAAAGCCAAGGCCCCGGCCATGGACGGCAAGGTCCGCATCACTCACCCGGAGCGAGTCATCGACGCCAGCAGTGGCACCACCAAGCTGCAGTTGGCCGAGTATTACGCCAGCGTTGCTGAATTCATCCAGCCGGAACTGGAAGATCGCCCGGTCGCCTTGGTCCGGGCGCCGGATGGCATCGCCGGTGAGCTGTTTTTCCAGAAGAACCCCGAGCGCCTGGCGATTCCCGGTATCACCAGCCTGGACAAGGAACTGACCGGGCAGCCAGTGATGATCATCAACAACGCCGAGGCGCTGATCGGCGCGGTGCAAATGAGCACGGTGGAACTGCACACCTGGAATGCCACCTCTGTCGATCTGGACAAGCCCGACCGCTTCGTTCTCGATCTGGACCCGGACCCGGCGCTGCCCTGGAAAAGCATGGTCGAGGCGACGCAGCTCACCTTGTCGGTGCTCGATGAACTAGGGCTCAAGGCGTTCCTCAAGACCAGCGGCGGCAAGGGCATTCATGTAGTGGTGCCATTGACGCGCAAACTGGGCTGGGACGAGGTCAAGGGCTTCAGTCATGCGATTGTCAGTCACATGGCCAAGCTGCTGCCGGACCGTTTTTCGGCGGTATCCGGGCCGAAGAACCGGGTAGGGCGGATCTTCATCGATTACCTGCGCAATGGGCTGGGCGCTACGACGATTTGTGCCTACGCCGCCCGGACCCGAGAGGGGTTGCCGGTGTCGGTGCCGATATTTCGTGAGGAGGTGGCTGAGCTCAAGGGGGCGAACCTGTGGAATGTGCACAATGTTCATGAGCGTCTGGCGGAGGTGGGGCATGAGCCTTGGGCTGGGCTGAAGAAGACTCGGCAGAGTATTACGGCTGAGATGCGCAGGCGTATCGGTATGAAGAAAGTCTGAGGTATAGCAGCTATTCGGATGTTCAGAAGTCACAAACTCTATATACGACGCGGCCCCCTGTGGGAGCGAGCTTGCTCGCGAAGAGGCCAGCAAGCCCAATATCCATGTGACTGAACCAACACCATCGCGAGCAAGCTCGCTCCCACAGGATGAACCTGATCATCTCAAGCCCCTGTCATCGGTAATCTGAAATGCGTTCAGCCCACCGGGACACGCAGATACTCCGGCTGCAGGTAGTTGAACCACAGCAGGATCATTTCCACCAGGATTGTCACCAGGACCAGCAGGCCCACGCCCCAGACACTTGCCGAATACAGCAGGCCCTGTTCCTTCTTGAGGCCCATGAACTTGGGCAGCCCGACGAACAGCAGGAATGTCGAGTAGGCCGATGCCAGCAACAGCACCGCCACGGCCAACCAGCGGCTCGGGTAAAGCCCGAAGATTCCGGCCAGGAAATACGGCGTTGCGGTATAGGCGGCGAACCCGATGCATTGGTTGACCGTCGGGCGCGCTTCGAAAGTGCGGGACATCCAGCGGATGAACAGCCCCATCAACGTGACGCCGACGACGATGGTCACGTACAGCAGCACGCACAATTGAAGTGCGCTGGCACTGCTGAGCCGTACCGTTTCGTTTTCGGCCAGGCTCCATCCGGTCCAGGTGGTGCCGATGAACAGGCATACCGCGGGAATCAGCGCGAGCAGCAGCAAATGCGCCAGGTAATGACGTGGATGTGCCTGTTCTTGCTCGCGTATGTCGGCCCAGGCGAATTCGGGCTGGGTGAACAGTTTGACGAAAGGTGCGGACATGACGACCTCCTGATCAGGACGGCCTCTGCATGAGGCCCTTATTGGGTTTGAGGCACAGAAAAAGACGCGGGTTTCATTTATTTGCTGTTCCCTGCCGACGGGGCGATAAAGGGAATGAATCACAACGGCAAAGGTCAACCCATCAGCATCCCTGAAGGACCGTATGCCATGACTGTTGCCCAAATCCTGGTTGATTACCTGCGCGATCATGACCTGCGCCTGACCACGGCCGAATCCTGCACCGCCGGAAAGATCGTTACATTGCTGGCCGAGGTGCCCGGCAGTGGGTCACTGATCGAAAGCGGGTATGTGGTGTATTCCCCGGAGGCCAAGCAACGCTTGCTCGGTGTCAGCCCACGCACCATCGAGACGTTCAATCTCACCAGCCGCGAAGTCGCCGAGGAGATGGCCCTTGGTGCCTTGCACGATGCGAATGCCAACGCGGCGGTCGCCACCACCGGTCTGCTCGGGCCAGAAGACAAGGACGGAATACCCGCCGGCACTGTCTGCTTTGCCTGGGCGTTCGATGTGGACAGTCAGCGAGCACTGTTCAGTCGCTGCGTGCGGTTCTTCGGCAGTCGCTGTCAGGTGCAATTGTGGGCCGCCGAATATGTACTGCAACAACTGCCCAGCTTTCACCAGCGCGCCCTGGCCGGCGAGCGGCGCTAGGGGGGCGGCCATGAGCGATCCATACGAGCAGGACGACCACCGGAGCCGCCAGTTTCCGGTACGCGAAGACATGGCATTCCAGCACAAGGTCTGGCGTTTCGAGCGAATTGGCTGGTACGTGTTGGTGCTGTTGGTGATCCTGGCCTTGCTGGGGCTGTTTTCCCGTGGCCCGCTAAGCAACCGGGAGCTGCACAGCAACGACGGCAGCCTTGGCGTCGAGTACCAGGCCTTCCACCGCAACGGCTCCAGCAACGCCCTGGTCATCCGTCTCAAGGGCCAGCCCAACGCCGTGTTGGAAGTCGAATTGGGCGGCGATTGGCTGGAAGGTTTCGAGGTGCAGGCGTTGCAACCTGAACCGATGCGCTCGGCGGGCGCGGGGCAGGGCATGACCCTCTGGGTACAGGCCGATGAACGAGGCCAGGCCAACCTGCACCTGTCATTGCTCGGCGATGGCTTCGGGACCTATCACAGTCGTATCGCAACCCCCGGCGGTGCCTCGGTGAGTTTCAATCAGTTCATTTTTCCTTAGGTGACCTATGGACTCGGTGCTGCGAGCTGCCGTGATGTACGCGGCGTTGATGGTGTTGTTCAAGATCGCCGGGCGACGTTCGCTGGCAGAACTCACCACCTTTGATTTCGTGTTGTTGATGATCATCGGCGAAGCCACTCAACAGGCGCTGTTGGGGGATGATTTTTCGATGACCAACGCGCTGATGGTCATCGTGACGCTGATTGCCATCGATGTCGGCTTCTCATTGCTCAAGCTGCGCTCCCAATGGGTGTCGCGACTGATCGACGGTGGCCCGACCATCATCGTCGAGGACGGACGAATACTGCGCGGGCGGATGCGTCATGCGCGGCTGGTGGAGGCAGACATCATGGAAGCGGCACGTTCCAGCCAGGGCATCGAGACCCTCGAGCAGATCAAGTTTGCGATCATCGAGCGCAACGGGAAGATCTCGGTGATTGCCAAGGAGCCGTCCTGAGCACTGTCGCCGGTACCTTGTGTCAAGGGCACTGCTGTTACCGATCGACTGGCTGGGCACAGTCCACTGTGGGAGCGAGCTTGCTCGCGATAGGGCCAGCCCAGGCAACATCAATGGTGACTGGTTCACCGCTATCGCGAGCAAGCTCGCTCCCGCAGGTAAAACACTGCGCCGATGCTTAAAGCATCGGCTTGCCCCCGGTAATCCCATAACGGGCTCCGGAGATGTAGCTGCCTTCGTCCGAGGCCAGCAGCACATAGATCGGCGCCACTTCAACCGGCTGGCCAGGGCGGCCAAGAGGTGTCTGGGAACCGAAATTCTGCACTTCTTCCTCGGGCATGGTCGCTACGATCAGCGGCGTCCAGATCGGTCCCGGCGCCACGCTGTTCACACGGATGCCCTTGGGCCCGAGCATCTGCGCCAGGCCACCGGTGAAGTTGGCGATGGCGCCTTTGGTGGTAGCGTAGGCCAGCAGCGTCGGCTTGGGCATGTCGGAGTTGACCGAGCTGGTGTTGATGATCGAGCCACCAGGCTTCATGTGCGGCACGGCGGCCTGGCAGATCCTGAACATCGCCGTGATGTTGATATCGAAGGTGCGCACCCATTCTTCGTCGGGAATGTCCTCCAGGTTTTCGTGGGTCATCTGGAACGCGGCGTTGTTGACCAGGATGTCGATATGGCCGAAGCGGGCGACGGTTTCATCGACGATCTTGCGGCACAGGCCCTTGTCCGCCAGATCACCGGGCAACAACAGGCACTGGCGTCCGGCCTGCTCGACCCAGCGTGCGGTTTCTTTGGCGTCTTCATGCTCGTCCAGGTAGGCAATCGCCACATCCGCACCTTCACGGGCGAAGGCAATGGCGACGGCGCGACCGATGCCGCTGTCGGCGCCGGTGATCAGGGCGATCTTGTTCGCCAAGCGTCCGGAGCCGGTGTAGCTCTGTTCGCCGCAGTCCGGATAAGGGTCCATGTTGCGCTGGGTGCCGGGCACCGGCTGGCTTTGTTTAGGGAAAGGCGGGAAAGGGTAGTCGACCATCGTCGTTCTCCTGGTGGGTTGCGATGGAGGGTGGACTTTGGGTTTTCAGGCAGAGTTCGGTCGGATTGTCCGGCCAGTCGATGAGCGTGATAAGGAGCGTTTCGTCGGCGAATAGAGGGGCCTGGCGAACATTGGACGAGCCTGTATTCTTCAATGTCAGTACAGGTGTCGTCTAAGGAGCAGGGCAATGTTCAGCCACATACAGATCGGCGCGCGGGACCTGCCGACAATGGTCGCTTTTTATGATGCAGTCCTCGGCTGCCTGGGGCTGGAGCGCATCGAGGGCGAAAACGATTCGGGCCCGCCGGGAGAAGGCTGGCGTCAGCCCGGCAAGCATTGGCCGCAGGTTTTTGTCCAGTTGCCTTTCAATGGCCTGCCCGCGACCTGGGGCAATGGCATGCAAGTGAGCTTCGCCGCCGATTCCCCGCAAACTGTCCGCGCTGCCTGGGAGCAGGCGATGGCCATGGGCGGTACCGACGAAGGTCCACCGGGTCCGAGGCCGCAGTATTGCGAAGGCTATTTCGGAGCCTATTGCCGCGATCCGGAGGGGAACAAGCTGTGCTTTGTCCATGCACCGGATATGCATGAATAAAACGATCGTGGCAGATGACTATTGTGGCGAGGGGATTTATCCCCTCGCCACAGGGGGCATTGGCAGTTGAATCAGCCCCTGGCTTTCAGGCTGCGCTCCATCCGCGCGATGCCTTCCTCCAGCAACGCCCGCGGGCAGCCGAAGTTCAGGCGCACGAATTGCCCGGCATCGTCAGCAAAATCCAGCCCGGCACTCAGCCCGACCTTCGCTTCATTCAAGAAGAATCCTTGCGGGTTATCCAGCCCCAGCCCGGAGCAATCCAGCCAGGCCAGGTACGTGCCCTGGGGCACGGTCATGGTGATGCCCGGCAGACGGGTGCTCACCGCCTCGACCAGGTAATCGCGGTTGGCTTGCAGATAAGCTTTCAAGGCCTCAAGCCATGGGCCGGCTTCGCTGTAGGCCGCGCGGGTCGCTTCCAGGCCCAGGGCATTGACGCTGTCGACCATGCCGGCCCGCGCGTTGTTGACCCGCTCGCGCAGCTTGGCGTTCTGGATAATGGCGAACGATGTTTTCAGTCCGGCGATGTTGTAGGCCTTGCTGGCGGACATCAGGGTGATGGTGCGCTCGGCAATTTCCGGGCTGAGGGAGGCGGTCGGAATGTGCACCCGGCCGTCGAAGCACAATTGGGCATGGATTTCGTCGGAGATGATCCAGGCGTCCTGCGCCAGGCAAATGTCGGCCACGGCCTTGAGTTCTTCGCGGCCAAACACCTTGCCCAGCGGGTTGTGGGGGTTGCTCAGCAACAGCGCGCCGCCGCCCTGCAATGCTTCGCGCAACGCGGCCAACGGCGTATGGAATTCACCCTTGACCGGGGTGAACGGCAATTCCACTTTGTTCAACTGCCAGTGACCGGGGGCGTGGCGCAGCGGAGGGTAGTTGGGCACCTGCACCACGACATTCTGTCGGGGTTCCACCAGGGCATGCAGCGCCATGTTGAAACCCGGCTCGACGCCAGGCAGGAACACGATCTGCTGAGGCTCGACGCGCCAGGCGTACTTGCTCCACAGGTCCGCCACGATGGCCGCGCGCAGATTGTCCTGGGCGACGCTGTAGCCCAGCATCGGATGTTCGAGGCGCTTGTGCAGCGCGTCGATGACCACCGGTGGGGCGGGGAAATCCATGTCGGCCACCCACATTGGCAACACATCGGCCGGATAGCGGCTCCATTTGGTACTGCCGGTGCCGTGGCGCTCCAATACGGTGTCGAAATCGAAAGTCATGGGGGCTCCATCAGTCAGTCATGAGATGGCGCACATCATAAAGCAAAGGTCGCTGAGAAAAGCCTGGTGGCGTAGTGCCTCTAATTGATGGTAATCAGTTAAAGTTCTCTCTCGAAACGCCGCTAAGCCGTTAATGGCCTTCGGTAACGGACTTCCAAGTCTTTGAAAAGGACGACCCCCATGACATCGCCCGTGCGCTTTAACGATCACCACCGTAAAGCCGACCGCATCATGCTGGGGCTGCTTTGGCTCACGTTGCTGTATTCCCTGGGCCTGGCGTTCCTGCACTCGACGTTCAGCCAGGCGCTGTTGGTGGGGGCGACCACCTGCGTGGCGAGCACCGCGCTTTATCGCATCCTGGCCGGCACCCGGGCCATGCGCTGCGTCATCGCGGTGGCGCTGATGGTCATGGCGGCATTGCACATCAACCAGACCCACGGCGTGATCGAGTTCCACTTCGGAATCTTCGTGCTGCTGGCCGTGCTGACGTTCTACCGTGACTGGCTGCCGATTGTCGTTGCCGCCGCAACCATCGCGGTTCATCACCTTGGTTTTCACTGGCTTCAACATCAGGGTTATCCGGTATTCGTCATGGACACCCACGGTGGCTGGTCGATGATCTTTCTTCATGCGTTCTACGTGGTGGTGGAAAGCGTGATCCTGATTTACCTGGCGAACCAGAGCCTGGTCGACGCCACGGAAAACCAGAAGGTGCTCGACAAGGTACTGGCGGCGGCCGCGCAGTTGAGCAACGACGCTGACAGGCAGGGCAGCGATGGCCTCAAGGTCTCTTCGAGCGAGCGTTTCGATCATTTCCTCCAGCAGGTCACCCAACTGGTGGACGGCGTGGTGCGCGACACCCGCAACCTGGCCGACCTGGGCCAGGACCTGTCCCAGGTCGGCCAGACCCTGGAATCCGGTGCCCGTCACCAACTCGACGAAGTGGCCCAGATGAGTGGTGCGATCAGCCATCTGGTGACGGCCATGGAGAACATCGCCGGCCATGTCGACCAGACCCTGCAGCGCGCCGGCCAGGCCAACGAGCAGGTCAACCGCGGGCGCAGCACGGTTGACCAGACCCGGGAAGAGATTGTCGAGCTGGCAGGGCGCATCAACCTGACCAACGAAACCGTGCAGGTCCTGGCCGACCAGGCACAGCAGATCGGCCAGGTGCTGGATGTGATTAATGGCATTGCCGAGCAGACCAACCTGTTGGCCCTCAACGCCGCCATCGAGGCGGCCCGGGCTGGCGAGCAGGGCCGCGGGTTCGCGGTGGTGGCCGACGAGGTCCGCACCCTGTCACAAAAGACCTCGACGTCCACCACCGAGATCCAACAGATCATCGCCAAGCTGCAGCAAGGCAGCCGCCAGGCCGCCGTCGCGATGCAAGACAGCCGCGATGGGGTGGAGCGCTGCGTGTCCGCCAGCCAACAGGCTTCGCAACTGTTGCACGCCGTCGTCGAAGACATCGCGGTAATCAATCATTTCAACGACCTGATCGCCAGCACCACCCAGGAACAATCCAAGGCGTCGATGGGCATCAACCAGCGCCTGCAAAGCGTGCAGGCCGTGGCTGAGCGCAATGCCGACAACATCGGCATCCTGACCCGCAGCAGCCAATGCTTGCCACCGTTGGCGGAGCGGTTGGCGGTGTTGGGACAGGCGTTTCATGGGAAGCCACTTTAAGCGACTGGCTGCCTCCCCGACCAAACCCGCAGCAAGCGCGTAACACGAATGTAGCTCTGTGTATCCAGGGACATGGCCGATACGAGCCGTTGCATTCAAGCCCGTCGCTGACACATTCGCGATACCTGGCCAACGTCAAATGGGGCCCATCGAGACAGCTCAAGCCGTCTCACTGGCCCACCCCACGTCGTTCGCAAGGAGCTTCACATGGACATAAACCCTACTTCCGCTCCCCGGCATCGCCGCCTGCTCGCGCCAACCCTACTGGCGTTGGCGATGATGCAGCTTGGCGCCTTGGGATTGACCTCGTCCCAGGCAAGCGCGGCCGATGTGCCGGCGAGCACTGTCGGCGCGATTACCCCCGGCAGCCACACGTCGTTCGGCCCGCTCAAGCACGTCAAGGCCGGGCTGCTGGACGTTGCCTATGCCGAGGTCGGTCCCGCCGATGGGCCGGTGGTGATCCTGTTGCACGGTTGGCCCTACGACATCCATAGCTATGCAGATGTGGCGCCAGCGCTGGCGGAGAAGGGCTATCGCGTGTTGATTCCCTATGCCCGCGGTTATGGCGATACGCGCTTTCTGTCTGCCAAGACCCTGCGCAACGGCCAACCTTCCGCGCTGGCAAGCGATCTCATCGATTTCATGGACGCGCTGAGCATCAGGCAGGCCGTGCTGGGCGGTTATGACTGGGGCGCACGCACCGCTGACATTGTCGCGGCCCTTTGGCCTGAGCGGGTGAAGGCGCTGGTGGCGGTCAGTGGCTACCTGATCGGCAGCCAGGAGGCCGGCAAGGCGCCGTTGCCGCCGGCCGCGGAGTTGCAGTGGTGGTATCAGTTCTACTTTGCGACAGAGCGTGGCCGCCTCGGTTACGAGAACAACACCCACGACTTCGCCAAGCTGATCTGGAAGCTGGCGTCGCCGCAGTGGAACTTCGATGACGCGACGTACGACCGAAGCGCCGCCGCCTTGCAGAACCCCGATCATGTCGCGGTTTCAATCTTCAACTATCGCTGGCGCCTGGGCCTGGTCAAGGGCGAAGCCAAGTACGATGGGTTGGAAAAGAAACTGGCAACGTTCCCCTCGATCGGCGTACCGACCATCACCTTGGAAGGCGACGCCAACGGCGCTCCCCATCCGCCCGCCGAAGCCTATGCCAAGCGCTTCACCGGCAAATATGAGCATCGCCTGATCGACGGCGGCATCGGTCACAACCTGCCGCAAGAAGCGCCGCAGGCGTTCGCCCAGGCAGTGATTGACGCCGATCATCTTCAATGATGCCGCGTTCCCGGCATCTGCAGTGAAGGGTTGCCTGAAGCAACGGTTTTCCCTGCCAAGGGCCGCCCCCTGAAAACACCTTGGATCAGGCAACTATGTCGGCGGATCCGGCAAGCGGATTGGCGTTTCGCTCCACATACTCTCGCGGCCCGGAGGCCCTGCCACAGCTGTATCGCAGTGGCGGAGCTTGCCGAAGGCGGTCGAAAACATGTGTGCGAGTGCTTGATATGGAAAACAACACGGTCCGTTTTGCCTGCAATGGCTGTGGGATTTGCTGCAAAGGTCGGCTGATTCCACTGACATTGGACGAGACGAGGCAATGGTTGCAACGCGGACATGAGGTGGCGGTCGTGCTGGAGGCGTTCGATGAGTCGACCTGGCCTTCGGAGCCCCGACAATTCGCCCACAGCGCCCAAAGAGCCGTGGAAGTCACCAGTGGCGATGCCCGGATCCGAGTCGTTGCGGTGTTGGCCGGCAATGCCCTGACCCAGTGCCACAATCTCGGCGACGACGGTCGTTGCGGCATCTATGAAGAGCGGCCGTTGGTCTGTCGAATCTACCCGATGGAAATCAATCCGCTCATTACCTTGCGTCCAGCCGACAAGGTCTGTCCTCCCGAGGTCTGGGAGACGGGGGATGTCTTGTTTACCGACCGCGTCGTCGATCCGATCCTGGCCGATCAAATCGAACGTTCCCGCCAGACGGACAGGGACGATGCCCAGGCCAAGATTGCGCTGTGTGAAGCGCTGGGTATGACCGTCGCCGCCTGGAAGGGCAATGCGTTGGCCGTTTACTTGCCTGATCGTGCGCAGTTGGCTGAAGCAATCGTTCGCTACGACCGCGCCCCGGAGGCACCGACTGGCCTGAACTGGAAAGTGCGGGTCGAAACGCCGGCCCTGGCCCAACGACTGCTCCAAGCAGGTGTCGCGTTGGATGATCAACGGTCAACCGGCTATATCTTCCAGGGACTTTAGTTTCGAGCCCAGCCGTCACTTTGTGCATTTTCAGTCAACGAAACATCTTGCAATACATAGGCTTGGATGACCTGCGCCGGTTTCGGCTCGTTGAATCGTGCAAGAATTTGCGCCAATCAGGCAAGCGATCCGAACCGCCGACCCAGCATACTGCGTCCATATTGATCAACGATTTGCGGTGATGCCGAGCAGTGTTCGGCATCACCGCAAGTCGTGGGCCCGATCTTTCAAGGAGTGAAGTGTGCACACCGATTTCAAAAGCGACACGGCCGCCCGAGACCTCAGTCGCCTGGCCGGCTCGGTCAGCCAGCTTGTGCCCGGCGAGGGTGACCAGATGACCGCCATCGCCGGTTTGAGCCTGCATCGGCGCAAGGCAATCACAGCGCCCATGCACTGCATCTACGGCCTGGGCATTGGCGTGACCTTGCAAGGCCGCAAGCAGGCCATGATCGGGGACGAGATACTGACCTATGCTCCCGGCCAGTCCATGGTGACTTGCGTGGACCTGCCGGTCATTTCCCACGTATCCCAGGCCAGCGTCGCCAAACCGTTCCTGGGCCTGATGTTGAGATTCGACAGCACGATGGTGATGCAAGTGGCCGAGCGCATGCAGCTGTCACAACGCATGAAAGATGACGCGTTTCGACCGATTACCGTACAGGCGCTGGATGCCGGGGTGCTGGATGCCTTGAGGCGTTTGATAGACCTGCTGGACGAGCCGCAGTTGCTTGAGACCGTGGCCCCGCTGATCAAGGAAGAGGTTGTCGCTCGCCTGTTGAACGGTGCCCATGCGCCGCAGTTGCTGCATGTCATCGCCGCCGGTTCACCCAGCCAACACATTGCCAAGACGGTCGCCTGGCTGAAACTGAATTTTCGCCAGGCGTTGCGCATGGACGACCTGGCGGCGCAAGCGCACATGAGTCCTTCCACTTTCCGCCAGCATTTTCGGACCGTGACCGGGATGAGCCCGTTGCAATACCAGAAGCAACTGCGGCTGCAAGCTGCTCGGCAATTGATGTTGAGCCAGAAGGTCGACGCGAGCAGTGCAGGGGGGCTGGTTGGCTACGAAAGTGCCTCGCAATTCAGCCGTGAATACAGCCGCCTGTTTGGAGAGCCCCCGCAGCGGGATATCAAGCGGATTCGTTTGTGATCGTGAGGCTGGCCTGGCATTGCGGCCAGGCAGCCTCACGCGCCGGTCACGCCAACTTGAACGGCAACTCACGCAACGGTTTGCCTGTCAGGCTCGCCACGGCATTGGCAAACGCCGGGGCCAACGCTGGCAGGCCGGGTTCGCCCATACCCGTGGGAGGCTCGGCGCTGGGCACGATGTGGACGGCGAACTCCGGCATGTCGGTAATGCGCGGCACGCTGAAGTCAGCGAAATTGCTCTGCTGCACGACACCGTCTTTCAGGGTGATGGCGCCCCCGGGCAGGCACATCGACAAGCCCATCAGCGCCGCGCCCTGGACCTGGGCTTCGACACTGCGCGGGTTGACGGCCAGGTTGCAGTGCACGCCAGCGGTCACGTTGTGCAGCACCGGACGGCCATCCTGCACCGAGGCCTCGACCACATAAGCCACCACCGAACTGAACGACTCGTGGACCGCCACGCCCCAGGCATGGCCCGCCGGTAGCTGGCGCTTGCCGTACTCGCTCTTGTCCACGGCCAATTGCAGCGCCGCGCTATGGCGTGGGCTCTGGTCGCCAAACAACTTCATCCGGTACGCCACCGGATCCTGTTTGGTGGTGCGGGCGATCTCGTCGATCAGTGTTTCCATTACAAAAGCCGTATGGGTGGAACCGACGCTGCGCCACCACAGTACGGGGACGTTGAGTTTCGGGTGATGCACCGTCAGCCGCATGGGCAGCGGATACGGGTTGCGCAGGCCCTCGGTAGCGGTCGGGTCGATGCCATTTTTCACCCGCCCGCCAAACACGGTGCCGGTGATGATCGATTGGCCAACCAAGGCGTGGTCCCAGGCGAGAACCTTGCCACTGTCATCAAAACCGATGCGCGCACGGTGCAGATGCATGGGGCGGTAGTAGCCGCCCTTGATGTCGTCTTCCCGGCTCCAGAGTGTGCGGATAGGCGCATCGACGCCGGCGGTGCGGGCGGCCTTGGCCACTTCGCAAGCCAGCACCACGAAATCGTTAGTGGGTACGCCGCGCCGGCCAAAACCTCCGCCAGCGGTTTGCACGTTCACCTGGATCTGCTCGGGCTTGAGGTCCAGCACCTTGGCGGCGGCCGCCGCATCGCCGCCGGGGAATTGCGTGCCGACCCACAACTGAGCGCCATTGCCGGCAAGCTGCACGGTGCAATTGAGCGGTTCCATGGGGGCATGGGCGAGGTAGGGGAACACAAACTCGGCGTCCAGTTGATGCGGCGCGCTGGCAAGCGGCGTCATGTCGGCATCGAAGTGTAACGGGCCGGGCTGGCTGGCCAGCTCGCGGTATTGAGCCAATTGCTTTTCGCTGTCCACCTTTTCCACGGCGGACGTGTTCCATTGCACCTTCAGCGCATCGCGTGCCAGCTTTGCCTGCCAGTAGCTGTCGGCGACCACCGCGACGCCTTCAGCGCCGCCATCCAGCGGTACGCGCAACACGGCCTTTACGCCTTTGGCGGCCCGCGCCGCGCTGTCGTCCAGGGCAGCGATTCTGGCGCCGAACACCGGTGGTCGGGCGACGACCGCCGTCAGTTGCCCCGGCAGGTGCATGTCGATGCCGAAATCCTGCTGGCCGCTGCTCTTGGCCTTGGCATCGATGCGTGTGGTGGCCTGGCCGATGATGCGGAAATCCTTGGGATCCTTGAGGGTGATCTGCTCGGGTACAGGCATCGCCATCGCGGCTTGCGCCAGTTCGCCGTAGCTCGCTTTACGGCCCTCCGGGCCGAGCACCATGCCGGCCTGGGTGGTCAGGCTCGCCACGTCCACGTTCCAGCGCGCGGCGGCCGCACTCAGCAGCATGGCGCGCGCTCGCGCGCCGAGTTCGCGGTACTGGGTGTAGCTGTTCTTGATCGTGTTGGAACCCCCCGTGAGATGGATGCCGAACGCCGGGTCCATGTAGGCCGCGTCGTTGCTGCCGTTGCGACTGCGCACCAGGCTCCAGTCGGCATCCAGTTCTTCGGCGAGAATCATGGGCAGGCCGGTCTGCACGCCCTGGCCGAACTCCAATCGATTGATGGTTACCGTGACCTCGCCATTGGGCGCGATCTGCACGAAGGCGGAGGGTTGCTGGGTCGGTTTGAGCGGCGCTGCGACGGCGCCATGGGCTTCCTGCGCCAGGGCCAGGTGTGGAAACGCCCCCAAGGCCAGCCCGCCGATGCCGACGATCTTGAGGAAGCTGCGCCGGGGCAGGGCAGCAAGGCCGTCATCCTCGCCGCGTTCAAGCATATGTTGCAAAGCGCGAGGGAGCTCGTTTGGGAAGATTTCGTTCAGCATGGTCAGCTCCGATCAGGCAAGGGCTTTGGCGGCATCTGCCACCGCGGCGCGGATTCGGGCGTAGGTGCCACAGCGGCAGATATTGCCGGCCATGGCCGAGTCTATCTCGGCCGCCGTAGGCTGCTTGCCCTTGGGCTGGGCCTTTAGAAAAGCTGTTGCGCTCATGATCTGGCCACTCTGGCAGTAGCCGCATTGCGCCACGTCGTGTTTGACCCACGCCTCGTGCACGGCGCTGCCCACCGGATCGCTGCCGTTGGTTGCCGCTTCGATGGTGGTGATCTTCTTGCCTTCAGCGGCGGAGATGGGCGTCACGCAGGAACGAATGGCCTGGCCATCCAGGTGCACGGTGCAGGCGCCACACAGCGCCGCGCCGCAGCCGAACTTGGTGCCGGTCATGCCCAGCGTGTCGCGCAGGGTCCAGAGAATAGGGGTGCCAGGGTCGACGTCGACCGTGTACTCACGGCCGTTTATGTTCAGGGCGCTCATAGGGGACCAGCTCCAGATGGTTTGGCTCTGGTTAACTATAGGAAGGAATGGTTGGGGGGGATTGCACGATCCGGGCTGATTATTGCCTGATCATGCGAATCAGCGTGCCCCGTGAAGGTGCACGCTGTTGTTGTCAGTGACTGATGTCTATCGTTGATGGCTATTCATGAACGCATGCATGTTCAGCGCAGGTTTGCTGTAAACCCGTACTGCCTGGCCGACCACACCACCGCCAATGTCAGCAGCAGGAGAACGACCAGGACCGGCGCAAACGCCACGACCCCCAGGTGGTCGAGCAGGATGCCGCCGACGATTCCGCCGCCGGCAATGGCGAGGTTCCAGGCCGTGACCAGCATTGACTGGGCCAGATCCGCCGCGTCTCCGGCAGTCTTGGCGATGGCCGTCTGGAACAGCGTCCCAGCCCCTCCGAAAGCAACCCCCCAAGCGGCCACCGCGATATACACCGCCGCTGGCCTGTCGCTCATTGCCCCGAGCATCATTGCCGAAAGGGCGAACAGCACCGTACCTGCGAGCGTCAGCGCCCGCAGGTGGCGGTCGATCAGCACGCCGACGACCCAGATCCCCAGTAACGACGCGACGCCAAAGACCAGCAGGACCAGATCCGTTCGATCGCCCAGGCCCGCCGCCGTCAAAAACGGAGCGATATAGGTAAAGAGAATGTTGTGCGCCAGGACAAAAGCCAGTACCACGAACAACACCGAACGAACGCCCGGCAGGGTGAAGACCTGGCCCAAGGCAAGACGTTTGTTGGAGGCCTGCCCGGGAAAGTCAGGCACCTTGAGTCGTACCCAGACCATCAAGGCCACGGCGAACAGGCTCATGAGGGCGAAGCTCATTCGCCAACCGACTAGATTGCCGAGCAGCGTGCCAGCCGGTACGCCCAGGGATAACGCCAAGGGCGCGCCCACCATGGCGATTGCAATCGCTCGGCCTTTCTGGCTTTCGGGCACCATGCGGGCGGCATAACCGGCCAACAAGGCCCACAGCAGGCCGGCCGATACGCCACCCAGCAAGCGCGCGACAAGGGTCAAACCATAATGGGTAGAAAACGTCGTGACGGTATTGGCAACGGCGAAACCGGCGATGGCCGTTAGCAACAGCGATCTGCGTCGCATGCTTTGGGTCGCGGCGGTCAATGGAATGGCCGCCAGCAAGGAACCGACCGCGTAGACCGTGACCAACTGGCCGGCGAGGGCTTCGGAGATCGCCAGCCCTTCGCTGATCTGTGAGAGAAGACCGGCGGGCAAGGCTTCGGTGAGGATGGTCACGAACGCCGCCAGTGCGAGTGCAAACAGTGATCCGATGGGGAGCGGCGCAGGGTCTTGAACAACCTCGGCATCGGCCTCGATATGGGTGTTGGCAATCGTCATGTGTCACCTGTTTGGAGCGCTCCTGACCCGCCGGGACGACGCGGTCAATCGCAGATTAATAAGTTCGACTACGGTAGGTGCCCCTCTTTGTCGAGACAAGAATGCTAGAGTGCACAACACATCGGAAAAAATATCCGCAATGGGAGCCTGGCGTGGAATCACTGAGCGGTATTGATTTTTTTGTGCGCGCGGCCGAAACCCGCAGCTTTTCAGAGGCGAGCAGGGCGCTGGGCATTTCGTCTTCGGCGGTGGGCAAAAGCGTCGCCCGGCTCGAGGAGCGGCTGGGTGTGCGACTGTTTCACCGCAGCACGCGAAGTATCACGCTGACGGCGGAAGGGACGCTGTTCCTCGAACGTTGCCGGCGCATTCTCTGCGAAGTCGAAGCGGCCGAACAGGAACTGTCGCAAACTCGCCAAGCGCCACGGGGCAAACTGCGCGTGAGCCTGCCCCTCGTTGCGGACCTGGTCATGCCGACGCTGATCGCCTTCATGCGGCGCTACCCCAGTATTGAACTGGACCTGGATTTTTCCGACAGGCTAGTGGACATCATCGAGGAGGGTTTCGATGCGGTCATTCGGACCGGAGAGCCGAACGACTCCCGGCTGATGTCCCGTCCGTTGGGCCCGTTCAAGCTCGTTGTGGTCGGTTCGCCCCGGTACTTCGCCGAACACGGCACACCGCATGTACCGACGGATCTTCTGCGCCATGCCTGCCTGTTATACAAGTTTCCCAGTACTGGCAAGATGCAAGTCTGGCCGGTAAACGGGGACGGGGAGCCGGAACTCAACCTGCCGGCGACCCTGGTCTGCAACACTACCGAGGCGTTGCTGCACGTGGTGCATGATGCGCTGGGGGTTGCCTGCGTGCCGGATTTCACTGTGCGTAAGGCCATCGCGGCCGGTGAGCTGGTCACCGTCCTGGACGACTTCAACAGGCATCAGAGCACCTTCCGCATGCTCTGGCCCTCAAGCAAACACCTGGCGCCGAAATTGCGGGTGTTCATTGATTTCATGAGCAGTGAACTATTTAAATGACTGGCCCAGCCCTCTGTGGGAGCGAGCTTGCTCGCGATCGCGGTGATTCAGTGGCAGGGATGCTGGATTGGCTGCCCTCATCGCGAGCAAGCTCGCTCCCGCAGGGAAAAGGTACTGCCATGGATTCAGGTCAAGGGGCCTTGTTCTCCACCAGGCAGTTGCCGCCATCCACCACGATGACTTCGCCCGTGATGTAGCTCGCCTCTGAAGACGCCAGAAAAGCCACCAGTGCCGCCACCTCTTCGGGACGTCCCGCCCGGCCCATCGGCGTGTAGCCTGCCGCGGTGGCTTCCTCGGCAGTGGTCGACCCTGTGGCGATCCAGCCGGGAGCCACGCTGTTTACAGTGACCCCTTGCTGGGCGACTTCCAGTGCCAGGCTCATGCTCATTCCGACCATCGCGGCCTTTGCGGCGCTGTAAGCCGCTTCACCAGGGTTACTGCAGCGTGTGCCGGTCGTGGAACTGATGTTGACGATGCGCCCGTATCGGCGTGCCCGCATACCGGGCAGAACAGCCCGTGTCAGCAGAAAAGCCGTGGTGAGATTTCGCGCCAATGTCAGGTTCCAAGTGTGCAGGTCCATGACCGCCAACTCGGAAAAGCTTTCTGGACTGTCTTGCATGGCCATGCCCGCATTGTTCACCAGAATGTCGACCTGCCCCCAGACGGACTCGGCCCACACCATAAACTCACGCACCTGGTTTTCATCGGTAAGGTCGATGGCCCGCCCTTCGACTTCGAACCCTTCGGCACGCAACTGCGCGACGCGTTCAAGGATGCGAGCACTGCTCGCGGTGACGAGCAATCGGGCGCCGGCGGCGCCCAGCCTGCGCGCGATCGCCATGCCGATTCCGATCTCACTGCCAACCCCACTGATGAGTGCCACAGGGTTCTGTCCAGTTGCGTTTGGCATGGTGCCTCCAGAGAGGATAAGTGATTGCGCTATATAAACATCTTGATCAACGCCCGAACACCGCTGTCATCCCCAACAACCGCTTTTGCCGCCAAGCCGGTGCGCTGGCAGGGAAAAGCACCTCGTCTGGCCGGAAGCGGGCGAGACCGCAGGCCGCGGCGATGCGCTGGCGTTGCTGACCGCGGACAAGGGCTTGCTGAAAGCTGTGTTCGCTATGGGCCAATCCCAGCATGTAACGAGTCCCCGCCTGAAAGTGTCCGCCGTTGGCTTGCCACCATCGTTCGATTGCCTGCGGGTCGGGCCAGGGCAGGTTTTCATCGGGGTCCATGGCGACATTGGGATCTTCAGGGTTGTCGTTCGGGCCTGCATCGAAATCCGGCAGGGCCTGCAGTTCCAGATCGAGCAACGCCAGGTCAGCGCCGGTGATCAGGCTGAAGGCTTCACCGGCGCCGCGGGCATAGGGCAGGTCGCTCATCTGCTGGATCAACCAAGGCACGCTGACCGGATCGCCCAGCAGCCCAAGGGCCTGGATGCCGATGCGCCGATCTCGGGGATCCTGTACCAACTGCCGTATCCAGGCGATGCTGGGTTCGCGTTCTTGCCAAGCCAGCAGTACGCAGAGCGCGCGGTATTGGAACTCGCCCGGTTGCTCGGCGAATGAGCGCAGAGGCTCCAAGGCCTGCTGATCGCCCATTTGGACAGTGGCCCAATTAGCCCAGAAGCGCGTGGCGGCGTCTGCATGCTGGCGGTGGGCACGAATCGTCGGGAACAGGTCACGCCGGCGCAGTTCGCCCGCCGTGCGGGCGGCACGTGCCAGCACGCTTGGGTCGGCATCGGAAAGGCCGGCCAGCAGGGCGGGGCCGGGGTCGTGGCGATGCATGCCGCAGGCGGCCAGGCCGAGGCGGCGGAACAGGGGCTCGGAGGAGGCGAGCATGCGGTCGATCCAGGGCGACACCCGTTCCCAGTCGAGCCACCCCAGGGCCATCAGATAACCGCGCTCCGTTTCCACGGCGCTTCCCATGGTACTTCGCATGTGCTCGCTGAGTCGCGACAACACCTGCGCGTTACCCGCCTCGAAAGCCAGCACCACACTGGCAAACATCTCGCCGATAGCGTGGGGACCGAGCTGGGCCAGCAGGATTTGCAAGCCCGTGGGGCCGGCGATCCGCAGGCCGTCGAGATGTGCGTCGATGCGCTCGTCGAGTGTGCGGAGATCGTCCAGGTCGTAGTGGGGTGCGCGTAATGCATCATCGCGCAGGACGGCCAGGAAACTCGCTTCCTCGACATGCAGATCAAGGACGATGGGCAGTGTTTTCATCAGCCATCGATCCTGATGTACGAGCAGGCAGGGTCAGTCAATTTGCAGGCACCGTTTCCAGTTCGCACCATCGAACTCCATGACGTCCTTGGGACCGATGGACCACATGATGCCGTCGGCCGCGCTCAGGTGATAACACGTGCGCGGTGCGTCGTCGCCAAAGTCGATGGGGATCAGCTTGCCGTCCTCCAGGCGATAGACGAAATAGGTGGAAGACACGTATAGCTGTCCATCGAAGTACTCCATGCCCCAGAGGTCTTCCCGGGTGCTGTCATGCTCGATCACTTCCCATTGGTCATCGCGGCCCCGCAGCAGGGTTCCGAGCTGGCCGCAGGCATAGGCAAAACCGTCCGGCGCGCAGCGAATCTTGTAGAGCGCCAAGTTGGTCGGGCTGTTCTGCTGGGTGAAGACGGAACCGTCGTACTTCCAGATTTCGCCTTCCCAACCGACTGTGTAGATTTCCTGTTCGCTGAACCCGTCGATCGATTCGAAGCTGGTGTCGGTGATGGGGGTGTCGCCGACCTGTGCGCTCTGATCGATGCAACGCCACTGGTCCTCGTCATCGCGGACGTAGGCCTGGCGGCAGGTGCCTACGGCGTAGGCGCGGCCTTTGGCGATGCCGCGGATTTCGCGCAGAGGGCCGCGTTTTTTGGGATCTACTGCGCAGCTTGCGATGGGGGCCTCTTCTTTAATCACGCCACCGCCACTGGTACGTACTGATCCATCTGCGCCCAGAACCACGTAACGCTCGGCCGGTACATGGCAGACCGTGCCTGAGCAGGCGAGCCATGGAACGGTGCCTGCCCCCCAATTTCCACCGTCCAGCGTTATCAATATCGAATCTATGTAGCCTTCGCTGGTGGCGGCATCGTGTGTCGCAATCAAATAGCTGAGGTCTGAGTAGCGAACGACTCCAGTACTGATGCTAAGTCCATTGAATCGTGAGTCTTGAGTGTCCATCTGATCTCCTAGCGTAAGTTCATTAACGGGAAGACTCGCTTCCGATCATCTCGGCCGCAGCCTTGGCGCGCTGAGCTGGATCACTCGTCATGGACGCTCGGGCATTGATCGGCTTCTCATCGCCTGGGTCCTTTGCTTTGTCGTGGTACTTGTTCAACTGGGCTTCCAGGCACTCCTGGGAGCAGTCGGAATCCGGAAAGGTTTTCTTGGCGGCTTTGGCCCCTGTCGCCGTGGCCTTGGACCTTGGCCATTCGCCTTTTGCATCGGCCTCATGCAAGGCCACCACCCCACGTCGGGTATGCATCTGGCCGTGGGTGGCGGTGGTCTGGTTGGGGCCCTCCACGCACATGACCGGGGCCTTGTCGGTCTGGTATTTGCTCCAGCCGGCTTTCGTCGGGTGCTGGTTTCTGGGCTGACCCGGGAAGGCCGGTCCTTCGGTAAAGGATGCCGAATCGATCAGGTGGTCTCCGGTTTGTCCTGGGCAACACCTGTTGGGCTTGTACGGCGCGAGAAAACAGCGCAGGGCCTTTTGGCAAGGGTCGGCGTTGATGGTTTTGGCCAACGACGAATACTCGCTTTGTACTCCGGTGTGTGCCGCTAGATAAGCCGGATCAGTCTGAAACCCGTCGCCTGCCGTTTTCTTTGCGGCGTTGCGGTCTTTGAGGACGTTTTTCAGCTTGTCTATATCTGGGCAGACCACTTTCTTACTGGTGTCGCAAGCATCGTTCACCCGTTTTTTTTCACCTTCGCATTGGCCCAGGTCCTCGGCGAGGGCCATGCGGTCGGAATAAGGCCAAGGCACGGTATTGCCCGGCTGGGAAGCATGGTTATGGGTGGTCAGGTCCATGTGCCGGACAACATTCTTGCCTTCATACTTCACATCCATCGACCAGGAAGTGAAATACACCTTCCCCTTGTTCCGGGTCGTGACGATCCCCTTTTTCGGCGCATTCCCAGCCTCGTCCCCATAGCTGGTCTTGAAGTGGCTCTTGTCCTTGAGCATCACTTCCTTGCCGCTGATCTTCACCGTCCGACTGCCCTTGGTGGTGTCCTTGGCCATACCGGTATTGGGGTAGGGGATGGGCACGCCGAGCGGGGTGGGCGGGGCCTGGGGTGGGGTGAAACAGACATCCGGGAAGCAGGCGATCGACTTGCCGTCAGCCGCCTTGCAGGACACTTCCATATTATTGGCGAAAACTTCGTTGGCCATCAGGCGGCCCTCACAATCTGGTAGCTGAGCAGCGCGGCGGCACGTTGGCCGGCGTCGTTGCCCAGGTGGCAGAAAATGTTCGGTCCTTCGCCGTAACCCTTGCGACTGGCAGCCAGGGCTACGGCGAGCATCACCGGGCCGATGGCGGCGCCGACTTCGCCGATGCAGTCGGCAGGGTGCCAAAGATGGAAGAACTCCTTGCGCACCCGCAAGCTGCGGCTCAGGGCCAGGGAGGCTTCCTTGAAGTAGTACTGTTCGCCGGAGATATCCGTCAGGCGATAATCCATCTGCTCCAACCCGCAGCCGGCTTCGGCCAGGGCGGCCCGTATGGCCTGGGTCAGGCCTTCGGCGCGCAGGGGCAGGTCTTCGGATTCTACCGTGGCCTGTTCCACACCGAAACCCAGACCGATGCAGATCAATTGCGGCTGTTCATTGGCAACGGGAGCGGCCAGCACCACCGCTGCGGCACCTTCGCCGGGGATAAAGCCATTGGAATTCTCGCTGGTAAGCAGGCGTTCGCGTTGTTCGAAAGCGGTCAGGGTCGCTCCATTAAGGAGGGAGTCGACCCCGGCAATGATCACGTGACGATGGCCATCCTTATGTATCAACGCACGCGCGTTGAGCAGGGCCACGGCGGCACTGACCCGGCCCCGCGCGATGACGTAGGAACCAGGATGAAAACGGATGCCCAGTTCGGCTTCGATGGCCTGCAACAGTCCCTGATCGAGACCGGCGAGGCGACCGGGACGTTCAGCTTCCGCCAGCCCCAGCAACAGCGGGGTCTTTTCCGGGTCAAGCCCCGGGGTAGTCTGCAGTGCTTCGGCAATGGCGCGGGCCGCCATCTTGATCAGCTTGGTGCGACCGCGCCAGGGTTGCTCCAAAGGCACGCTCGCGGCAATCAGCCATTCACCGGCGCGGTCGATAAAGCGGGTTTCCTGGAAGTTGTCGATGGCACAGCGGATCGCCGCGCAGCTCGCCGGCGCGCTGAGGCCGACAGCGCTGATCATTCCCGATCCAATGATGCAAAGCGCGCTCATCAGCCCGTCTCCTCGGGAGATCGCTTGGC
Source organism: Pseudomonas sp. NFACC04-2 (assembly GCF_900119265.1). Classification (NCBI taxonomy): domain Bacteria; kingdom Pseudomonadati; phylum Pseudomonadota; class Gammaproteobacteria; order Pseudomonadales; family Pseudomonadaceae; genus Pseudomonas; species Pseudomonas sp. NFACC04-2. The sequence goes on from NZ_FPJC01000003.1 coordinate 249,630, forward strand.
TTTCACCAAGGCGCCAAGTGACGGGTAGTAATCCTTGCCCAGCTCACGGGCACGCCACCACGCTGTGGACATCGTGCCGACCAGCACCTGGGCAATCTCGAAAATATTACGCCGTAGCGGGCGAGCGACACGCCACGTTAACTGCACCTGGCGAGCGTCGGTGTCGATCAGCAAGGTGTCGATCACCGCCGACACCGTTTCATGACCACCTTTTTTCAGGAAGAAAGTCACCGGCACGTCCATTTCGGGGATGCGAAAACTCGCGCGCTCCCGGGGCGTGAGGTTGAGCAGCAGAACGTCCTCGCCGCCACGCAGGTAAGGAACCTGCTGGTCGTCAGGGGCCGCCTGGAAGTAGCGACTGTCGAAATCCCCGGGCAGAAACGGAAAACAGTCGGCCAACCAGGCATCGTCGTAAGTACCGGCAAAACGGACGCGTTGCGGCCAGCTTCGGCCAATGGGACCGAGCGCCATGGGGCGAAAGTCGCCGGAGGGGCTGTCGATCGGCTTGCCCAGTTCCTCGGTATTCGGCATGGACTTGCCCGCGATTTCAGCACTGCCGGTGCTGCCTGGAAACCAACCGCAACCACTCGGATTGTCCGGATACTCATGCAGCATGTCCGGCTTGTTGGCCATGGGATGGGACCCTCCGTAGGCCTGGGCATAAGAGATGTCCTGCTCGGTAAAGGGCTGCGGCAAACCGGGAGAAACACCCAGTAGCCCCGGTTGCCATCGCCGGGGCCCGAGGACGGAAAAGGCTTTACTCATCTGACCAACCCGAATGCCTGCGGTCAGCTGTGTCACGGGCCGGCCGCCTGGTGCGTAGGCTTTGCCACACACCAGTACATCGCAAAATGGCTTGACCGGGGCGAAGTCCATTTCCTGCCGAGGAGCGCTGAGGCCCGGTTCGCCAAGAAAAGTGTCGGCCATCAGCAACGGTTGCTGGGTGTCAGCGAGGGTCGCGGCGCGGCCGTCCAACGGAAGATCGAAAGTACCCTTGGCCACCACAACCAGGGACTCGCGGCCGTCGCTTGCCATGCCCAGGGTGTAGGCAGCCACCAATTTGCTGGCGTTGAGCAGTTCCATGGATCGCCTACCTTCTAATTAATCTGCACCGAACCGCCCTTGATACGGTTCACGCCGGATGACCGGTTCGAAAGATAGGTCCCACGGATCAGCACCTTGCCCTCACGGGTGAGGGTAATGCTCGCCTTGCCGCAGCGCAGGACGATTTCCCGCTCTGCCGTGAACTCCAGGCGCTCGCCATCCAGGTGGGCGGCGGTTGGCGTCGTGGTTTGCGGCAGGCGCTGGATGCGACCGATCACCAGCGGCCGGGTCAGGTCGCCGGCCTCGAACATCAGCGCGACCTGGGCGCCGATGTCTTCGCGGGAGAGCGGGGTGGTGGTGCGCGCGGCGAGGCCCGTTTCGCCGGGGCAGCCCGGGAAGGCCACCACCGGGGCGTCCGCCCCGGGCACATCCAGCAGCACGCCAATCACGACGCCATCCACGCGCGCGGGCGTGGCGGTAGAGGAGACGGGGAAATGATATTCAACGGTCATGGCGCCCACTCCGTGGCTAGTTCTGCAGGATTTTCTGGCCTTTGACGACCACGTTCTTGTTCGCCTTGATGTTGATGGCGCCGGAGCCGTCGATGGTGATGTTCTTGCCGCTGATCACAATGGTGCCGTCCTTCTTCATGGTGATGCTGGCCGCGCCCGTGGTCAGGCTGATGGAGTCGCCAGCGTTGAGGGAGAAGTGCTTGCCCACGTCCAGGCTGTCGTTCTGCTTGATGCCCGTGCTGCGGTTCTGGGCGACGTCGCGGGACTCGTTCTGGCCGATCTGGGTACTCTGGTTGCCGTTGATCTCGATGCCTTCATTGCCCTGGACCGTTTCGTTACGGTTGCCGCTGATGCCGATGGTCTCGTTGCCACCCACGTCCTCGGTCCGGTTGCTGGCGATGGAGATTTTTTCGTTCGCACCGACTTTTTCCGTGCGGTCGGCACCGATGGTGATGGTCTCGTTACTGCCCACGCTCTCGGTGCGATTGGCGCCAATGGTAATTTTCTCGTTGCTGCCGACATCCTCGGTGCGGTTCACACCAATGGAAATGGTTTCGTTATTGCCGACCTTTTCCTTGCGATCCACACCAATGGTGATGGTTTCGTTGTTATCGACGGTTTCGGTACGGTCGTGTTTAACGTGCACGGTCTCGTCGTTGTCGATGGTCTTGCGGCGGTCATGGCCAACCCAGTGGGTCTCGTCGTTCTCGACCTCGATGTCCTGGTTTTTCTCGGCGTGGATAAACAGCTGCTCGGCGCCTTTCTTGTCCTCCATGCGGATTTCATTGAAGTTGGCCGGCGAGCCGCCCTTGCTTGAACGGCTTTTCACCCCGCTCTGGGTGGCATTGGCGGGCAACCCGTAGGGCACGGTCTGTTCGGCGTTGTAGACGCGGCCGGTGATGATCGGCCGATCCGGATCGCCCTCGAGGAAACTGACGATCACTTCCTGACCGATCCGCGGGAGCTGCACGGATCCCCAGTTCTTGCCGGCCCAGGCCTGGGAGACGCGAATCCAGCAGGAGCTGTTTTCATTGGACTGGTCATGGCGGTCCCAATGGAAATGCACTTTGACCCGGCCATATTGGTCGGTCCAAATCTCCTCGCCACTGGGGCCCACCACCACGGCAGTCTGCGGTCCGCGGACGATGGGCATCGGCGTGAGGGGCAGAGGGCGGAAGGCCTGGTTGGCATCCATGCAGTCCAGCTCGCTGACGAACTGTTCGGCGACGTCCGACTGCCCGCTTTCATAGGCATCCTGACGAATCTGATAACGGGCGGCCACCACCAGATACTCGCGGTTCTGGTCCGCACGGTCGTATCCCGTGAGCGTGAACACGTGACCGCAACCGATTCCGCGGGCGCGTCCGCGTAACTGCACACGCTCGAACTGACTGTGAATGGCTTCGATACGAGTACGCGCATAGTGATCGCCATCATTGCTCTGGACGTACTCACCGGGGTAGTCGTAGAGCGGGTAGTCGGCGTTGGTGTGGTTGCGCGGTACGCTGGAACGCACCTCAAGGCTGGCGCGCGGGCGCAGGAAGTCGTAGTCGTTCAGCGCCAGCGAGCCAGGTTGGACTTCCCGTGCCAGTTGCCAGTCGTAGAAATGATCGCGCTCGCGCATTTGCCGATCGGGCGGGTAGAAGGGCACCGAGGCATAGTCCGCCGCCGTGGAGTGGGCACCATAGGCATCGGCAAGTACCAGAACATGACGGTTTTTTTCATGGCGAAAGTAGTAATAGATGCCTTCCTGCTCCATCAGTCGACTGACGAAGTCGAAGCTGGTTTCACGGTACTGCACGCAATATTCCCACTCACGGTAGCTGCCGCTCAGGCTGTCTTCGAAATCGGAGAAGCCGAGGTCACGGAACACCTGCTTGATGATGTCCGGCACCGTCTTGTTCTGGAAAATCCGGCAGTCGGAGGTGCGCGTGAGCAGCCAGAACCAGGGTCGCAGGCTGACGCGGTAACCGGCGAACTGGCCGTGTCCGGTCAACTGCCGGCAACTGCAGACGATGCCGTGGAAATAGCGTTTGCCGCCGTCGTACAGCTCCAGGGTCAGGCCCATCGGTTTGCCCAGCAGCTGGTCGAACGTGATCGCCCGGTCTTCGGAGGTCAGGTCCAATTCGTAGTGGAACAACCGCCCCAACTCTTCGCTGCCTTCCATGCTTTGCAGCAACAGGACGTCGCCGCCAAGAGGACTGTCGACCTGCACCAAACGGTTGTTTTGCGTGATTGCCATGAGCGGCTTCCTTGGCTCGGGTTCGGGCGTCAGTTGGCCGTCGTAAGAAAGGTGGCGCCGTAGGCAAGGGCGCCGCCAAAGGGAATGCGAAGGGAAATCGAGTCCAACGTTTGCTGCACATCCACCACAGAGGTGATCTCCTTATCGGTCTGGCGGTCTTTAGCATGTGGCCAGATTGGCAGATGCTGAGGTCAAGATAGGTGACTGAAAGGTCGTTTGCTTAGTTTCATTAGCTATATAGATGATTCTTTAATCGAATAACGAGAAAAGTGAATGCTGACTCGCCCCCCCTGCCCATAGGGGGTGAAACTACGTACCCACTACTGCTCTTCTAGGGTTTCGCCGGGTTCAATAGCTCCGCTTCCATGGCTGGGCGTCTATCGATGCGCGCCACGGTGTAGGCGCACACGCCCAGCACCGCAGGACACAGGGCCAATACCGCGAAGCTCTTTACGACAGGCATGCCGCTGTTGAGCACATGGGCACCGAGCAGCGGCCCGCATATCGAGCCGAACTTACCCATGGAGGCGGCCCATCCGGCGCCGTTGCCGCGAATGGCACTGGGGTAGAAAATTCCGGCGATGCTGGTGATGCCGTAGTGACTGCCCTTGACGAAGATGGCGCCGATCATGCTCAGCGCAATGAAGGCGTTACCTTGCAGGTCGCCAATGCCCAGCGCCAGCAGGAAGGGTAATGAAAGCAGGGGATAGATCATCACCGCATAGGGCCCTCGGGTATCGACGACTCGCATCAGCACAAGCCCTGCCATGGCACCGCTGAAGGACGCGAAGGAGCTTACCCAGGACGCCGTAGCCCGGTCGAAGCCCGCATACTGATACACCAGCGGGCTCCATGACGCGAGGAAGTACATGGCCATGGAGCTTGCGCCAAAGCCGATCCAGATCATGGGCGTGATCCATTTCAGTTTGCCGATGAACAGCTGGCCGACCCGAAATGGCTGGCGGCCGATGTCGATTTCATCGGTCAGAAAATAGCGGTCCCCGGCGCGCACATCGATGCCCGGATCCAGGCGCTTGAGGATTCGCAGCACGGTTTGCGGTTGCTTCTGCTTGCTCACCAGAAACCGCACCGACTCCGGCAGGGTGAAAAACAACAGGACGCTGGAGAGCAGCGTGGCGATACCGCCCAGCACGAACACACTGGCCCAGCCGTACTGTGGTGCGAGCCATACAGTCAGTGGACCGGCTGCCGCGCCCCCCAGGCTGAAGCCGACCATGATGATGGTGATCACGCTGGCACGGTAGCGCTTGGGCACGAATTCGATATTCAGTGCCCAGCACAGCGGCAGCATGGCGCCCAGGGCAAAACCGTTGAGAAAACGCAGCACCAGCAGCGAGGCGTAGCTGTCGGCAAAGGTGAACAGCAGCGTCAGCACACCAAAGGCGCTGGTGGACAGAATGATGGTCGGACGACGCCCGATCCGGTCGCCGAGATAACCGAAAAAGAACCCGCCCAGCATCATCCCGAACAACCCGATGGAGAAAATGTTGCCCAGTTGCAGTTTGTCCAGGCCGATTTCCTCGGCCATGTAGGCGGCGGTATGGGACAGCATCAACAAGTCGAAACCATCGAGGAAGGTGATCAACACCGACACGCAGATGATCAGATAGTTGAAGCCCGATAGTTTGCGCCCCTCGATCAGGGCGGCGACATCAACGGCGCGAGACGACGTCATGGGTGTTCTCCCGTTAAGACGTATGCGAGCGGGTTCCGGTGGGCAGGGCTCACCACAGTTTCCAGGTGTAAGCCACGATCAAGCGGTTTTCATCGAGTTGCTGGGTCAGGCCGTTTCCGGAGCGGAAGGTGAGGTTGCGCCAACGCACGTTCAGGCCTTCCAGGGCACCGCTTTGGAAAACGTAAGCCAGGTCGGTGTCGCGCTCCCACTCACTGCCGTCGCTGACCGTGCGCGTGTGGATATCGCTGCCTTTTACGTAGCGGGTCATGAACGTCAGGCCGGGTATGCCGAGCGCGGCGAAGTCATACTCGTAGCGCAACTGCCAGGACTTCTCGTTGGCTTTGGTGAACGAGTTGTAGGTGACCAGGTTCGCCACATAGGGCGTGCCGGTATCGATGACTGGAAACACACTTTCACCCGACAGCCGCTGGAACGCCGCGGAGAAGCGCTGGGTCCCGACGGTCAGGGTGAACATGCCGTTGAAGTTGCGGTTGTCGATCTTCCCGGCTTTGCCAACACCCATATCGTCGCTGTCGACGTAGCGCAGGTCGGAGCGCAGGCTCACGCCTTCCCCCAGGGGCAGCACATGGATCAGGCCGGCGAACTGCTGACGGTAGATGTCTTGCAGCTCACCGTAGTGGTAGCGCAGGGTCAGTTGCTTGCCGACGGTGTAATCGCCGCCGAGCAGGTCCAGGTGATCGCTGCTTTGGCCGGCATAGCTGATGTCGTCGTTGCTGGATGAGTCGCGGCCATTGGCCTTGGTCAGTCTTGCCGCGGTGACGGTCAAGTTGTCGAGCTCGCCGGACGTCAGGTAGGCGCCGGTGAAAGTGGAGGGCAGCAATCGCGTATCGCTGTAATACGCCAGCGGATGAATCGGCATCAGCGTTCCGACCTTGAGCTGGGTATTGGACAGGCGCATTTTTGCGGTCAGCCCCAGTTCGCTGTAGTCGTCCACCGGTTGATTGCTGTCGGGGCCATAAGGCAACAGCCCACCGCCACGGCGGCCCGCGCCGGAATCGAGTTTGATCCCCAGTTCACCCAGGGCATCGACTCCGAAGCCAACAGTGCCTTCGGTGTAGCCCGATTGAAGCTCGGCAATGAAGCCTTGGGTCCATTCCTCGGCCTTGGCCTGAGGCGCGTCGTTCTGGCGGAAATCGCGATTCAAGTAAAAGTTGCGCGTCGTCAGCGTCGCGCTGCTGTCTTTGATGAAGTCCGCATGGGCGCCGGTGACTGGGCCACAGAGCGTCAGGGCGGTGGCGAAGAGAAGGTTCCTGTTCATTTTTATTGGTCTCAGGATCAGTAGAATTATTCAGGACGAGTTTTGCCTGACCGCGTCGATAGCGACGCGGTACGGGCTGCTTGGGTCAGGCGCTCTAAGTCGGCAGAAAGGTGCTCAGGTTTGTGACGGGGCGGGCAGTGGGTCTGCCCCACGATGGCGGCGTGTCAGGTGGCCAATGACAAAGGCACAGGCCGCCAGCACGGCGGGGCAGACCGCCAGGACCAGGAAACTCTTGACCACCGGCAGGCCACTATTGAGCACATAGGCGCCCAGCAATGGGCCTAGGATCGAGCCGATCTTGGCGATTGAGGTGGCCCAGCCGGCGCCATTGGCGCGAATGGCACTGGGATAGAACACCCCGGCGATGCTGAGGATTCCATAGTGGGAGCCTTTGACGAACACACCGCCGGCCAGGCTCAACATCAGGAACGCGGTGCCTTGCATGCCGGTGATGCCCAGCACCAGCAGGAAAGGCAAGGCCAGCAACGGATAGATCATCACCATGTACGGTCCACGGGTATCGACGAAGCGCATCATCGCCAGGCCCGCCATCGCACCGCTGAACGATGCAATCGAGCTGACCCACGACGCTGTCGCACGATCGAAGCCAGCGTATTGATAGACCAGCGGGCTCCAGGAGGCGAGGAAATACATGGCCATGGAGCTGGCGGAGTAACCCAGCCAGATCATGGGCGTGATCCATTTCAAGCGACCGATGAACAGTTGGCTGACCCGGAATGCCTGGCGACCGATGTCCGGCTCGTCCAGCAGGACGAATTGGTCAGTAGGAAGCACGTCCAGGTTCGGGTCCATGCGCTTGAGAATCGCCGCGATTTTCTCCGGTGCCTGTCGCTTGCTGGCGAGGAAACGCACCGATTCGGGCAGGGTGAAGAACAACAGCACCCAGGCGAACAGCGTGACCACGCCGCCGAACACGAACACGCCCTGCCAACCGATATGCGGCGCCAGCCACACCGTCAGCGGGCCGGCCATCGCGCTGCCGAGGCTGAACCCGACCATGATAATGGTGACCACCGTGGAGCGATAACGCTTGGGGACGAACTCGATATTCAAGGCCCAGCACAACGGCAACATGGCGCCCAGGGCGAAGCCGTTGAAGAAACGCAGGACCATCAGCGACGCGTAGCTGTCGGCCATGACAAACAGCAATGTCAACAGGCCGAACGCGCAGGTGGAAAACAGAATGGTGGGGCGCCGTCCGATGCGATCCCCCAGGTAACCGAAGAAGAACCCACCCAGCATCATGCCCAGCAGGCCGATGGAGAAGATTTCGCCCAGTTGGATCTTGTCCAGGCCGACCTCATCGGCGATGTAGGAGGCGGTGTGGGAGAGCACCAACAAGTCGAAGCCATCGAGAAAGGTGATCAAGACCGAAACCAGAATCACCACGTAGTTGAAACGTGACAGTTTGCGCGCCTCTATAAGCGCCGCGACATCCAGGGTACGGGACTGTGACATGTGCGTTCTCCACTGCATTTTTTATTGTTGTCGGAGTGGCGCCCCCTGTTCACATGGCGGGCGCATCGAACTGCTTGGAAACCTATTCCAGATTGAACGCCAGCCGTTCGCGCAACACCTGCGCGGGTATATCACTCAGGCGCCCGTCCGGGCCAGCCAGATCCAGTGCATGGGCGGCCGCGGCCCCCATGGCGATACACGGCCCCATCACGCGCACACTCGACAGCGCGGCTGCGTCGGCGTCAATGCAGCGGCCCGCGACCACCAGGTTATCGCTGCCTTCGGGAAGCATGCTGCGCAACGGCACACTGTGGACATGATCGTCGCCAAAGGGCTCCCACTGGTAACCGGTGCTGTCGCCATGCAATTCCACCGGCCAGGAGGTGCGCGCCACTGCATCCGGAAACATCGTAGCGGCTCGCACTTCATCGGTGGTCAGGTGATGTTGGCCGACAATCCAGCGGGTCTGGCGAATGCCTGGCAGTGCATACGCCCGCACCTTGGCCTTGCCGTAGGCCTGGGGATACTCCACTTTGAGGAACTGGATCACCTGGTCCACCTGCTGGCGCCCGGCGAGGGCGACGTGAGACGCGGCGACCGGATCCAGGGGCGTTTCGATGTGCGTCATGTTGAACGCCGCCGTGCCGCGTCCGGGGAACTGGAAGAACAGGCCGTCGTCGCGCTCGATGCCGTAGTGCCTGGCTTTTTCCTTGACCCGTTCGGTGAATTGCGCGCGCGTCGGCAGGTGGGCTTCATCGATATGCTCGAGAACGAACATCTGGGTGCCGTAGATGGGCGTGTCCGGTTCGCGACAGGCGAGCCCGGCATTCCAGACCAGTGCCGCATCGCCGCTGGCATCGATAAAACCGTCGGCCGCCACGCGCACGTCGCCATAACGGGTGGCCAACTCCACTTCCTGGACCCGCGTGCCTTCGCGCACCACCTCACGCAATACCGCACCGAGCACCACGGTGATGCCAGCGTCGAGCACCTTTTGACCAATCCAGCGACCGAGGGCCACTTCGTCGTAGTAAACCACGGTGGTCAAGGGGCCGATGGCCTGATGCAAATCGCCCGAAGCACCCAGGTCGCGAAGGATGCCGTCGGCCATGCCATGGGTCAGCAACTGGCGGTTCGGACCATTGGAGAACAAACCGCAAAAAGTCCCGATGATCGAGCCGACCGCCTGGCCGCCGAGCATGGGCAGGGCATCGAACAGCACGACGCGCTTGCCGAGCGCGGCGGCCTCCAGGGCGGCGGAAATACCGGAAATGCCCGCGCCGGCAATGCAAACATCAGCCTGCAGGCGTTGCGGGGTAGGGGCGCTGGTACGGCGTACCGTGCGAATGACATGAGCCATAAAACTTCCTTTGTGGTGTAAAAAAGGCAGCCGACCCCGAACCCGTTGACCGGTGGTCACGGGGAGCGGTTGTTTTCAGCAGGTTTCTTCGGGTTACGACGGCGCTGGCGTTCGCTGCGGACCGTTGGGCTGTTGCGGTAGGGGCGGGCCACTGCGCGATGGGCGTGGGGTCACCTCGACGATCCCGGCGTCGGCATCGACGCGCACCCAGTCCCCGGTCCGGATCCGCTTCAGCGGGTCCTCGGTAAAGCCGGTCATGGCGGGTGTGTGCACGACCACCGCGCCCAGGCCCATTTTCGCGGTCATTTCATTGAACAGCATGGCGCCAGGGGCCGCGCCGGCGAGACGGGCGATATGGAACTGCGAGGACCAGCCGGACGAGCCCTTGGCACCCGGAAACACCAGGACTTTGCCGGCGAAACTGATGCCCTTGAGTTCGTGGCGGGTCTCAATGACGGTGCCGCTGCGCGGGTCGATGCCGCCCCAGCCAGAGATGCGATCATGGGTCACCAGGGCTTCGCCTTCGAAGCAGCCGCCAACGACCTTGCGGCCTCGGAGGGTAAAGGTTGCGCTCATCTCAATACTCCTTTCCAACGGCCGTCGATGGCCGCCTGGATGCATTCGGCGGTGGTGCCGAACCACGCCTGGATGCCCATGATCGCCGGCAGGTAATGGGCCTGTTTGGCCGAGTCCACGGCCACCACTCGCGTGCCCTTGGGCAGCACCTTGCCGATCGCCGAACAGGTATCGGTCATCACATGCCCGCCGGCCTGCTCAATGATGCGGGTGTAACCGGCCACGTCAGCCAGTTGCTTGATCGACGCTGCGGTAAATATCCAGAGCTCGGTGTTCGCACTCAGGCGCTGGCCTTCCAGCAGTTGGCAGACTTCCCAGATTTGTTCGAGGCTGTAATGCGGACAGCCCAGCATGACGAAGTCGACTTGTGCATCGTGCGCCGTGACGTTGACTTGCTCGTAGGCCCAGCGTCGTTCGGCTTCACCAAAGCGCAAGATGGCTGAAGGCCGGGAGGCGCCGAACGCTTGCTCGCGGGTAAGTGCTTCCGGCGTGACCCCGACCAGGTGATACATCTCCACACCACCGCTGGAAGCTGCCGCCGCGCCGAAGTGCTTGAGGCGAGCCAGATTGGGCTGGTGGCTCACGCCCTCGATGACCGGGATGCAATCCTGCACCTGTTCACCGACCCAGTAACCGAGCAGTCCCCAGTCGGCCGTGGTGCTCACGTCGATGTCCAACTGGATCAGGTGGGAGCCGCGACGGTTCTCGTCCAGGTGCAGGCCCCAATAGGGAATCTTGCCGGTCAGCATCGCCGCGCCGGTGCTTTCCCGGCCCTCGGCATTGGTTCGGGCGCCGAGGACCGAGTTGATGTAGATCACGGCGGAAGACTCCATCCAGGCGCAGTGCTCGCCTTTCACCGGTACGTTGCCGACTTGATAGGGCGTGCAGGTGTTCAACGGTTGTACGCCCAGGCCGCTGCTGTAGGCCTGGCCGGTTTCATAAATGCGCACCACGTCCTCGCCAATCCCCTGGCGCTTGGCGTGCCGAGGGTCGATGCCTTGTTGCAGGTGACTGCTGAATACCTTGACCTTGGGGATCTGGACCACCTCGGCGCTGTCGAGGTTGAACTCGCTGAACACCGCGTCCATGCCACCCTCACGTTCGGCGTACTGACGCAGGAAAGGGGTGGTGGCGCCGATGGTTCCGGCCACATTCCGCGTGTCCACCAGGCATTGCGCATCCAGGGCCTCGCCATAACGCACCAGAAGGTCCATGGCTTTCTGCACGGCCGGGCCTTGATCGCCGGCAAGCATGGCTTTCTCGTCGTCGCGCAACCTCATTGCGGTTGTTCTCCAGCGTGGGTGATGTCCCGCGGCTTGATCAGTACCGCACCGCGCTCCATGGAAGACACGTTATGGCGGTAGATATCCAGCCAGCCGCCGCCGAACTGTGGCGCCAGAGGCTGCCAGCGGGCGCGCCGCGCCTGCATGTCGGTTTCGCTGACATGGGCGTCGAGGCTATTGCGGTCCAGGTCGATGGTGATGATGTCGCCGTCTTCGACCAGCGCCAACGGGCCACCGACGGCCGCTTCAGGCGCGACTTCGGCCACCACAAGCCCCTTGCACACCAACCCCGAAAGATGGCCGTCCGTCAGCATGGCCACGTGGTCGCCGAGCCCGGCACCGTCGATGGCGAACACCACTTTCGAAGCGCCACCGCCCATGGCCGGGCCGCCGCGCACACCGGCACCGCGCATGACCACCACGTGGCCAGGCTGTATGCGGCCATCCTGCAAGGCTTGGATGGCATCGGCGGAGCGTTCGAAACAGATTGCAGGGCCTTCGAAGCGGCGCATCTTGTTCGGGTCGATGCCGTATTTGACGATGCCCGCTTGGGGCGCGATGTTGCCACTGAGCATCACGATGGCCGGCTGGGTGGCGAAGGGGTTGTCCAGCGGGCGGATCACCGCGTCATCGCTGACGGTCACCCCTTGCAGGTTTTGCTTCAGGGTTTTCCCAGTGACCGTCAGTACGTCGCCATGCAGCAGCGGTTCCAGGCGCTTGAGCAGCCCACGCCCGCCGCCCGCAGCCTCCATTTGCTCGATGCTGTGTTCTCCTACCGGCCGCACACCGACCAGCACCGGCACCTTGTTCCCCAGGTCCCTGAAGAGTTGATAGACGTCGACCTCGACGCCGCCTTCGGCGGCCACCGCCTGCATATGTTTGATGGTGTTGACGGAGCCGCCCGCGGCAAGAATGGTCGCGACGGCGTTGGCGAAGGCGTTGGGGGTCAGGATATCCCGAGGCTTGAGGTCTTCCTCGACCATTTCCACAATGCGCTGGCCGGCCTGGCGCACGAAATCGAACATCTGCGGGCTGTTGGCGGCAATCGGCGCGCTGCCAGGCAGGGCCATCCCCAGGGCTTCGCACACCAGGTGCATGGAGTTCGCGGTGCCCATCCCCGAACAAACCCCGGGGCCCTTGATGGCATTGCGGGCCATGCCGGCCAGCTCCTCGACCGGCAGCGTGCCGGTCACCACGTGCATGGAACTGATAAACACGTCTTCGATATCGACATGCTTGCCGTTGTACTCGCCACTCGGCTGGTAGCCGCAGACCACCACCAGAGTCGGGATATTCAGGCGGGCGGCAGCCATCAGTTGGCCGGGTACCGTTTTATCGCAAGAGGCCAGGCAAATCATGCCGTCGAGCTGAGCCCCTTCGACCGCGACTTCGATGTCGTTGGTGATGAGGTCACGGGCGGCGAGCATGTAGGCGCCGCCGGCACCGGCACCGGTGATGAAGTCGCTGGGGGCGGCAGTGCGAATCTCGAAGGGCAGGGCGCCGGCATCGCGTATCGACTGCTTGAGGACATCCGCGATGCCATCCAGGTGACTGAAGCAGATCGCCAGGTTGGACGATGAGTTCACGATGGCGATCTTGGGTTTCTCCAACTCGCTTTCGTCGATGCCCAAGGCACGCCACTGGGCGGCGCGCACAGCCCACAAATAGGAGCCGTAGGGGAAATTGCTGCGCAGCTTCTTGGGCATGGTGTGCTCCGTTATTGTTATGGGAGATGTCAATTCGGTTAATCGAGTTAACGATCTTGTGCCGAGTCTAGGCTTCGACCTAGAATCCGAAAACCTTATTTCACTTATAGATAAAATCCAAAATATGGATATCAAGGACGTCGATCTCAACCTGCTGAAAGTCTTCGATGCGCTGCGCAAAAAGCAAAGCGTGACCCTGGCCGGCGATCTCATGGGGCTCAGCCAACCTGCCATGAGTTTCGCCCTGGGCAAGCTACGCACTCTGTTCGACGATCCTTTGTTCATCCGTACTTCCCGCGGCATGCAGCCTACCGCCAGGGCCCTGCAGATCGCCGAGCCGGTGCAACGGATCCTGGAGATGGTCAGCAGCCAAGTGCTGCCGTCCACGGGCTTCATCCCCGAACACTCCGACCGACAACTGGTGCTGTGCATGTCGGACATTGGCGAAATGGTGTTCCTGCCCCGGCTGATGCGCATGCTCGACAAAGCCGCGCCGAATTTGAGAATTCGTACCCAGGCATTGTCGTCGGAGCAATTGGAGGAGGGCCTGGACGCCGGTGAGGTGGACGCGGCCATCGGCTATTTCCCACGCCTGCTCAACACCTCGATCCGCAATAGGGCGCTGTACAGTCACTCATTCGTGTGCATCGTGCGCAACGATCACCCCACCATCGGCGACAGCATAAGCGCCGAACAGTACCAGCAGGCCGTGCACGTCGCAGTCCAGGCCGAAGAGCGTGGCATGAGCGTGCTGGACCGTGAACTGGCCGCCCATGGCGTCACGCGCCGGGTGCGTTTCAGCCTGCCACGGTTCATGGGCGTGCCGTTTCTGGTGGCCGAGTCCGACATGATCGCCACCGTGCCCCTGGCGGTCGGCCGACGTTTCGCCGAAATCACCAATGTGCGTCTGGTGCCGCTGCCTTGGGCCATCTGCGGCTACGACATTCATCTTTACTGGCATACGCGGTTCCACCATGACCCGGCGAATCGTTGGTTGCGTCAATCCTTCATCGAATTGCTCGCCGATTTCTCTCCTGCGGAAACGGTATCCATCTGAGCCGTGGTTATTGTGCGTCGACGTTGCCCAATGAGCCCTTTCTGACAAGAATGTCAGGAAGCGGTCAGCCTCCAGACACCTTCGCTGTCTAGACTCATTGGGTTGCCCCCGCTGCTGCAGAGGAATCAGCTGATGCGTTTGCTCATTGTCGAGGACGAAGAAAAAACCTCCTCCTACGTCCATCGTGGCTTGACCGAGCTTGGCTATATTGTCGACGTCGCGACCAATGGCATCGACGGGCTGCATTACGCGCTGGAATGGGACTACGACGTGGTGATCCTGGATGTGATGCTGCCGGGCAAGGACGGCTATGACGTGCTGCAAGGCCTGCGCCTGCAAAAGAAAACCCCGGTCATCATGTTGTCGGCCAGGGGGACGGTGGATGATCGCATTCGCGGGCTGCGCGAGGGTGCCGATGACTACTTGGGCAAACCTTTTTCATTTGCCGAGCTCGTCGCGCGTGTCCAGGCCTTGATCCGTCGTCACGCGGGTGACTCCGCCGACCTGACGCATTTGCGCATCGACGATTTGGAGGTCGATCTGCAAGCGCGCAAAGTGACCCGGGGCGGGCTGCGGCTGGACCTGACGGCCAAGGAGTTCTGTCTGTTGAGCCTGTTGGCGCGGCACCAGGGCGAGATCCTTTCCAAGTTGATGATTGCCGAGCAGGTCTGGGACATGAACTTCGACAGTGACGCCAACGTGGTCGAGGTCGCGATCAAGCGCGTCCGCGCCAAGGTGGATGCCCCGTATCCGCGCAAGCTGCTGCATACCGTTCGCGGCATGGGGTATGTACTGGAAAGCCGCGAGGAAAATGGGAGACAACACGGTACGCCTTGATGAAACGATCGATCGCCAAGCGGCTCGCCCTGATGTTCGCCCTCGCTGTCCTGCTGATCATGTCGATCAGCGCGACGCTGTTGCGTTGTTCCTTGAAACAATCGCTCGATGAGCAGATGCAGAACGAGTTGATCCTGCGCCATTCCGTGCTCGACCCCGTGCTGGCGAAGTACGATTCGCCAGCGTTCTGGGTCGGCTTGCGCCAGAAGCTCGACGACCTCACGCCCGCGGATGAACGGGTCCGCTATTGGATCCTGGTTGATAACCCGGCCTTCAGTTATGGCGGGGCGATGCCGGACGGCCAGGATTGGTCGACGCGCTCCGATGGGCTATTTACCCTCAATCTCCCTGAGCGCGAACGTCCTATGATGGTGTTGCTCAAGACCATTGCGGCCATGGGCGACCGTCCGGAACTGCGCTTTATCGTAGGGCTGGATTCAACGCCTTTCAGGAAGACCTTGGACCACTTCACCAAAATACTGATCCTGACCTCGGCGTTGGGCATCGGGCTGGTTGCGCTGCTCGGTTATTGGATCGCGCGTTTCGGCCTGGGGCCGGTGAGGCGCTTGAGCCATCAAGCCAATAGCCTGCCGCCGGGGGATTCGAAACAACGACTGGACACCGAGGCGCTGCCGGGCGAATTGCAGGAACTGGCGGTGTCGTTCAACGGCGCCCTGGCTCGCCAGGAGGCGGCCTGGTGCCAGCTCGAAGGGTTCAATGCCAATGTGGCCCATGAGCTGCGAACGCCCTTGACCAACCTGATCGGACAGACCCAGGTGGCATTGGCCCACGGGCGCGAGGTGAGTGAGCTTCAGGACTTGCTGCAGTCGAACCTCGAAGAGCTGGAGCGGATGGGCACTATCGTCAACGACATGCTGTTCCTGGCTGGGGCCGAGAGCGGCCAACGAGCAACCGAGCTCAGCGATGTCTCGCTGTATGAAGAGGCGGCGAAGACGGTGGAGTATCTGGAGCCGGTGTTGCACGACAAACAGCTGAGCGTGGTGATCCAGGGCGACATGCGCGTGTGCATCGACCGACGTCTTTTTCACCGTTCCCTGGCCAATCTGCTACAGAACGCGGCGCGGTACGCGGTGCCGACCAGCACTATCACGGTAAGCCTGGTCAACCACGGCATGCAGGTCGAGGTGAGCGTTTCCAATGCCGGCGAGCCTATCGACACCGTGCACCTGGAGCGTTTGTTCGAGCGCTTCTACCGCGCCGACGCCGCCCGGACGCGAAGCGATGCGCACCACGGCCTGGGCCTTTCCATCGTGCGTGCGGTGGCGTCCATGCACGGCGGGCGCGTGTTCGCCCACAGCGAGAATGGGCTCAACACCTTCGGATTTTCCTTGATGAACCAGGCGACGTCTTGGTCGTCGCCCCGGGGGTAAAACCCGCCCGCGTTTGACATCTTCCCGTCAGCCAGCAGTCACTTTGACGTCAGTCGCCCCCGCCTAGAGTGCTACGACCGTCCCCCGAGGACACAGTGTCGTGGAGTCCACTATGAACACTCAAAATCTGTCGATTGCCGGCCTGCTGGTCGTCATCGCCCTGAGCGGCTCGCCGCTGCTCGCCAAAGAACAAACGCAGGTCCCGGCCTACGAATATGGCATGCCGCTGGACATCGCCAAGGTCATCCGTATCGAGACACCGACATCGCCGATGTGCGAGGTCGTGCAAGCGAAGATGACCTACTTGAATACCCAAGGGATAAAGAAACACCTCAGCTTTCTGCAATTGGCCGAGGCGTGCTCGAAGCAGTGACCGTCCGGCGATGCCGGTTCATTTTTCAGACAGGGACCATCACCATGTGGAATAGCACAACAACACCCGCCCGTGGCCGCATGAGCCGGCTTGGAAGACTGGCGAAAACCCTTGCCGCTGGCGTCGCGCTGCTCAGTGCGGTGAGTATCGAAGCGGCCACTCGCATTGCACCGAAACCAGACTGGTCGACCGCCGACATGCCGTCCCAGAAAGGTCGGATTGTCCTGATCACCGGGGGCACCAGTGGCATGGGCTACGAGGATGCACTGGCCTTGGCCCGCGCCGGCGCCGAGGTGATCATCGCCGCGCGCAACCCGGAACGCGGCGCGCAGGCCATTGCGCGTATTCGCCAGTCCGTGCCCGACGCCAAGGTACAGTTCGAGGCCGTGGACCTGGCCGATCTATCATCGGTGCGCGGCCTGGCCCAGCGGCTCAATCAGCGACTGCCGCGCCTCGATGTGTTGATCAACAACGCCGCCGTCATGGCGCCTCCCGAGCGGGGTACATCCGCCGATGGCTTTGAACTTCAGTTGGCCACCAACTACCTGGGACACTTCGCGCTGACCGGCCTGCTGGTGCCGCTCTTGCGTCAAAGCGAGGATGCCCGCGTGGTGAGCCTGTCAAGCATTGCCGCGGCGCGTGGCGCGATGAACCTCGACGATCTGCAGAGCGAGCAGAAGTACGACCCCTACGCGGCCTACGCACAATCGAAACTGGCCGTGCTGCACTGGGCCTTTGCCTTGCAGCGGCGCAGTGACGCCGAAAACTGGGGCATTCGCAGCATCGCGGCGCACCCCGGCGTTGCCGTGACCGAGTTGGTCGAACGGGGTCCAGGCCTCGACAGCGAGTTCGGTCGGCGCTGGGCAAAGGACCGCGACGCGTACCACTCAGCGGCACAAGGGGCGCTGCCCACGCTATATGCCGCCACGGCTACCCAAGCCGTAGGCGGGGCTTATTACGGCCCGACCGGCGACGGAGAGAGACGCGGTCCGTTGGGGTTCGCCAAGACGCCGCCCGCCGCCAGCACGGAGGCGGATGCCGAGCGGCTCTGGGCGGTCTCCGAGCGCCTGACCGGCGTGACCTATCGCTGATGCAACCCTGGGCGCGGGCGTCCGTCCGCGCTTGACCTTTGCCTTGTTGCCGTCTTCCCGGAGTTCCTATGAGTACGCCTTCCTATTTGCACCGGCTGAGTCTCGCCCTGAACGCCCGCGATGGTGAGTTGCGTCCGGCGCTGTGCGGGTTCCTGCTGTTTCTTTGCCTCTTCACCGGTTACTTCATGCTGCGTCCGATCCGTGAGTCGATGGGCATCGCAGCGGGGGTGGAGAATTTGCAATGGCTGTTTACCGCGACCTTTCTGGTCATGCTGGCGGCCGTGCCGTTGTTCGCCTGGTTCAGCGCCCGAGTGCCGCGCCTGCGGCTGATCGACTGGGTGTACGGCTTCTTTGGCTTCAACCTGCTGATGTTCGTCGAGCTGTTCCAGTTCCAGCCGGACAGTATCTGGCTGGCCCGAGTCTTTTACGTCTGGATCTCGGTCTATAACCTGTTCGTCGTCTCCGTGGCCTGGAGCCTGATGGCGGATGTATTCGACAGCGAGCAGGCCAAGCGCCTGTTTGCCTTCATCGCCGCGGGCGCCAGCGTTGGTGGCCTGCTGGGGCCGGCCCTGAGCGCGCTGCTCATCGGTCCTCTGGGTGCCTCGGGGTTGATGTTGCTGGCGGCCTTGCTGCTGGGGGCCACGCTGGTGTTGAAACGAGCGTTGATGGGGTGGCGCGAAAAGGGTGGGGCGGGCCGTCCCGGCGCCGCGCCGACGCAAAGCCCTCGGCAGCCTTTGCAGGGCAATCCGTTCAGTGGTTTGACAGCGGTGCTCAGGTCACCTTACCTGTTGGGAATCGCCGGGTTCGTTGTGCTGTTGGCGACGGTCAGCACCTTTCTCTACTTCGAGCAGGCGCGTCTGGTGGCCGAGCTCTATCCGGATCGCGCGGCGCAAGTGCGCATCTTCGGCACCATCGACATCATCGTGCAGGCCGGTGCGTTGCTGTCCCAGCTGTTCATCACCGGTCGTATCGCGCCGAGACTGGGAGTGCGTGCCCTGCTGGCCATCGTGCCGCTGCTCATGTGCATTGGTTTCCTCGGCCTGGCGTTGGCGCCGGGGTTCGCGCTGCTGGCAGCGCTGATGATCGTGCGACGGATCGGCGAGTACGCGTTCGTCCGACCGGGCCGGGAAATGCTGTTCGCACCCTTGGATGCCGAGAGTAAATACAAGGCCAAGAACTTCATCGACACCGTGGTGTACCGCGCGGGTGACGCCATGAGCGGCTGGGCCAAGAGCCTGCTCGACCTGCTAGGGCAGGGCGCCGGTCCGGCCGCGATGATTGGCGCCTGTTGCGCGCTGCTGTGGGGTTACTTGGGCTGGCATCTGGGACGGCGGGCGGACAACGCCGCTTCCCGGGAGCTGCGCTTGGCGGCCATCGCCGCCAGGGCATGAAGCCCCTGCCAACCAAGATCAAACCTACTTTATTGTCCGTCGCATCGTTGCGGCGAGTGAAAGGTGATGCTGATGAGTCTGAAAAACAAGGTATTGACCGTCGGTGCGGTGATTGCCTTCTCGGCATTCTCCAGCGTGTTCGCGAGCAAAGAAAACGCCTTGGTCGGGACATGGCGCATGGTCAGCGCAACCGTTGAGAGCCAGGGCAGCCGATCGGAGGCTTATGGCCCCAATCCCCATGGTTGGCTCGTCTTCACGTCAGAGCTGACGTTTATCGAAGTACTCACTGATCCGCGCGTGCCGGTGTTTCGATCCAATGTGCGTGGCGAAGGCACCGATGAGGAAAACCGGGCAGCGATGGCGGGGAGCATCGGTTTTTTCGGGCGATACACCGTCAACCAGAACGGTGAGTTCACGGGCAATACTGTCCAAGGTTCGACGTTCCCGAACTGGGTGGGTGCCGTGCGTACCCGGGACGACCTGCAGTTGAAGGTCGACGGAGACCAGATGGTGGAAGATTTTCGCCGTCCCGATGGGGCGAAGGTTCACATCGTCTGGGAGCGTGTGAAGTGATGTGCCCGAGGGCACATCTGCCATCGAAGTATGGACAGCTGGCACCGAAGCTCTAGGTACGGGAAGAACCTTCAGGCGATTCGCCAAACCCAACGATCGCCTTGGTTTCCAGGTATTCCTCGAGGCCGAAGACACCGTACTCACGGCCATTGCCCGAGCGCTTGTAGCCCCCGAATGGCGCCATGGGGTTCCAGGCCGGGTAATTCAGGAGCACTTGCCCCGCACGGATACGAGCCGCCACTGCACGCGCCAGTTCAATATCCTGTGACTGAACATGGGCGCCAAGCCCATAGATCGTGTCGTTGGCGATAGCGACCGCCTCGTCGATGCTTTCGTAGGCAATGATGCACAGCACCGGCCCGAAGATTTCTTCCTGGGCGATCCGCATGGCGTTATCCACCTCGGAGAAAACAGTCGGGCGGGTGTAGAAGCCCTTTTCAAACCCCGACACGCGTCCGAGCCCGCCGCACAGCAGCTTTGCTCCCTCTTGCAGGCCGGCCTCGATCATGGCTTGTACGCGATTGAACTGGGCTTCATTGGCAATGGGACCCAGTACCGTCTCCGGTGATTGTGGATCACCCACGATGATCCCGTTGGCGGTGGCGGCCGCCAGCGCTTCGACCGCCGCCAGCCGGTCCTTGGGCACGATCATCCGGGTAGGGGCGCTGCAGGATTGCCCGACGTTGCGCATCGCCGCCATCACCCCCAGTGGGACGGCTTTGGCAAAGTCGGCGTCGGGCAGCAGGATGTTCGGGGATTTGCCGCCCAGTTCCTGCCCGACCCGTTTCGCCGTCGGGGCAGCCGCCTGGGCCACCAGCGCGCCCGCACGGTTTGAGCCGGTAATCGAGATCATGTCGATGTCGGGATGGGCGGCCATCGCAGCGCCGACGACATGGCCGCTGCCGTTCACCAGGTTGAAGACACCCGCTGGAACGCCCGCGTCATGGACCACTTGCGCAAACAGAAGGGCGCTCAGCGGCGACAGTTCACTGGGCTTGAGGACCACCGTGCAGCCGGCCGCCAGCGCTGCGGCGACTTTTGCGGTGATTTGATAAAGCGGCCAGTTCCATGGGGTGATGAGGCCGCAGACGCCGATGGGTTCGCGTCGGATCGCGGTCCCGTTCTCGACGGTCTGGAAACGATAGGTGGACAGCAGGTCGCGGGCGACCCGGACGTGCTCGGCTGCCAGGGGCACTTGCATCGCCCGTGCAGAACCGATGGCTGCGCCCATTTCCAGGGAGATCGCCTGGGCAAAATCTTCTTTGCGCTCAAGGATAAGCTCATGAAGCTTGCCCAACACCTGCGCGCGCGACGCTGTGGAAGTGGCCGACCAACCGGCAAACGCGGCACGCGCCGCCGCGACCGCCCGATCAACATCCTCGGCAGACCCGCTGGCGACCTGGGCAACAACCTCTTCGGTCGCCGGGTTGACCACCGGCAAACTGGCCGGGCTTACCGGTGCAGACCAACCGCCATCGATGTAAAACAGCTGGGCGGTTTGCGGATCAACGCTGTAGCTATTCGAAGATTGAGTCATCATCCAAAGTGTTCCTTTAGAGCGGTATGTCGAGCCTGCTCAATAAGCTAACAAAGCAGCCCAGACGAAAGATGCCGTTGTTCAGGTGCGCAAAGGAGAATCTGCCGTATCTGCCGGGATAACTTGGCATTACGCCGTGGCGAGGGCCATCGCTTCGATTTCGATCAGGTAGCCATGATGCAAGGCCGGAACGGGCACTACCGCTCGTGCGGGCCGATGCTCCCCCAGGTAACGGGCGTAGATTCGATCGAACGCGGGCCAGTGTTCGATACCTGCGACATAGACCGTGACTTTCAGCAGGTCGCGCGTGCTCCGGCCTGCTGCGCCGAGGATTGCCACCAGGTTATCGAGGGCGATGGCGGCCTGGACCTCAAACGGTTGGTCGGCACTGTGGACGCCATCGGCGCGTACGGGCAGTTGTCCGGACACATACAGAACGCCCTGATGCACGACCGCCTGGGCGTAATGTCCACCCGGCGCCGCGGCGTTGGTCGTGCTGATCAAATGGATCGAGCCTGCTTGATTACCAGCCATGCAAGCGACTCCAGGTGTGCACGCCAGCGTCGGCGTCAACCGCGTGATAGTCCGGGAATTGCGCGCCTGTGGCACAGGCATGATTGGGCAGGATGCGCAGGCGGCTACCGATGGGAAAGCACGCGGTGATGTCGACACCCTCGTCCGTTTCAAGCGAGACAATGCCGTGCTCCTGATTGGCTCCCGTGAGTAACGCGCCCTCGATCCAATCGCCGGCTTCGGTGCAAACCTGGCCATAACCAAAGTCCCGCTGTTGGCGCTGCGTGCCGCGGTCACGACTCATGGCCATCCAACCGGCATCGGTGATGATCCAGCCTTTGTCTTTCTGATGACCGATGACAGTGGTCAGCACGCTCAGCGCCAACTCGTCGGCCTGGCAGACACCAATGTTGTGCATCACCAGATCGAAGAACACATAGACCCCGGCGCGCACTTCAGTGACGCCTTCCAGGTTCAGTGCCGACAAGGCTGTAGGCGTCGAGCCGATGCTGACCTCCGGGCAGGTGAACCCGGCTTCGCGGATTCGTTGGGCCGCATTGACGCATAGAGCGCGCTCCTGTTCGGCCAGGGCTTGCAGCGCTCCAGGGGTGTCGAGTTCATAGCTTGACCCGGCGTGGGTCATCACCCCGCGAAGCGGCATACCTCCCTCGCTGAGTATCCGTGCGACTGCAACGAGTGAATCGTCTTCGACGTGCAGGCCGGATCGATGACCGTCGCAGTCGATCTCGATCCAGACGTCGAAACGTTCGTTGTGCTGCTGGCCGAAGGCGACGATGGCCTGGGCTGCGGCAAGGCTGTCCGTGAGGAGGCTCAGCCGGCAGCCTTGGCGCCGCAGCAGCAAGGCCTGGGGCAGTTTGCCTGGGGCGATGGCGACGGCATAGAAAACGTCACGAATGCCTTCAGCGAAACAGTACTTCGCTTCCTTCAAGGTCGAAACCGTGACGCCGCTGGCTCCGGCGGCGAGCTGCGCCTGGATCACGGGGAGGCATTTGCTGGTTTTGATATGCGGGCGCAAACGCACACCCAAGGCATCCATGCGTTGTTGCATGCGCTGGATATTGTGCTGCATGCGCGGCACATCCACGATCGCGGCGGGGGTATCGAGGGTGGCAAAGGAGGCTGACATAAGGAGGACTCGAATGGTTGGGTGCAGGGCCACTCTACAAAGCTGTCGTAAAGATATGGTTCAATGAGATGTCATCAATCATTAAGTAGAATTGAATGATCTCCATCGAGGACCTGCGTCTGGCCGTGACGCTGGCGCGCTGCGAATCGTTGAGCGCCGCCGCCAGAAGCCTGAATGTCTCACCCCCTGCGCTGTCCATGCGTTTGCGCAAATTGGAGACGCTGCTCGGCCTGACACTGGCAAATCGCGATGCCCGACGCCTGAGTCTCACCGCCGATGGCGAGCGTTTCTCCCGTGAAAGCGCGCGTTTGCTGGAGCAGTTGGAAGCGCTCCCGGAATCCTTCAAGCACCGCGACGAGCGGTTGGTTGGCACGCTCAGGCTGGCGGCGCCGTTCGGCTATGGGCGACAACGCATTGCACCGCTGCTGGCGCGTTTCGCCAGGCTGCACCCTCAGTTATGCCTGCACCTGGATTTACGCGAAACGCCATGGCCGGATCGTCACGATAGCGACGCGGTGATTCACATCGGCCACCTCAATGACAGCCTATGGGTCGCCAAACGCCTCACGTCAAATGAACGATGGTTATGCGCAAGCCCTGCCTATCTGGAGCAGCACGGCACGCCGTCGTCGCCTGAGCAACTTGCCGAGCATCGCTGCATCTGCATCCGTGAAAATGATGAAGACGTCACGCTGTGGCATCTGCGTAAGGGGCAGGGGCGCAAAACCCTGCGCATCGAGCCCGCGATGCTCAGCAACGATGGCAGCGTGGCTCGACGCTGGGCCGAGCAAGGCCTGGGGCTGGTGCTGCGTTCGCAATGGGATGTCAGTGACGCCATTGCCGGCAAGCGTCTGGTTCGGGTGCTGGCGGATTGGCAATTCGACAGTGCGCCGATCAACCTGTTGGTGCCTTCACGAAAACTACGTAGCGCGCGTGTGCAGGCCTTGGTGGCGTTTCTGGAGGAGGCATTGAAAGTATGACCAGCGAACTGCTCGCGAAGGTGGTTTCATCGTCAATGAGACGTTGAATGTGCCGGCCTCATCGCGAGCAAGCTCGCTTCCACAGGGTACTAAGCACATATTGTTGTCTGCCAAAAACCAGTGTGGGAGCGAGCTTGCTCGCGATAGCGATGGCCCAGCTAAATGAATGCCGGCATGTGTCCCGCGAAACAGATAATCACCCCCCCATCCGAAGCGCTCCGCAAAGTCTGCTGAACACGTCCGGTAAAACGGTGGTTTGTACCAGGCGACCTATACTTTTAACCGTTTATGCACGGTTTCTTGGTGTTGTAATAACACCATGATTCAGCGTGGCACTGATGCTTCCAGAACGAAGTAGCGGCTTGCCCTGGTCGCCACCCTCAGTGCATGGCCGATGCACCCGCGACCGCCTGAAGACGATGTACCTTCAAATCCCCGGCCTTCATGGACATCCCTAAAATGCCAGCACCGTTAATTTCCGTAGAGACGAATTCTGAGCTTCCGACGCACGCTGACGTTGTCGTGATCGGCGGCGGCATTATCGGAGCCTTCACGGCCTATTACCTGGCCAAGCGCGGCATGAAGGTCGCGCTGGTGGAAAAAGGCCGCGTGGGGGCAGAGCAATCGAGTCGAAACTGGGGTTGGTGCCGTCAGCAGAATCGAGACGCTCGCGAATTGCCGCTGTCGACCAAGAGCCTGGATCTTTGGGAGCAGTTCGCGGCAGAGACCGGTGAGGACACAGGCTTCAGAAGGTGTGGCTTGCTCTATCTGAGCAACAACGAGAAAGAGCTGGCTGGTTGGGCAAAGTGGGGGGAGTTCGCCCGTACCGTCAATGTGAAAACCCACATGCTGACGGCGGAGCAGGCCGCTCAACATGGCCGGGTGACCGGCAAGCCTTGGAAAGGCGGGGTCTTTTCACCTACCGACGGCACGGCAGACCCATCCCGTGCCGCTCCGGCGGTCGCACGGGCCATCATTAAACTGGGTGGCACGGTGCACCAAGGCTGCGCCGCCCGTGGCCTCGAGACCGAGGGCGGCCGGGTGTCTGCCGTCGTCACCGAAAAGGGCACCATTCGCACCAAGATCGCGGTGCTCGCCGGTGGCGCGTGGGCGTCTTCTTTCTGCCGTCAGTACGGCATCCGGTTTCCCCAGGCGTCCATTCGTCAGACGATACTGTCGGTTTCCAAGAGCGCCCAAGAGATACCGGACGCACTCCACACGGATGAAGTGTCCATGACCCGTCGCGCCGATGGCGGTATCACGCTGGCCATCAGTGGCCGAGGGCGTGTTGACCCTACCTTGCAATTGCTGCGTTTCGCCCCCCAGTTCCTGCCGATGTTCCAGCGCCGGTGGCGCAAGCTGGCCCCCGGCGGCCTGGAAGGCTTTCAGTCGGGGCACGAAGGCTTGAGCCGCTGGCGATTGGACCAGCCCACGCCGATGGAGCGCATGCGAATTCTGGATCCGAAGGCAGATGCCTCGACGGTTGAGTTGACTTACAAGCGCGCGGTAGACCTGATCCCCATGCTGAAAACGTCGTCAGTCACCGCAGCCTGGGCAGGTTATGTAGACAGCACGCCTGACGGCGTCCCGGGCATCGGCGAGATGGCGAGCCTGCCTGGCCTGGTGCTGGCGGCGGGGTTCAGCGGTCATGGCTTCGGCATCGGTCCGGGTGCGGGCCATTTGATCGCCGACATTGTCTGTGACATGCCCCCGCTGGTTGATCCGCGTCCCTATCACCCGGACCGTTTTCAATCTTCGGCCTGGGGCAAGGTCGCGGAGTTCTGAGGCACCGGAAACTCATCCGCAAAACAATGAACGGGCGCGTCCTCAGGGGATGCGCCCGTTTTCGTTTGCAGGCGTAGATTCTGCCGCTTGTGGCGTTTCCAGAGGTTTTCCACGCACCATAAACGTCCGCAAATGCCTTGAAAACGGCGCAAATGCCCGTGCATGGCGCATCCCGCACAGTCTGCTGAGCAGGCCCCGAAAAACGGTGGTTTGTGCCAAGGGGCCTATACTTTTAACAGTTTATGCACGGTCTCATGATGCTGTAATAAATCCGTGATGCAGCGTTGCACCCAGGCTTTCGGAACGGCGCAATCGCTTGCCCCTCATGACCTCAACCATCACTCAGGACTTGCACTCATGAGCTTCCTTCGCCCCAAGTTCATTACCTTTGACTGCTACGGCACGTTGACCAACTTTCAGATGGGGACCATGACACGCGAACTGTTCGCCGATCGGGTCCCTGCCGAGCAGATGGACCAGTTCGTCAAGGATTTCTCGGCCTATCGCCTGGACCAGGTGATGGGTGACTGGCGGCCCTATGATGAGATTCTCAAGACTGCTCTGGCACGGGTCTGCAAGCGTTGGGGTGTCGAGTACAAAGGCGAAGGTCAGTTGTACTACGATGCCGTACCGACCTGGGGGCCCCATGCCGACGTACCGGCCGGTCTGTCGAAAATCGCCGACAAGATTCCCCTGGTGATTTTCTCCAACGCGATGGACGAGCAGATCATGTCCAACGTCGACAAGCTCGGCGCACCGTTCCATAAGGTCTTCACGGCTCAACAAGCCCAAGCCTACAAGCCGCGCCTGGCGGCCTTCGAATTCATGCTCGATAACCTCGGCTGCGGGCCGGAAGATGTCCTGCACGTGTCCTCGAGCTTCCGTTATGACCTGATGTCTGCCCACGACATGAAGATCAAGCACAAAGCGTTCGTGGCCCGTGGTCATGAACTACCTGGAAACGCTGGCTACAACTACCACCAGATCCCGGACATCGGCGGATTGGCCGGCCTGGTCGGTCTCTGAGTCGTTGGGCACTCTTCAAGGCATAAGGGGTTAGACATGGGCAGTGAGTCTTATTGGCTCGATACCGCACCGGCATTTACCGGTGCCCAGCTCGGTGCGTTGCCCGGGCAGGTCGATGTGGCCATCGTCGGTGGTGGTTTCACTGGCCTGGCCGCGGCCCGGGCCCTGGCCTTGAAGGGGGCCAATGTGGTGGTGCTGGAAGGCGGGCGGGTCATTGGCGAGGCGTCGGGCCGCAATGGCGGCCAGTGCAATACTGGCGTGGCCCAGGACTACGCGGCCCTGAGTGCCAGCCTCGGCGCCGAGAAAGCGCGCGCCTATTACCAGGCCTATGAAAGCGCCGTGCAGAGCGTCGTCGCGCTGGTGGAGCAGGAGCAGATTGCCTGCAACTTCACGCGCAATGGCAAGCTCAAGCTGGCGGCCAAGCCCACGCATTACGAGGGTTTGGCGCGCACCTGCGAGTTGATTCGGCGGGAGGTCGATGCCGAGGTCGAGTTGCTGTCTGCACAAGAGACCCGCGCTGAGGTCAACTCGGCCCAGTTCCATGGCGGTTTGTTGCAACGCAATGGCGTGCAGATGCACGTCGGGCGCTTCGGGGTCGGGTTGGCCGAGGCCGCCGCCCGTCACGGCGCATTGATTTTCCAGGGCGTGTCCG
Organism: Pseudomonas sp. NFACC04-2; assembly: GCF_900119265.1. Classification (NCBI taxonomy): domain Bacteria; kingdom Pseudomonadati; phylum Pseudomonadota; class Gammaproteobacteria; order Pseudomonadales; family Pseudomonadaceae; genus Pseudomonas; species Pseudomonas sp. NFACC04-2. Next base: position 277,160 of record NZ_FPJC01000003.1, read on the forward strand.
TCACGGACTGGAAAGCCAGTGCCGGCGGCTATCGGGTCAATACCACCAAGGGGTCGCTACAGGCCACGCAGGTCCTGCTGGCCACCGGCACCTCTCAGCAGGGTGGGTTGGGCTGGTATCGGCGGCGGATCGTGCCAGTGGGCAGTTTCGTGATCGCCACCGAGGTATTGCCTCAGGCGCTGATCGACAGCTTGCTGCCGGCACACCGTTCCTATGTCACCAGCCGCATGATCGGTAACTACTTCCGCCTGACTCCGGATAACCGACTGCTGTTTGGCGGCCGTGCGCGGTTTGCCATGTCTGACAGCGTGTCCGATGCCAAGAGCGGCAAAGTCTTGCACGCGGCGATGGTGCAGATGTTCCCGCAGTTGGCCCAGGTGAAGATCGATTATTGCTGGGGCGGATTAGTGGACATGACCTCCGATCGGCTGCCCCGGGCCGGCCAGCACGGAGGGGTTTATCACTCCATGGGCTACAGCGGCCATGGTGTGCAGATGTCGGTGCACATGGGGCAGGTCATGGCCGACGTCATGGCGGGCAAGGTCGAGGCCAACCCTTGGCGCGAACTCGATTGGCCGGCCATTCCCGGTCATTTTGGCAAACCCTGGTTTTTGCCTCTGGTCGGTGCGTACTACCGCCTTCAAGACTATTTGCACTGAGTTGCGGGGAGACGCTTCACGTTTCAACACATTGCGTTAATCGCGAGCAATCGAGCCTTATCATTTCCGAAAGGTAGAACTGACATGACTGACAAAAAAAACAGTATCGACACCCAGCTGATAACAGGTACGGAAAGTCTGCGCATTTTCGAAGGGCTCAATCGCGGCATGTCACGCCGCAATGCATTGCAAATGCTGGGATTGGCCGGGGTGGCCGTGGCGGGCGCGGGCAGCCTGTTCGGCGCCGCCGGCAAGCTGTTCGCCGATGAGGAGGCCGCCGCCCCTGGCAAAGGCAAGCCTGGCGGGCGCATTCGCGTCGCAGGCTCGACCAGTTCCACCGCCGACACCCTGGATCCGGCCAAAGGTTCATCGTCCACCGACTATGTGCGCCATTACATGTTCTATAACGGGCTGACGCGTTTCGACAGCCACATGGTGCCGCAGCTGGAACTGGCCGAGCGTATCGACACCACCGACGCCACGCTTTGGGTGATCAGCCTGCGCAAGGAAGTGACCTTCCACAACGGCAAGGCCCTGACCGCCGCCGACGTGGTGTTTTCGCTGCTGCGGCACAAGGACCCGATCACCGGTTCCAAGGTCCTGCCGCTGGCGTCGCAGTTCGCCGAAGTCAAAGCCGTTGGCACCCACGAAGTGCAGATACAATTGAGCGGCCCCAACGCTGAGCTGCCGTCGATCCTGGCCGTATCCCACATGTTGATCGTGCCCGAGGGCACCAGCGATTTCAGCCAGGGCATCGGTACCGGCCCGTTCAAGGTCAAGGAGTTCAAGCCTGGGGTGCGCTCCATTGGGGTGCGCAATAGCAACTACTGGAAACCCGGCTTGCCGTACCTGGACGAGATCGAATTCATCGGCATCGCCGACGAATCGTCACGGATCAACGCCCTGTTGTCGGGGGACGTGCACATCGTCAACGAGGTCAACCCACGCTCGACGACCCGCATCAAGGCCAGCGCCAAGCACCGGGTCATCGATTCACCGTCGGGCAACTACACTGACCTGATCATCCGCCAGGACCAGATGCCCGGCAAAAGTCCGGAATTCACCCAGGCCATGAAGTTGCTGCTGGATCGGGAACAGATCAAGTCGGCGATCTTCCGGGGCTACGCCAGGGTCGGCAACGATCACCCGATCGCCCCCGGTGCACGCTTCTACAATGCCGAGTTGCCACAACGGGCCTACGATCCGGAACAGGCCAAGTTCCTGCTCAAGAAAGCCGGCATGGAAGACATCAGCATGCCGCTGATGTGCTCGCCAGCGGCGACCGGCTCGGTGGACGTCGCGGTGTTGCTGCAGCAGTCCGCCAAGGAGGCGGGACTCAAGCTCAACGTCAACCGCCTGCCGAGCGACGGCTACTGGTCCAACCACTGGGCCAAGCACCCGCTGAGCTTTGGCAACATCAACCCGCGGCCCAATGCCGACATGCTGTTCTCGCAGTTCTTCCAGTCGAGCGCACCGTGGAATGAATCGGGTTGGAAAAACGAACAGTTCGACCAGCTGTTGATACAGGCCCGAGGTGAAACCGACGAGGTCAAGCGCGGCAAGATGTACGGCGACATGCAGGTGCTGGTGCATGAGCACAGCGGCATTGGCGTACCGGTGTTCATCAGCAACATCGATGGCGCCGATCAGCGCGTAAAAGGCTACGGCGCCAACCCCCTGGGCGGTTTCATGGGCTACATGTTTGCCGAGCAAGTCTGGCTGGACGCCTGATGACCGTCGGGTTTGGGCCATATCGCATGAGGGTCGGATGATGAATAGCAACACACTCTGGTTGATCGGCCGCCGCCTGGGGGCGGCGGTCGTGACCTTGTTGATTGTCTCCATGGTGGTGTTCGCCATCACGGCAGTGCTGCCAGGGGACGCGGCGCAACAGGCGCTGGGGCAGTTCGCCACGCCGGAACAGGTGGCGGCCCTGCGGATGAAAATGGGGTTGGACCAGCCCGGTGTGTTGCGTTACCTGAATTGGCTGACGAGCCTGCTCAGCGGTGACTTGGGGATGTCGATGTCCAATGCCATGCCGGTCGTCGACTTGATGGCCGGTCGGGTCCCCAACACCTTGATGCTGGCGGCTGCCACAGCGTTGGTGTCGGTGCCTGTGGCCTTGACCCTGGGTATCGGTTCGGCGATGGGGCGAGGCGGCCGTATCGACAGCTTCCTGAGCTTCTTCACCTTGACCATGGTGGCGGTGCCGGAGTTTCTGGTCGCCACCTTGGCGGTGCTGATATTCGCGGTGAACCTGGGCTGGTTGTCGGCACTGTCCTACGCCAGTGACATCACCTCACCCTGGCAATTCATGCGCACCTACGCATTGCCGGTAATGACGCTGTGCTGTGTGATTGTCGCGCAAATGTCGCGCATGACCCGGGCAGCGGTGATCGATCAACTCGACAGCCCTTACGTGGAAATGGCCCGGCTCAAGGGCGTCAGCAATATCCGGATCGTCCTTCGCCATGCCTTGCCCAATGCCATTGGCCCCATCGCCAATGCCATCGCCCTGAGCCTGTCCTATCTGCTGGGCGGGGTGGTGATCGTGGAAACGATCTTCAACTACCCCGGCATCGCCAGCCTGATGGTCGATGCCGTGACCAACCGCGACATGGCCCTGGTCCAGGCCTGCACCATGTTGTTTTGTACGGCGTATCTGGCGTTGGTATTGATTGCCGACCTGTGCGCGATTCTTTCCAACCCGAGGCTGAGAAACCAATGAACAACCTCATTGTGAAGTCCCCGACGGCGGCCGTTGCGCTGGGGTTGGGCAAAGACGCCCACGCAAGGTCCTGGCTTGGCCTGGTCGGTGCCGCGATGTGTGTGATCTGGTTGCTGGTGGCCATCTTCGGCCCGTGGCTGGCGCCGCATCCGGTGGGGGAGGTGGTCTCTGACAACGTCTTCGACAGCCTCAGCGCGACGTACCCGTTCGGCACCGATTACCTGGGCCGCGACATGCTCAGCCGAATCCTTGTCGGCGCACGCTTCACCGTCGGCCTGGCCTTGGTGGCCGCGGTGTTGTCCAGCACCCTGGGAACCAGTCTGGCGCTGCTGTCGGTGGTGTCGCCAAAGTGGCTGGATGAGCTGATCAGTCGCCTGATGGACGCGTTCATCTCGATCCCCAGCAAGATGTTGGCGCTGATCATGGTCTCGGCCTTCGGCTCCTCGGTCACCTTGCTGATCTGCACGGCGGTGTTGAGCTACACCCCCGGCGCTTTTCGCATCGCCCGCAGCATGGCGGTGAATATCGAAGCCCTGGAATACGTTCAAGTGGCCCGTACCCGTGGCGAGCGCCGGCTGTACATCGCTTGCGTGGAAATCCTGCCCAACATACTCAACCCGGTGCTGGCGGACCTGGGCCTGCGTTTTGGTTTCATCGTGCTGCTGCTCAGCGGGATGAGTTTCCTGGGGCTGGGTGTGCAACCGCCGGATGCCGACCTGGGCTCGCTGGTGCGCGAGAACATCGGCGGTCTCAATCAGGGGGCGCCGGCCATTGTGATTCCGGCCCTGGCCATCGGCACCCTGACCATCGGTGTGAATCTGTTCATCGACCGGTTGTCGTCGCGACGTAGCCGACGTTCGGGAGGTCATTGAAATGAGCGAATTGATTCGAGTACAGGACCTGCGCGTGGTCGCCTGTGGCGAGCGCGGCGAAGTGGACATCGTCAAGGGGGTCAGCTTCTCCCTGGAAAAAGGCGAAGTGTTGGCGTTGATCGGTGAGTCCGGTTCCGGCAAGACCACCATCGCCCTGGCGCTGCTCGGTTATGCCCGGCGCGGTTGTCGCCTGGCGGGCGGTGTGGTGCAGATCGGCGAGCATGACATGCTGGCGTCGAGCGAAAGCCAGTTGCAGAAGTTGCGAGGCAACCGGGTGTCCTATATCGCCCAGAGTGCCGCAGCGGCATTCAACCCGGCGAAAAAGCTGATCGACCAAGTGGTGGAGGGCGCTCTGATTCATGGCCTGGGTAGTCGGGCGGTGCTTGAAGCCAAGGCCATCGAGTTGTTCCGCGACCTGGCCCTGCCAGACCCTGAGCGCATTGGCCAGCGCTACCCCCACCAGGTGTCCGGCGGGCAACTGCAACGGGTGATGGCGGCCATGGCGCTGATCAGCGATCCGTTGCTGGTGGTGCTCGACGAGCCGACCACGGCCCTCGATGTGACCACCCAGATCGATGTACTGCGGGCCTTCAAGCGAGTGGTCCGTGAACGTGGGGCCACGGCCGTCTATGTGTCTCACGACCTAGCGGTGGTGGCGCAGATGGCTGACCAGATCGTGGTGCTCAACGGCGGCGAAATCTTCGAACACAGCGCCACGGCACCGTTGCTCAAGGGCCCGGCCCACGAATACACCCGCAGCTTGTTGGCGGCGGCGCGACCAGACACGACGATCCGCCCGCCGAGCGACATTGCCCAAGAGACACCTTTGCTGACCATCCAGGGGCTGACCGCCGGCTACGGCAACAAGAATGCCCAGGGCATGCCAGCCATTCGCGTACTGGAAGACATTGACCTGACGGTTCGCAGAGGCCAAGCCATCGGCGTCATCGGTGAGTCAGGTTCCGGCAAATCGACCCTGGCACGGGTCGTGGCCGGTTTGTTGGTGCCGGCCCTTGGCGGGTTGACCTTCGATGGCCAACCCTTGGGGGGGAGCCTGTCGTCGCGTACTCCCGAGCAGTTCCGACGTATTCAAATGGTCTTCCAGAATGCCGACACCGCGCTCAACCCGATGCACAGCGTCAACACGATCCTGAGCCGTCCGCTGAAGATGTATTTCGGCCTCAAGGGCGCGGCATTGCGCGAGCGTATCGGCGAGTTGCTGGACCTGGTGCGTTTGCCGCGGGCGATGGCGCAGCGGCGTCCGAACGAACTGTCCGGTGGGCAGAAGCAACGGGTCAACCTGGCCCGAGCCTTGGCGGCCAAGCCGGATCTGATTCTCTGCGACGAGGTGACCTCGGCGCTGGATACCGTGGTCGGTGCGGCGATTCTCGAACTGCTGCGCGATCTGCGGCAGCAATTGGGGGTGTCCTATCTGTTCATCAGCCACGACATCTCCACCGTGCGCGCCTTGTGTGACGACATCGTGGTGATGTACAGCGGGCACAAGATCCAGGCCGGCACGCGCCAATCCTATGCCGAGAAACCGTTCCATCCGTATACCGACCTGCTGATCCATTCCGTACCGGAACTGCGCCAGGGCTGGCTGGAAACCTGTGGGGCAACGACCTGCCAGACGCTGCCGCCCGTTGGCCCTAAAGCCAACGTGCCCGGCCTGTGCACCTTCCTCAGTCGCTGCCCGGTTCGGGTCGACGGCTTGTGCAATTGCGTCGCGCCGCAACGGCGGATGATTGTGGGCGGCAGTGAAATCCTCTGCCACCACGACAGTGCGGAGCTGATGAAGACCCAGCAGTCCAACAGCGTGACCGTGGCGGCCTATGCATGAACCGGCGGTTCGTCAGGCTGGTCGACATTAAGCGCTTCTTCTTTTCAGTCGAGCAATGGAGCAAGGCCTCATGAAACCCCGTGTGTTGGACATTCTCAAACGGCTGATGGCCTTCGATACGGTCTCTTCGGAGTCGAACATGGCCTTGATCGAGTATGTGCGCGATCTGCTGCTGACCAAGGGCATCGAGTCACTGATCGTCCAGGATGAAAGCGGCAAGAAAGCCAATCTGTTTGCCAGCACCGGGCCACGAGACGTGCCGGGGATCCTGCTGTCCGGGCATACCGACGTGGTGCCGGCGGCGGGGCAGGCCTGGACCTTTCCGGCGTTTGAGGCGACGGTACAGGGCGGGCGGATTTATGGCCGCGGCAGTTGCGACATGAAGGGTTTTATCGCACTGGCTGTCGACGCCATGCTCGAGGCCACCGAGCAGCCATTGAGCCGGCCATTGCAATTGGCACTGTCCCATGACGAAGAGATCGGTTGCGTGGGGGTGCGTCGTTTGCTCGATGTGCTGCACCTGGCACCGGTCCGGCCGTTTCTGTGTGTGATCGGCGAGCCAACCAATATGCAGTTTGTGCTCGGGCACAAGGGCAAGGGTTCTTACCGTACTTACTGTCGCGGCCTGGAGGCGCATTCCTCACTCGCGCCGCGCTCGGTCAATGCGATTCACGTGGCCTGCGATTTCATTGCCGCGCTGCGCCTGAGCCAGCAGCAGTTGCAAGAGCAGGGGGGCCGGGACACCGATTACGACGTGCCTTACAGCACCGTGCATGTTGGACAGATTGTCGGCGGCAAGGCGCTGAACATCGTGCCCAACTTGTGCACACTGGATTTTGAAGTGCGTAACTTGCCGGCGGACGACCTGGACGGGTTCCTGGAACAGATGCGCGAGCGCGCCGAACTGATCGTCGTCGAAGCCAGGAAGCTCTCCAGCGTAGCCGCTATCGAAATCGAGACCCTGAATGTCTACCCGGGCCTCGATACCCACCCGAGCGTCGAAGCGGTGCGCCTCCTGAAAAACTTTGCTGCCCCAGACACCGGCACGGCCAAAGTCTCATTCGGCACCGAAGGCGGGTTGTTCAAACAACGCCTGGATGTGCCGGTGGTGGTCTGCGGGCCAGGCTCGATAGAACAGGCGCACAAGCCTGACGAGTTCATCGAGATCAGCCAGATGGACGCTGGCGAGCGCTTCCTGCAAGGGTTAGTGGGCTCAATGCACCGCTAGTGTTTTGTTTGCCTGATTGAACATTCCGTCACCACGCCTGCAACCCCAAGGGTTGCATCGCCTGATCGAGGCGCACGGCGATCAATCCCCACCCACGGTAGAGCATGCCGTCGAAGGCTGATTTTCAGCATTCACGGCTGTAGGGCCGGCGTTTTCAGCATCCTCGTCCAGAGCGAAACAATAGACTGAAGACTGTCTCAAAACAGGACCCGATACCATGCTCAAGAATCGCCTGAAAGATCCCAGCCTGCTGGTAGAACGCGCTTACATCGACGGTCAGTGGGTCGGCGCCGACAACGCCGCGACCGTGGACGTTATCAACCCGGCCACCGGCGAAGTGCTCGCCAGGGTGCCCGCGGTACAAGGCAGTGAAACCCGGCGCGCCGTCGAAGCCGCCGATCGTGCCTGGCCGGCCTGGCGTGCACGTCCGGCGGCAGAGCGGGCGGCGCTGCTGGATCGCTGGTATCAGGCCATGATCGACAACCTCGACGACCTGGCGTTGATCTTGACCTGCGAACAGGGCAAGCCGCTGGCAGAAGCCCAGGGCGAAATTCGCTACGGTGCCAGCTTCGTCAAATGGTTCGCCGAAGAAGCCCGACGGGTCTACGGCGAAACCATCCAGGCCCCCAGCGGTGATCGCCGCTTGCTGACCCTCAAGCAACCGGTCGGTGTCTGCGCCGCGATCACCCCGTGGAACTTCCCCAACGCGATGATTACCCGCAAGTGCGCGCCCGCCCTGGCCGCCGGGTGCACGATCGTGGTCAAGCCGTCGGACCTCACCCCGCTGTCGGCCCTGGCCCTGGCTGTGTTGGCCGAGCGGGTCGGCATTCCGGCCGGGGTGTTCAACGTCGTGACCGGCATGCCCGCCGGCATTGGTGAAGAACTGACCGGCAACCCGACCGTGCGCAAGCTGTCTTTCACCGGTTCCACTGCGGTCGGTCGCCTACTGATGCGCCAGAGCGCCGAACACATCAAGCGCTTGAGCCTGGAACTAGGCGGTAACGCGCCGTTCATCGTGTTCGACGACGCTGATCTGGAGCAGGCCGTGACCGGCATCATGCTCAGCAAATTCCGCAACGCCGGACAAACCTGCGTCTGCGCCAACCGGATCCTGGTGCAGGACGGGATCTACGAACGCTTCGCCCAGCGCCTGGTGGAGGAAGTGGGCAAGCTCAAGGTCGGCGATGGGCTGGATAACGGCGTAAACATAGGTCCACTGATCAATACGGCGGCGGTCAGCAAGGTCGCTCGACATATCGACGAGGCATTGAGTCAGGGCGCTCGTCTACTGTGTGGTGAAATCCCCAAGGGCGACAGCCAGTTCGTCCAGCCGACAGTACTCGGTGAGACCCATGCCGGAATGCTGCTGGCCAATGAAGAGACCTTCGGTCCCGTTGCACCGCTGATGCGCTTCAACACTGAAGAAGAGGCACTGGCCTCGGCCAACGCAACGCCTTATGGCTTGGCCGCCTATTTCTTCACCCAGGACTTGCGCCGCTCATGGCGGTTCGGCGAGGCGCTGGAGTTCGGCATGGTCGGTCTCAATACCGGGCTCATTTCCATGGACGTCGCCCCCTTTGGCGGTATCAAGCAATCGGGCCTGGGGCGTGAAGGCAGCAAGTATGGCCTGGACGAGTTCCTTGAAGTCAAAGCCTTCCACATGGGTGGCTTGTGATCCAATCAGCATTTGAAGAGAGGAGGCACGGTTGATGAGCAAACCATTCAGAATCGCCGCGATTGCCGGCGACGGCATTGGTAAGGAAGTCCTGCCGGAAGGGCTGCGGGTATTGGAGCAGGCCGCGAAGAAATGGCAATTGAATTTGAGCATCGAAGTGCTCGACTGGGCTCACTGCGATTATTACCTGGAACACGGGCAGATGATGCCTGCCGACTGGTTCGAACAGCTCAAGGACTTCGACGCGATTTACTTTGGTGCCGTGGGCTGGCCGGACAAGGTGCCGGATCACATTTCCCTGTGGGGGTCGCTGCTGAAGTTTCGCCGGGACTTCGACCAATACGTGAACATCCGGCCGGTGCGGCTGTTTCCCGGTGTACCGTGCCCGCTGGCCGGACGCGAAGCCGGGGACATCGACTTCGTGGTGATCCGCGAAAACACCGAGGGCGAGTATTCCTCGATCGGTGGCAAGATGTTCGAAGGCACCGAGCATGAGTTCGTGCTGCAGGAGTCGGTGTTCACCCGCCGCGGCGTGGACCGGATTCTCAAGTTCGCTTTCGACCTGGCCCAGACCCGGCCGCGCAAACGCCTGACCGCGGCGACCAAGTCCAACGGCATATCCATCAGCATGCCGTATTGGGATGAACGCACCGCGCTCATGGCGCAACAGTACCCGGACGTCACCTGGGACAAGCAACACATCGATATCCTCTGCGCGCGCTTCGTGCTTCAACCCGATCGTTTCGATGTGGTCGTGGCGTCGAATCTGTTCGGCGACATCCTGTCCGACCTGGGCCCTGCCTGCGCCGGCACCATCGGCATCGCCCCTTCGGCCAACCTCGACCCGGAGCGCCGCTTCCCTTCGCTATTCGAACCGGTCCATGGCTCGGCGCCGGATATCTATGGACGGAACATCGCCAACCCGATTGCGATGATCTGGTCCGGCGCCTTGATGCTGGACTTCCTCGGCAATGGCGATGAGCGCTACCGTGCGGCTCATGATGGGATTCTCAGGGCCATCGAGCAGGTGATCGCCGAGGGGCCGATCACGCCTGATCTAGGCGGGCAGGGCTCGACTCAGGAGGTCGGAGCGGCAATCGCCGCCGCGCTCTGATCCGAGGCAGCTTCCGGTAGGCTAGTCATTCTTGTTGTGTCGCTCTTTAGCCCGTCTCACTGCGGGCTTTTTTTATCCCGCGCAATACCGGTCTGCCGAGAACGTCGAGCAAGCGATGTTGCTATTGAGGGATTAGTGGTTTCTCGTGTACGCGGAAATGCTTATTCTTTTCTTGCCGAGTCTTCGAGCATGCGTGCCTGAACGTCAATCGAGTCGCCGGGCGCCTCAGGGCCAGGCTTATCGTCGCCCATGGACGTGCGAAATCCCCTGATCGTGTCTCCGATATCCGCCCCCAGGCCTTTCAGACGCTTGGTGCCGAACAGCAGGACCAGGATTGCCAGGACGATCAGCAGTTTTGCGATACTCAAGCCACCTAATCCCATGTTCTTTACTCCGCAAGTGATGTGATCGGTACTGGGTGAGGCCGGCAGAGGAATGCTCATCTGCCGGGGTGATGCGGTTGGCGTTACTTGCAGACGTAGAACTTGCGCACATAGACACTGCTTTTCCAGGCACAGGGGGCGCCGCGAGGCACGAACACCGTATCGCCCGTGTTGACCGCCAGTTCGGAACCATCGGCGATCTGGAGAATGATGCTGCCCTCGATCAGGTGCATCAGCTCATGCATCGTGTGTGGCCGTGCCTTGCGGGTATAGGGTGTCGAGTCCCAGATGCCGATGCGCAGGTTGGTCGGGGCCTCGACGAACACGTTGTTCGAGCGACATTGAGGTGTCGGGCTCAGGAGGAACTCTTCACTCGGAGGCGTCGAAGGGGAGAGCAGGGGGTATGGGGGAAGGGCAGTCAGTCCGACAGGGCCGGCTTCAATAGGCTGGATATCGGCACAGAATGCCCAGAACGAGCCAGGCAGCACCTCGATCTGAACCGATGTGCCACGGGCAATCACGGCGCTGTCACCCGGATTGAGTTCGAGCGCGCGATCCTTGTCCTGCAAGGTGACACGCCCCGCGTGGACCACGATCGTTTCACTGTAGGGGTATCGATCGATGCTGAATTGTCCGCTCGCCTGGACGACGCCGGCAGCAATGTCATCCGTCCCGACATAAGCAATCTGCCTGTCAAAAGGATCGTTGGCGCCCAATGGGCCGGAGGTGAATGCTGTTGACGCGGGAGTGCCGTTGGCATGTGCAAGCAGCACGGCGGTGGGTTCTGGCATGAGGGTGTTTCTCCAGGAGAATGGATGGTGTCGTTATGAGGTAAGGGCGTCAGCCGATGGCCTGGGTCACCAGGGCAAATTGATGCACGCCGCCGCTGGCCTGGGGTGGGGTCCCACGAACCATTTGTGCGACGGTGTCGACCTGTTTCAGCCCGGCTTCTTCCAACCAAGGACCCAGGCCACTGTCGGAAGGGATGTCAACGCGCACGAAAGCACTCGGCACTTGAGTCAGCAACACCGCGATCAGGTGCTTGGCCTGCTCTGGGTTTTCTGCAACGACCGGACCGATGGAACGACCACGACCGAAGGGACGCAGGAGGGCGAACGCTCGCAATTGACCCTCACGCTCGATACCCACGACGTCTTCGACACTCTCGAACAGATCGTTGAGCACGGCATGCCTGTCCAGGCCGCTGCCGGCGTTGGCGAGTTCGATCAGGTCGTTTCGATCGGCTTCGGTCAGGTGGCGCAGGCGCTCACCGGATGGCAGATCCGTGGGGGCCGGAGGCGATACGTTTCCTTGGTGCTGTTGGATATGCCCAAAGTCAACGAATCCCTGGCTGGCATAAAGGGGCGTACCGGCGAGTGTCGCATTGAGCATGGCGGTCTGCGAGCCGCACGCCTGGAGCGCCAGCTCCATCAATTTGCGACCGATGCCCTGGCCTTGGTACTCATCACTGACGATCACCAGACCGATCGTGGCGTAATCACCCTGCGGGCAGGTGAACGCCGTACCGATCAGGCGGCCTTCGTCCTCTACGACAAAACCCTGCGAGACACGCTGCAGCATGGCCCAGTCTTCCAGGCGGTGGGGCCACTTCAACTGCATGGACAAGGCATGAGCCGATGTCACATCGGCAGGCGTCATGGGGCGATAGATATAGGCGGGGCGTTGCGTGTTGGACATGACAGATCTCCATGGACAGGGAGCGTGACCGGTCGGATTTCTCCGCTGAAAGTGTTGGTATCTCACCTGCTGCCAGGCCTGACAAGAGGCGGAGATTGATTCGGTAGATTGCATAAGTTGCGGCTTCGCACGCCGCAGTTATTGCTCAAATCGGGAGCAGGCTCAGCAGCAAATATCAGCGGATTTTTTGTAGGTGCTTATCTCGTAGGTGCATGACAAGCGTGGGTCAATAACGTCGCTGAGGGTCAATCTGGCCGAGCATCGGTTCGCCGCGTTGATGGCGACGGATATTGTCCAGCAACACGCCAAAGGCGCTTTCGGGCTGGGTCATCGCCGCGATATGTGGTGTCAGCAATATTTGCGGATGCCGCCAGAACGGGTGATCCGGCGCTGCCGGTTCCTGTTGCAATACGTCGAGCACCGCGGCACTGAGCTGGCCGCTGGCTAGAGCCTCAAGCAGATCCTCTTCGATCAAGTGCCCGCCACGGCCCATGTTGACCAAGGCAGCCCCCTTGGGCAGATGTTGGAACAACTGGCGGTTAAGAATCCCTTTGGTCTGCTCGGTCAATGGCAAGACACACAGCACGATGTCGCATTGGCCGAGGAACGCCGGGAGCTGTTCGTCACCGGCAAAGCAATCCACCCCGGCGATGCGGTGTTCGCTGCGTGCCCAACCTGATAAGGCGAAGCCAAAGGTCTGCAAGGTGGCCAGGATCTGCTGGGCCTGCATGCCTAGCCCCAGGACACCGACCCGACGCTGGGCCGCCGGCTGCAGCAAGTGAGCCTGCCAGCATCGGGCGACCTGTTGCTGGCGATAACGGAGCATGTCCCGGTGCAGGCTGAGCACGGCGAAACTGGCGTATTCGCACATGCCCCGGGTGATTCCGGGGTCGAGTAACCGGACCACCGGCAGGGAAGCGGGCAGGCGATCAAGGTCAAGCTGGTCGACCCCGGCCGACAAGGCAAACAGCACCTCCAGGTTTGGCAGCCGTGTTTCGAGGTCGTCCGGCGCCTGCCAGGCGGCGAGGTAGCGAATATCCTTCGGATCGCCGATGTCCGGCCAGGCACGCCATTCGATATCCGGTGCGTGCTCGGCGAATAGACGCTTCCATTGTTCGCCGCGTACCGGGTCGGCTTTATAAAGCAGGGCCATGGGTCACTTCTCATACTGGATAGGGAACCTCCAGCATGCCCGAGTGGCAAAGCAGGATGTATCAAAAGAGCCTGCGTAATCACACATCGCTGCGTTGTATAGGGCATCTGCCGGCAGATTCCATGGGGTTGGAGACGGCTGAAGGAATCTGCTGTTTACCGGGGTGAAAACAGTCGATCCGAATTTCCCAGAGGCCAAGTTCGGCTTAGACAATTGCGTCGAACGCTTAACCTGTGGAACACATCGCAGCCGTTTCCCGGTTGCAAGGTTCACTGTGGGAGATGCCATGAACAGTAAAGTCGAAGAAACCCCAAGCTTGCTCCGTCAACGCGATCAATTCGTGCCCCGGGGTCTGGTCACCGCACATCCGCTGGTCATCGACCGGGCCCAGGGGGCTGAAGTGTGGGACGTGGACGGGGCGCGCTACCTGGACTTCGTCGGCGGCATTGGTGTCTTGAACATCGGGCACAATCACCCGAAGGTGATCGCGGCAGTGCAGGCCCAATTGCAAAAGGTCAGCCATGCTTGCTTCCAGGTGGTGGCTTACAAGCCCTATCTCGACCTGGTCAAGCGGCTGTGCGAGTTGGTGGGTGGTCAGCAAGCCTACAAGGCGGCGCTGTTCACCTCTGGCGCGGAGGCGGTGGAGAACGCGGTGAAGATTGCCCGCGCCCATACCAATCGTCCCGCCGTCATTTCCTTTCGTGGCGGTTTTCATGGGCGTACCTTGCTGGGTACGACGCTGACCGGCATGAGCCAGCCCTACAAGCAGAACTTCGGGCCCTTCGCACCGGAGGTCTTCCATACCCCATACCCGAATGCCTATCGCGGCTTCAGCAGCGAGATGGCGTTGCAGGCCCTGAATGAGTTGCTGGCGACCCAAGTCGCTCCGGAACGGGTCGCGGCGATCATCATCGAGCCGGTGCAGGGCGACGGCGGTTTCCTTTCTGCGCCACCCGAGTTTCTCCAGGCGCTGCGGACCCTGACCGAGCAACACGGCATCGTACTCATCCTCGATGAAATCCAGACCGGCTTCGGCCGTACCGGCAAATGGTTCGGTTTTCAGCACGCCGGCATTCAGCCGGACCTGGTCACCGTCGCCAAGAGTCTGGCAGGTGGCTTGCCCATCTCGGGCGTGGTGGGGCGTGCGCACATCATGGACGCGCCACTGCCCGGTGGGCTCGGCGGCACCTACGGTGGAAACGCCTTGTCCTGTGCCGCCGCGCTGGCGGTGATCGACGCTTACGAACAGGAGCAGTTGCTCGAACGTGGCCAGGTCCTGGGCGATCGGCTGCGTCAGGGCCTGCTGCGCTTGCAGGCGCGTCACCCGCGCATTGGTGACGTGCGCGGTACCGGCTTCATGCTGGCCATCGAATTGATCAAAGACGATGAGGCCCGCAGCCCCGATGCCGAACTCACCCAACAACTGATCGACCAGGCCAGGGTAGGCGGGCTGTTGGTGATCAAATGCGGGGTGTACCGAAATGTCCTGCGCTTCCTGGCGCCCCTGGTCACCGAAGAAAGTCAGATCGACGAAGCACTGACCATTCTTGAAGCAGCATTGCTCCGCGTGTTGGATTAATCTCAGGCCTCGGTCGGCCCACTAATCGTGAAGGGCCGACCGAGGGCATTTAGCGCATATGGATTGATGAATGCATCATGGGAGGCGACACACATGCACCTGACTGATTATCGTGCGCTGCTGATCGATTGCGACGACGTCCTGGTCGATCGGGATTCTGGTGTCTGGACGGCCCTGCAACCTTTGCTCGACAACCATCCGGGCACGCCAGGCAAAGAAGCAGTGCTGGCTGAGTTCGACGAGGCGATGCGCGGGCTCTATCCGCGGTTTTCCGAACTGGGCTTCAGTGGTTTATTGTGCTTTGCCCATCGTCAGCTGGCAGAGCGCCTGGGGCTCAAGGTCAGTTGGGAGGAGGGCATGAGCTTTGCCCGTTCGGCCTGCAACTGGTCGCTGTTCGAGGACGCGCCCGGTGCCATGTTGTACCTGCGAAAATTCTACCGGCTGCTGGTGTACTGCGATCGTGATGCCGAGGATCGTGACCCGCTCTGCGAGCGCTTGGGAATTCCCCTCGAGGACCTGCATTCCCGCGCCAACAATCCATTGGAGGACGAGGCATGGTTGCTGGCGAACAAGCTCAAGCCTGAAAACATCATGCAGGTGTCCAGGCCGCCCGTGTCTCCGCCAAAGTCGGCGGGCTTGTGCCTGATCCGCCGTGGCCATGAGTCTGATAATCAAGAATATTCCGCCGATTTCTACATCACCAGCATGGCCGACCTCGTCGCTCAGCATCAGCTATCTTTGCGGCGTTGAATTTGCTAAAACCACTGTCAACCTGAAGACAACCGAGGGGTACCCGATGGAAGGTTTAATAAAACTAGACCGAATTGATATCAGTATCCTTGTTGAACTTCAAAAGGACGGTCGAATGACCAACGTCAGTCTCGCCGATGCCGTGGGCCTGTCATCCAGTCCGTGCCTGCAGCGGGTCAAGCGGCTTGAGTCGGCCGGTTATATTTCCGGCTACAGGGCTCATCTCAACCTGGCCAAGATCACTGACTCGGTCACGGTGTTCACTGAAATCACCCTCAGCGACCACAAGCGGGAAGACTTCGCCAAGTTCGAATCCAATATTCGCTTGGTCGATGAGGTGCTGGAGTGCCATTTGATCAGCGGCGGTTACGATTACCTGGTGCGCTTCATGACGTGCAGTATCCAGCATTACCAGGAAGTGATCGAAGGGTTGCTGGACAAGAACATCGGCATTTCCAAGTACTTCAGCTACATCGTCATCAAATCCCCCGTACTCAAGGATGGGATTCCGCTGCGTAGGCTGCTGCGTCACTGATACGTCCCAGCGATAGCCGTCCATGACGGCACCCCCTCAAACGGTCCTTACGACCTTCAAGCAGCCCCAGTGCCACCGGAATCAATGCGCCTCGGCATTGCGTCCGATCAATCGGCGGTGTGACTTCAACGTCTTCAGACTCTGCGCAAACGCCAGGGTATGCGTATGCGCAAGCCTTTCATGTCGGTGCCGTGGCGCAAAACGGGGACATTTGTCCCTTTGCAATTCGATGTTCATAAAACCGTAACACGACTGTTGCAGAGTTCCCCAGCCCGTCATCACAAGGAATTTCTTTCAATGAAAAGTTTGATGAAGTCTGTTGCGCTCGCCGTTACGCTTTCTCTTGGTGCCACTTCGGCGTCATTCGCTGCAGAAAGCGTCCGTCTGACGGGTTCTGGCGCGAGTTTCCCGGCGCCGATCTACCTGACCTGGTTCAAGGATTTCAGCAAGAAATCCGAAGGTGTCACTGTGGATTACCAATCCAAGGGCAGTGGCGCGGGTGTACAGGACTTCCTGAATAAAACCGTTGATTTCGCCGCCAGTGACTCGGCAATGAAAGACGAAGATATCGCCAAGGTGGCCGAAGGCGTGCAGTTGCTGCCGATGACCGCCGGGGAAATCGTGCTGGCCTATAACCTGCCGGGCAATCCTAAAGGCCTGAAGTTGCCACGCGATGTGTACTCCAACATTTTCCTGGGCAAGATCACCCGCTGGAACGATCCGCAGATCGTCGCCGCCAACCCGGACCTGAAATTGTCCGATACCCCGATCACGGTGGTTGTGCGTGCGGATTCCAGCGGTACGACCGCGGTATTCACCAAGCACCTGGCAACCATCAATCCGGAGTTCAAGCAGGCGCTGGGGGAGGGCAACACCGTCAACTGGCCGGCCAGTGACAAGTTCATCAAGTCGCCGAAGAACGATGGCGTGACGGCTACTGTGCGCCAGACACCAGGCGCGATCGGCTACATCGAATACGGCTTCGCCAAGCTCGCCAAGGTTGACTTTGCCCAGTTGCAGAACAAGGCCGGCCACTACGTCGTGCCAAACGCCGAGAGTGGTGCCGAGGCCCTGGCAGCGGTGAAGATGCCGGATAGCCTGGTGTCCTGGTTGCCTGATCCAGACGGCGCCAAGTCCTACCCGATCACGTCCTATACCTGGATGATTTTCCGCAAGGACAACGGCAACCCGGCCAAGGCCAAGGCCATGCGTGAAATGGTCGAATACAGCCTGACCGAAGGGCAGAAGATTGCCGACTCGATGGGGTATATCCCGTTGCCGCAATCGGTTGTCGACCAGGTTCGCAAAGCGTCCGCCAACATTCAGTAACGCCTGAGGCCTCTCTCGGCGTGTGCTGTCAGCCATGCCGGGAGAGCTTTCCCCCTGTTCCGGACTTACCCAATGAACAAACCCTTTGTCGTACCGGTGAATCCAGACTCCGCCTGCCAGCCACCGTCTGCGAAGGACTTTCTGGTTGATCGCACCTTTCGTGCGCTTGCGCGTATTGGGGTGGTCCTGGTGCTGGCGTTGGTATTTGCCCTCGTATTCGAAGTGGGACGCAAAGCCCTGCCTGGCATGGAAAAGCACGGATTTGATGTGCTCCTCGGCACCGTCTGGGACGTTAACCAGGGTAAATACGGCATCCTGCCGGCAATCTGGGGCACGCTCTACAGTGCCTTCATCGCATTGCTGATCGCGGGCTTTTTCGGCGTCAGCATGGCGATTTTCCTGACCCAGGACTTCCTGCCTCCCAAGCTCGCCGCCATTTTCCGAACCATTGTCGAATTACTCGCGGCCATCCCCAGCGTCGTCTACGGCCTGTGGGGGATCTACGTAGTGATCCCGGCGATTCGGCCACTGACGACCTGGTTGAACAGCGAACTCGGCTGGATACCATTTTTCGGCACATCCTTGAGCGGGCCGGGGCTGCTTCCTGCGGCGCTGGTGCTCGCCATCATGATTCTTCCGACCATTGCCGCTGTTTCGCAGGATGCGCTCACGGGCGTACCGATGAAAACCAAGCAGGCCGCCTACGGCATGGGGACCACCCACTGGGAAGCGATTCTCAAGGTGATGGTGCCGTCGGCCGCGACGGGCATCTTCGGTTCTTTGGTACTGGGATTGGGACGCGCGTTGGGTGAAACGATGGCGCTGGCCATGCTGGTAGGCAACGCGAATAACATTTCCCTTTCGCTGTTCGCACCGGCCAACACCCTGGCGGCCTTGCTGGCTCTGAACTTCCCCGAAGCCGGGCCGAACGAGATCGAGGTGTTGATGTATGCCGCACTGGTGCTGATGTTGATCACGTTGATCGTGAACGTCTTTGGCTCCTTGATCATGATGTACGCCCAACGGGGTAATAAGTGATGACCGACCTGACTGCTGCAACAGACTTGACGGCTCCAGCAGGCGCGATGCCCAGCCTGCAACGCAAGTTCGAGGGCCGCGCCCTGCGCAGCCTGATCTTGACCACCCTGGTCTGGGGCGGGGCGCTGCTGGCCAGCGTACCGTTGATTTCCGTGCTCTACATGCTGATCACCCGAGGCGGCGCTCGCCTGAACCTGGAAGTGTTCACCGAACTGCCGCCGACTGGCTTCGAGATGGGCGGGGGCTTCGGCAACGCAATGGCCGGTACCTTTGTGATGGTGGGTATCGCGGCGGCAATTGCGGTGCCGGTCGGCATCATGGCGGCGATTTTCCTGGCTGAACTGGGGCCGGACAGCAAGCTGGCGAACGCGGCGCGCTTTGCCGCCAAGATGCTCACGGGGCTGCCTTCGATTCTGGCCGGGGTGTTTGCTTATGCCCTGGTGGTGATGACCACCGGCACTTACTCGGCTCCGGCAGGTGGCGTGGCGCTGGCAGTCCTGATGCTGCCTATCGTCGTGCTGACGGCGGAAGAGTCGATGCGGATGGTGCCCAAGATCATGAAGGATGCCGCCTATGGCATGGGCTGCACCCGCTCGCAGGTGATCTGGAAAATCGTCTTGCCCACCGGCATGCCGGCGATCCTGACCGGCGTCATGCTGGCGGTGGCACGTGCCGCGGGCGAAACAGCGCCGCTGTTGTTTACCGCACTGTTCAGCAACTACTGGATCTACCACCAAGGCAGCCTCGAGGTCATGAACCCGACGGCATCGCTTGCCGTGCTGATCTACAACTTCTCCGGCATGCCGTTCGACAACCAGCTCGAGCTCGCATGGGCGGCCTCACTGGTGCTGGTGATGATCGTGCTAGTCGTAAATATCATCAGCCGTATTTTCGGCAAGCCCAAGTATTAAGAACGGGAGCATCTGATCTTGAACGTATCCACTGCGCAAATAGCCGCTCCGTTTGTCACCCAGGCGCCTGTAGTCATGGACTGCAAACTGGACAAGATTTTCTACGGCAACTTCATGGCGGTACGTGACAGCCATGTACCGATCGAGAAAAACAAGATCACCGGTTTCATCGGGCCATCCGGCTGCGGCAAGAGTACCGTGCTGCGCAGTCTTAACCGGATGAACGATCTGGTAAAAGGTTTCCGTTTCGAGGGCCACGTGCATTTCCTTGGGCAGGATGTCTATGGCAAGGGCGTTGATCCGGTGGTCGTGCGCCGTTACATCGGCATGGTGTTCCAACAGCCGAACCCGTTCTCGATGAGCATCTTCGACAACGTCGCGTTTGGCCTGCGCCTCAACCGCTACAAAGGCGATATAGGCGATCGGGTCAAGCATGCGCTGCAAGGCGCCGCCCTGTGGGATGAAGTCAAGGACAAGCTCAAGGTCAGCGGCCTGTCGCTCTCCGGCGGCCAGCAACAACGACTGTGCATCGCCCGCGCCATCGCCACCGAGCCGGAAGTCCTGCTACTGGATGAGCCGTGTTCGGCACTCGACCCGATCGCTACCCGGCGGGTCGAGGAATTGATGGTCGAGTTGAAGAAGGATTACACCATCGCGCTGGTCACCCACAACATGCAGCAAGCCATCCGTGTTGCTGACACCACTGCGTTCTTCTCGGTGGATATTTCCCAAGGCACGCGTACTGGCTATCTGGTTGAAATGGGCCCGACGACGCAGATTTTCGACAACCCACGTGAACAGATGACCGGTGACTACATCAGCGGCAAGTTCAGCTAACCATACCTCCGGTCAAGGCCGCATACCTGCAGAAGCCAAATGGATTTGGCGGGCATCCGGTAGACATTTACCAAGCGCTTCCAAGGAGCACCAATGCCTGCTACGCATCGCCTTGATTTGCCTGCGATTGAACATGCACTGCGCGAAGTGCAACACCGCTTCGCCGAGCTCAGCCGGCACTTCACGGAGCCACGCGACCCCTTGACTGACGAAGTGCTGCACAACGTACTTGAAGGCTACGCGTTGATTGACGACTATGTTGCCCGCGGCGTCGATCTGTTTGACCTTCAACACCTGAACCTGATGCTCGAGATCAACGCTACGGTACTTTGTGGCCGAGACCCGACGCGCCGCTTGGAGTACGCACAACACCTGGCAGCGACCGAGGCGCATTTCTTCAACAACGTTGAGGGAGGCATCAAGGACTTGTTCAATTGGTATTGCGCGTACCGCAGCGAATCCGTCTGGAAGCGGGCGGCTGGCGTCTATGTGCGCATTCTCAGCAAGCCGCAGTTGTTCATTGAAGGGAACAACCGCAGTGGGTCGCTCATCGTCAGCTACCTGCTGATGCGCGCGGGCTTGCCGCCTTTCGTGTTGACGCTGGAAAACGCCAAGGGCTACTTCAACCCGTCATCGGTTATACGCAACTCTGCCAAACATGGAGTCAAGGCGTTGTACGAACTCCCCAAGATCAAGAAAAAATACGCAGCCTTTCTAGAAGAACAAGCGCCTGACCCGATGAAGTTTTTTCTCAAGGGCAAGTCTTTGCCCATCTCTCAGGGTGGCCATTGATGAACGAGAATTCAGCGCTCGCCAAATGCAAAACCTTCGGCAGCCGGGCAGGGCAGGCCATCCGCGGGGCCATCCCGATGCAGGTGCCCAGGCGGCAGCGCATACGAATTTCGTTTGATATCGATGACACGCTCGCCTGCCAACTCCACCACTGTGAAATCGAACAAAGCCGATTGCCGGCCTGTCTTCATCGCTGGCTGGGTGAGCCGTTACGCAGGGGGACACGCGCCCTGATCCAAGAGCTGCGCCGCCAGGATTGCAGCATCTGGGTCTATACATCGTCCGGTCGCACGCCGTCCTACATCCGGCGTTGGCTGTTGCTCTACGGCATCCGCGTCGACGGCGTGGTCAACAGCGTGCTGCACAATCAAGCGCTAACGGTCCATGGGCTGTCGAATGCACCCTCGAAATATCCGCCGGCGTTCGATATCGACTTGCACGTCGATGATTCCGAGGGCGTGCAGATTGAAGGTAATGACCATGGCTTTCGTGTTGTCGTGGTGCATCCGGAAGATGACGGCTGGGCGCATAAAGTGCTGGAGGCGGTCGCCATTGTTCAGGCGCAGCTGGCTTGGCAGCAGATGCCTGTCCAACGACCTTCGTTACGTCGGGTGCCGACTGTTTAGCGGGTGATTGCGAGCCGCATCCGTTCTATACAAGCTCACGGACCCGGCTCCATGGAATGTTGATCTCTGAAAGCTTTCTACGTGCTAAAGGCAAATTGTGGGTGAGGGCGCGTTGGCCTTGGCAGCAGCTTATTCAGTAGTAGTTTGGCGAACGAAAGGCGTGCAAATGAAGACGAACATTGCAGCTAAGAAACAGCTTAATCCGCCTCCTAAGGCCGTATTCACTACGGTGCCAAGCAAATCTACAGCACTGTCAGAAGTCTTGAGCTTGTGCTGTGCCATAAAACACTCGGCTTCCAGCGCCCCAAGAAACTTGCAATCCGTTTGCTGCAGCGGCCGGTGGGTGGTCGCCTCAATCTTGAATTTGCTGGTATAGGCATCTAGCTCTTTTTCGTAAAGGGTCAGCGAGGTTTGCGACATACCGACTAGCGCGATGCCGACCATCACGGTGCCAGCTTTAAACAGAGCGGAATAGGTTTTCTGATTGAAGATCGCTTCAAAGATGCGTTTTTCCACTCCGCTTGATTCGATAATCGGCAGGGGCGCGGGTGGAGTCAAAGTGATAGGCGTACCTTGCAGATACCGCTCGATTACGTTGACTAACTCCTCGTGTATCGCGGCCCTGTTACGCACACGCAGCGCATCTTTCACTGCAAGCACAATCGTTAGACCCGCGATAATTAGAAGCATCAGGCTGTCTTTGGAGGCAAGCAGCTTGATGTTACCCGTGGACATATTGCCCCAATCGAACATGCCGGCCGTCTTGGTCAAACCGAAGGCAGTGATGAGTGTGACAAGAGCTAAAAGGAAGTTTCCTCGCTCGGTGAGCTTGGCGTTGATGTTTTTCAAAATCAGTTGGTAAGTTTTCAACTCGGCCGAGGTTTTGGGTTGTCGGGCAATGATGTCGGAAAGCGTTTGCGCGCCGAGATCGAGCAGTTGGCTTTCTTGAGTGGTCAGTTCATCCCAGTATTTCTCAGCGTTAAACAAGCGTGAAAAGAAGCCGCGCAAGGTGAAATGATTTCGCATCGTTGTAGCTTCGCGCTCTTTGACGTAGGCATTTTTCAGCGTGTGCAGCACATCCATACTCAATCTCGTGTGGGGAATTATCGAGTTCGGATTTACGCACCAATGGCTCAGTGATATCAACATGGAAAGCGGAGGAACACAGCCAAACGCCTCCATTCTGATCTTCGCTCCAAGAACCAGCACCGCTGGCGAGGGCCGATGAGCTACATTTAGCCAGACGTTTCTGAATCTAAGTGTTCGCCCAAGGCATAGCGTGGCCTGGCCTAAAACAGGGAATTTCAACGCGCAGCAGTTGATTCAAGTCACGACCGCTGAGGAAGTGGGTCCGGGCAAATTATCCATCAGTCCAGACGCAGTCGCTCAGCTCATCCCTCAGCCTCGTCAATGGAAAAACGCGGGCGAGGGCAGAGAGTGATGGCCTTTTGATTTTAAGCGAATGTCGCTAGAATCCGTCCCCCCTCTCTGTGAGCGGCATCAATACATTAAGCAAGGAAGTCGATATGCAATTTGGAAAAGCCATAGGCCTTGCCTTGGCCTTGAGCCTCAGTGGATGCGCCAGTTTCACCAAAGATGAAGTCGCACCCGTGAATCTGCCTTCGATGGCCAGCTATTCGAACAAGCCGAACGTCTATGTCGACTTCGATTTCTATCAGGGCGAACCCGACAATGCCAAAGCCACCGAGGTGCCTCAGGCCCGTGACATGCTCAAGCCCGATCTGAAGCGAACCTTCGATGAATCAGGGCTTTTCGGGCGCGTGGTGTTCGACGAGTTCCAGAAGCAACCCGGCGACTACAACCTTCGCCTGAAGGTCTACAACCATGCGCCAGGCGGTGGGCAAATGGTCTTGGCGTTCATCAGTGGCTTCACGTTCACCATCATTCCTGCGTTGGCAACCGACCAATACACCATGAGCCTGGAAACCTTGGACGACCAGGGCCAGCCGTTGGGCAAGGCCAGCAATCATGACGCGATCAACACTTGGATGGGTATCTGGTTCCTGCCGCTGGCAGGTAACACGCCCAAGGCCGCCATCACCGACACCTTCAATCGCCAGGTCAATGCGCTGCTGAAAAATTGGGTCGACAACAACCGCATGAAATATTCCGCTGTCGATACCCACATCCCACGGGGTTGAGACCGATAGAAAAAGAGCCGCAGTCGCGGCTCTTTTTTTTGATCACTTCAACGCTTGAGTGAACTGTGGATCGTTGTACAAGCTCTTGAGCAGATCTTGCAGCATAGGGTTGTAGTTGTTAGCCGCCGCCGGAATGGCGATCGGACCGAAGAAGCTACTGTCCCACTCACGTTGCACGTCTTTAGTGGTTTCGTACAGGACCTGGTCACCTTTACGCAGGGTGAAGCGTGCAGCCAGCTCGCCGTGCCCAGTGCCCACGCCAGCGGTGAGCTGGCTCTTGATCAACTGAACCTGCAACTGCCGATCAGCACGAGGATCCAACAGACCCGCCTGACGCAGCTCATCGTTGATCGCGGCCTGGATGTGCAGTGGAACGCTGCCCACGGGCGAAGAAATCGGGTTCAGGCGCACCATCAGCGACCCTTGGCCCGTATCAGCATTCACCTGCGTCTCGCGCAAGGACTGCATGGGCTCATTTTTCTTGAGCTGCTGAACGTTCTGGAAATTGGGTTCATAGCGGGTCATGGTCACGCCGCAACCCTGAAGCAGCAATGCGCAGAACGGTAGAGCCAGGTAGAGCTTCTTCACAGCAAATCCTTATGTGCTTTTTTAGAAGGCGTGATTATCGACAGATAGCCTTGAGCCATCAAGGGTGGGGACAGGTTTATGGTGGACTTAACCATCGTGTGGACGGATCAGTCATTCATCTCCCCCCTGATGACTGCTGTTCACCGAAAGGTCGATAGAGCCGGTGGTCACGGCTGGCGCAGACTGACCCGGCCACAACCAGTAAGACCCAGGGTCAGCAGGCTGCCGAGTGTCAGAGATAAACTGAAAAAGGTCCTGGATATCCTAGATTGCGGCATGACAGCAAATTCCCTGAAGGATTTAAAGTTCGCGCCCGAGCAGGCGGTCCAGTGAGTGGCGGCCGGCTCCCCTGAAGGCGATATAGATGAAGAGAAACGCCATCAGGACCGGGTACTCGATGCCGCGATCGATCCAGGGCCAGGTCGGACCAAGGATGTAGGCGATTGCCGCCATCTGCAGGGCCATGGCCACCGCGAGTCCCCGGGTTGCCAGCCCCAGCGCCAGTAACAATCCGCCGAGCCCTTCAAGCCAGGCGACGAACAGGCCGAAGAGTTCGGGCGCAGGGAGATGCAAGATGTTTTCGATCAAGCGGATCGAACCCGCCATGGGGTCGGCCATGGAGCCGTGTGAGGTTCCCAACAGCTTGGGCAGGCCATGGGTCAGCATGACGATGCCCAGGCATAACCTCAGCAACGCGTAGGCGAGGGGTTCGCCCCATTGATAAAAAGGGCCCAGGGCCGGGATCAGCAGCTTCGGTTGCAGTTCTGCATCTGAGGAGTGAGGAGTCGATTTCATCTAAGGTGTCCTGGCATTGTTCAATGGGGGCTGGTGCAAGTGCGTCGAATCGCTGTTACAACGAAGCGCGCACCGCCCTGGTATTGTGGGTCGCTGTTTGCCAGTGGATAAATCCGCATAAACTGCCATTACTATTCATCTCGGATAAACAATCGCTGATTGGCAGACACCTGTTCCAACAGGCCTGCCGAAAAGGTTGGCGTAGGGCGCTGTGACCGTGACCGACAAGGTAGCCTGGGCGACATTTTGCGCAAGCGCTGAGGCACTGCTCCGTGCTTCGAAAAAGAAGAAGGGGTTAACGGGTCAGTGGAAGATTAATCAGGGCACGCATGCCCGCATCCAGATTGTTCAAGCTGATATCACCTCCATGGTGACGCACTATGGCCTGGGCGATGGACAGGCCCAGGCCAATACCTCCCGTATCGCGACTGCGGGAATCCTCCAACCGGAAGAACGGGGCGAACACTTGTTCCCGGGGATGGTTTGGGATACCGGGCCCGTCATCCTCGATGATGATGTCGATACCTTCCATGGCCTGGAGGATACTGACCCGAGCCTATTCGCCATACCTGACGGCATTAACAATGATGTGGGGGGACGGCTCCATCGGAAACTCCATGTGCCATAAACCGTTCAGGCCGGATATGCGCAGATTTTTGAGTATTTCGCGCACCTGGGCTGTGCCCGTTGAGCTGTGTGTGACATTTCGCGAAAAACAGCTAGGCAACGGGCTTCGACTGTCCGGGGGAAAGTGACCTTTTTCAGTGCGGATGCTGCTCCAGGTGCTGGCGCAACAGACTCTGGCCATAGTCGTTGCCATTGGGCGTGCGCACTACCGCATGTACATGCTGATGATCGGTGAACGTGCCGTGGATCTCGTCGAATTCGATGAGGATCACAGGGCTGAAAATCCGATAGTAGATTCGACCATCATCGCGCTCCCGGGCGACAAACCATGTGTCATCG
This sequence comes from Pseudomonas sp. NFACC04-2, assembly GCF_900119265.1. Taxonomy (NCBI): domain Bacteria; kingdom Pseudomonadati; phylum Pseudomonadota; class Gammaproteobacteria; order Pseudomonadales; family Pseudomonadaceae; genus Pseudomonas; species Pseudomonas sp. NFACC04-2. Next base: position 303,421 of record NZ_FPJC01000003.1, read on the forward strand.
AGATGCGCCCGGACCTCATCCATGGCAATGTCCGCGTGTCCTTCACGCAAGTTGCCGACAAAGTTTTCGATCAAGACGGCCAGCGCCTGACGCTGGCTGCCCTGCAACTCGTTGCCGCGTATGCCTTCTTGTGGAACCTTGGCATTGTCGTTGCCGGCTCCAGAGATGAACGACTGCCAACCGCGCAGGCGGGCCTTCTTGGCCTGCTCCGGGTTCAGAGAGGCGAGAAAGTCCTTGGCCCCGCTACGTTCAACCTGTAGCACGGACAACCCTTGGTAACGTGGCGGTAGTGCCGCGTCAGGCGGACTGTACATGGGCTCTGAGCCCCAGAAGGTCGGACTCATCACCACTTGATCGCCGAGAATGAAGTAGTTGATGACCAGATGGTGTCCTTCGAACTGAAACCCCCAGGGTTCGTTATCCGAAGGGCGGCCGAACAGCGCCAAGTAATACTCGTCCTCGTTGAAACTATGGGTGTCGCCGGTGATGACGCCCAGCACATGGTTCAACTTGATGATGTCCTCGCTGAGTTTCAGTCCCTTGGCGCTAAGCGACTGGCGCAGCAACTCAAAGACATTGGCGCGGCTGGTTGCAGACAGATCCCCCAGGCGCAGGCCAAGGCGTTCATTGGAGCGGTGGAAGTTGCTCCATACCCGCCATTGTTCACTGTCCACCGCGAAGCTCGCCTGCTGTCTCTGTGTCGCGCTCAAGCCATCCAGCAGATGGGTGGTGGCCTCGGCGATCGCTTGCGTACTGACGCCTGTGGATTTGCGTTTGTGCAGCGACGGATCCACACGTTCGTCGTAAGCGATACCCCTGTAGGGTTCGATCGCTGAAGAGACCGGGCTGGCCAGGAACAAAAAGGCTGTGACGGTGGAAAGTGTCGTTCCGCCCAGCCTACGTAGATACCTGCCTTGTTCCGCTAGAAAACGCTTCATGACTGCGTCGCTCCAGACGTCGGACTACTGATTTGATAATGGTTGGCCTTCATCGCTGCCTCTCACAAGATGGATTCGAAACGACATATGCGCCGCCATGGCATGCCTCGGGAGAAACCATCGAAGCCACGAAAGTAATTCTGATTGCTTCCAGAGGATGGATAAATGCGGAATAACTGGTAAGACTATTTATCCCTTACCAACAATAGGGCGCTCCACGGTGGACAAATTCGACGCCTTGCAACTCTTCATCCGAATCATCGAGCAGGGCAGCTTCACCCGTGCCGCCAATGCCCTGAACATCCCACGAGCCACTGCTACCCTGGCTATCAAGGAGCTGGAACGACAGCTCGGTGCACGCCTGCTCGAGCGTACGACGCGGCAGGTTCGGCCAACGCTGGACGGCCAGGCATTCTATGAGCGTTGCAAGCGTATTCTTGGGGATCTGGAAGATGCCGAGTCTTCGCTCAGCACGGTATTGGCAAATCCACGTGGCACGTTGCGCCTGGATCTGCACGGCTCGCATGCGACCCAGATCATCTTGCCTAACATCCAAGACTTCCATCGGCGCTATCCCGAAATCAACCTGGCGATCAGTAGTGGTGATCGGCTGGTGGACTTGGTGAGCGAAGGCGTCGATTGCGTAGTACGTGCGGGTAACCCGCGCGACTCGTCGCTGGTAGCCAAGCGCTTGGCGTTGATGCCGGAAGTCGTTTGTGCCAGTCCCGGCTATCTGGCGGAGCACGGCACACCGACATCCCCCGAGCAGCTAGGCGAACATCAGGCGGTAGGTTTTTTTGCCAGTAATCACGACATTCGGTATCCCTTCAGTTTTCTCATCGACGGCCAGGTGGTCGATCAGGAGCTGGGCAGCTGGATATCGGTGAATGATGCTGAGTGCTACAGGAGCTGCGCACTCAGCGGTTGTGGCCTGATCCAGGTTCCGCGGTTTCGCGTGGAGCAATACCTGGCAACAGGGCAATTGGTGGAGGTCCTGGGCAACTGGCCCAGCGCCGGACTGCCGGTCTCGGTACTGTATCCTTATCATCGCCAGCTTTCCCCCCGGCTGAAGGTCTTTGTCGAGTGGGTGAGCGGGTTATATACCCAGCGCTTCGGGCCCTTGACCTGAGAAAGAGCAGGGCCTGCTCATCGACGGCATCGGGACGTCAATACGCAGAACCTTCAACCTTGACCACGCTGGTCAGCACCGAATCATCACCATTGCGTTCGGCGGCGATGATCGCTGCCAGCGAGTCACTCATACCTGACATATGCACCTTCCAGAGTTTGCTTATGCACGGCTTGAGAGGCGTAACGGCAACTCGCGCAAGCGCTGGCCCGTCAGGGCGAACAGCGCGTTGGCCACCGCCGGTGCCACTGGGGGCGTCGCAGGTTCGCCCACTCCGCCGGGGCCCTCGGTGCTGGGGAGGACATGCACCTCAATCTGCGGCATCTCATTCATGCGCAGTACCCGATAATCGTGGAAGTTGGACTGCTGGACGCGCCCCTCCTTGATACTTATCTGCCCGAACAGCGCCGCGCTCAGTCCGAAGACGATAGCGCCTTCCATCTGCGCCTTGATGTTGTCCGGGTTGATCGGGATTCCGCAGTCGATCGCACAGACCACACGGTGGACACGGATCTCGTCATGCTCAATGGATATCTCCACCGCCTGAGCGCAGAAACTTCCGAAGGACTGATGCACGGCAATGCCCTGGCCTCGACCAGCCGCTGCTTTACGTCCCCAGCCAAAGCGCTCGGCGGCGAGGTTCAGCACCCCAAGATGACGGGGTTCAGTCTTGAGCAGCAGACGTCGATAAGCCAATGGATCTTGGCCGGCTGCGTGCGCCAGCTCATCAACCGCGCTTTCCATGACAAACGCATTATGGCTGTGTCCAACCGAGCGCCAGTACCACACGGGAACGTTGGAGCGGGGCGAGTGCGCTTCGACTCGATAGGCAGGGGTGTGCTTGATATAGGGCGAGTCGCTCATACCTTCGATTGATGTCGGGTGAATGCCCTCGGCATCGGGGAAGATCGACTGTCCGGCACTGGTCTGCGACCAGGACAGCGGTCGGCCGGCACGATCCAGGCCAACCCTGAGACGTTGCGCGAAGGCTGCGCGGTAATAGCCGCCCTGCATATCGTTTTCGCGACTCCAGAGCGTTTTCACCGGTACTCCCGCGGCCTTGGCGACCTGCACGGCCTCCGCCACGAAATCCTGCACGGCGCGTCTGCCGAAGCCACCGCCCAGGAAGGTGGTGTGGATGCGTATCTGTTCCGGAGCCAGGCCGGTGATTTTTGCGGCAGTTCGTTGATTGAAGGTTTGCATCTGGCTACCCACCCAGATGTCGCAGCTATCGGCACCGAGCCTCACCGTGCAGTTCAACGGCTCCATGGCGGCGTGTGCGAGGTAGGGCACGAAATACTGCATCTCGACCACTTTATGCGCGGCCTCTCGGGCTTTCTCGACGTCACCGTTCTGTGTCGCGACCAGTCCGGGGGTATGGGTCAGTTTGACGAAATCCTCGCGTTGCCGATCGCTGTCGAGGATGACGGCACCGCTCGCAGCTTCCCATTCCACCTGCAGCACATCGCAACCCCTCTTGGCCGCCCAGTAGTGATCAGCGATCACCGCGATACCGCTGGGGACCTGGACCACGTTGCGCACGCCGGGAAGTGCCCAGGCCTGGGTCGCATCGAATGCACGCACAGTGCCGCCTAACATCGGCGCACGTGCTACCACCGCGCACAGCAAACCGTCGAGTTGAACGTCGATGCCGTACTGCGCACGTCCGCTGATTTTCTCTGGCGAGTCCAGACGCAAAGCGCCTTTGCCGATCAGCGTCCAGGCACCAGGTTCTTTCAAGGTGAGGGTGGCTGGGTCCGGTGCCGGGAGGAGGGCGGCCTGTTCGGCCAATTCGCCATAACGCAGATGGGTATTACCGGTGATGACCACACCATTTTCGGTACGCAATGCACTGGGCGCTTGCCCAAGGCGAATGGCCGCTGCCTGGATCAGCAGGGTGCGGGCCATTGCACCGGCCCGACGGTAGCGTTCGAACTCTTCGCGAATGCTGGATGAACCAACGGTGGCCTGAACCCCTCGTTGAGGGCTGGCGTACGCCGCAGCCGCTGGCGCGTGCTCGACCTTGAGTCGACTCCAATCGGCATCCAGCTCTTCGGCGATGAGCATCGTCAGCGTGGTCCAGATTCCCTGGCCCATTTCAGAGTGAGCCAGCAGGATGGTAATGCTGTCGTCCGGCGCGATCCGCAGAAAGGCATTGGGCGCGAATTCGGAGTCTGTGGTCTGAGCCATCAGGCGTTCGGCGCCGGGAACCGAGAAGCCGACGATCAGCCCACTGCCGAGCACCGCACTAGACTTGAGAAAACCGCGACGAGAGGGGACGAGAACGGGGTTCATCAGAGAACTCCTTAACTGGAATAGGACCTATGGAAGAGAGGACGGAGCGTCAGGTCTTGCTTAACTCGGCAGCGCGATGAATTGCGTTGCGAATACGCTGGTAAGTACCGCAACGGCATATGTTCCCGGCCATGGCCTGATCGATATCGGCATCGGTGGGGGTGGGGTTGCTTGCTAACAACGCTGCGGCGCTCATGATCTGCCCAGACTGGCAGTAACCGCACTGGACAACGTCAAGTTCGGCCCAGGCACGCTGTACCGGATGGCTGACATCTGCTGATAGACCTTCGATCGTAGTGATCTTTTTGCCAGTCACGGCGCCGGCCGGCATGACACAACTACGCTGCGGCGAACCATCGATATGCACGGTGCAGGCGCCACATTGGGCCATCCCGCAGCCGAACTTGGTGCCGGTCATGTGCATGAGATCACGCAGTACCCACAACAGCGGCATGTCGGCGGGTGCATCCACGTCTAATTCCTGTCCATTGATCTGTAGCTTCATCGTTAACTCCTGTTTGCGACCGCAAAGATCCGCCATGGTTAACGGATGGCCGCAATGCTGTAGGGGCATAGGGATTGAGGAGAAGCTTACAAGTCGGGCGCTCCGATCATAAAGACAGGAGAATTGAATGATCTGTGCAGGGGGGACTAACAATCAGACGGGCCACCAAAGTCATTCATTGGTGGCTGGCGTTGCAGAAGCCCATGACCTGAGCGCTATATCCAGAAACAATGAAGCCAAGTGAACGTCGAGACCTTGCGCCCCTCCAAATATCAATAAAGGACGATCCACGATGCAACCGAAAACTGAAGGCGTCCAAGAGCACGGCCCCAGCGGCGTGCCCTTATCGATCCAGAGTGGAGGAGCAGAGCAATGGACAACTATCATCTGAGCCCGACCCCAAGGCGCTCCAAGGGATGATTTCTGTCACCGCTGCTGACCTTGGTATCGATATGGAGGATCCGAGCGGCCATGGGTTGTATAAGTGGCTGCTCGCCAGTTTTCTGATCGGTAAAAGGATCCGTTCCTCTGTTGCCGTTGAGGCGTACCGGAACTTGGTTGATCGAAATGGCTTGGATACGCCTGACAAATTGGCTCGTCGCTCGCATCGCGATCTGGTCAGATATCTCGGCCAAGCTGGCTATGCCCGTTACGATGAGTCTACCGCGAGGCGACTGCATTGTCTGGCGACCCGCGTGTCCGGGGAATTGGATTCTCACCTGATTGCCCTGAGCAATGGTGGGATGGACGTCTCCACGTTCCGACGCTGGCTTTTGGGCTTCGAAGGCGTTGGCCCGAAGACTGTGGAGATCTTCATGCGCGAGGCAGCGGCAGTGCTTGAAAGACAATCTACAAAGGGATCTTTACGTTGAGTGGAGCCAGAGTACCGCCTGGCTGTTTTGTGGAACGCGACAGAGGTTAGTGGAAATGGATGGAGAGGACAGGAACCTTATAAACATCTCGTTTAACATAATATACATTATGTGTAGCCAATGATCAGATCATGTGGCGCCCAGTGCAGGCTTTCTCGCTGTGCTACCCGCTGTCAGCCACGGCCCAAAACTTCCATACGTGACAGCGACACTGAACTTCGTCAGTTGGCAAAAGCTTCCTGAAACACCAGCGCGTTACCCGCATTGGCAAGCGGGACATTTGAGGTATGGCTAAGGACAAAATTCACGAACAGATGAAACAGCTCGGATTGGCTGGAAATGCCGAGTTTGAAATACAGGTGCTTGCGATGGTTTTTTACCGTGCCCTCCGAGATACCAAGGTGCAGTGAATCGAAAGGCTGGAGTGTCCACGCAGGATCATGCTGACGATCACCAGCAAATACGTACCGTTAATTGTCGTTCTGTCCACGCGGTGATCCTCCGATATCTCGTTCAGGGCAAACTTCCCGTACGTCATCTTCGAATGCACCACATAAGCTGCCTATGTCTCCAAGGGGTCATGTCGACGCATCGTGCTCATCAATCTCCCCTTTGTCAGATCCTGTAATAAATCGTCCCGTATGAAGTATTGGAAACCGTTGTAGGATTTCTTCCCCAATCATTGCCAGGTCTGTATGAACACCCTTCAGGAACCTCCCAGTCGCCCTTCAAAGAACCGTTTTCTCTCCTGCGCCCCAGCGGCCTGCATACGCTCGTTGCAGCCCCCTTCCCTCGCATTGATCGTCCGAGGGAGCGAATAAACCATGGAATGGATCGTTGACCCCACGGCATGGCTGGGCCTGCTGACATTGATCGTGCTGGAGCTGGTGCTCGGCATCGATAACCTGGTATTCATCGCCATCCTGGCCGACAAACTTCCGCCCGAGCAGCGCGACCGTGCCCGCATCATCGGCCTGTCCCTGGCGTTGCTGATGCGCCTTGGCCTCCTCGCCAGCATCTCCTGGATGGTGACGTTGACCAACCCGCTGTTCGAGGTCTTCGGCAAGACGTTTTCGGGCCGGGATCTGATCATGCTATTCGGTGGTGTGTTCCTGTTGTTCAAAGCGACCATGGAGTTGCATGAGCGACTCGAGGGCCACGTGGCGCAACGTTCCGGCAATGCCGCCTATGCGATGTTCTGGCCTATCGTTGCGCAGATTGTGGTGCTCGACGCGGTCTTTTCCCTGGATGCGGTGATCACGGCCGTGGGGATGGTGGAGCACCTGTCGGTCATGATGATCGCGGTGATGTTCTCGATCGGCTTGATGATGATCGCGAGCAAGCCGCTGACAAAATTCGTCAACGGCCACCCTACCGTCATCATGCTGTGCTTGGGCTTCCTGATGATGATCGGCTTCAGCCTCACGGCTGAAGGACTGGGCTTCCACATCCCGAAAGGCTACTTGTACGCCGCGATTGGTTTCTCGATCCTGATCGAACTGTTCAACCAGTTGGCGCGCTCGCGTCGCAAGAAAAGCCTGCAAGGTCTTCGACCTATGCGCGAGCGTACTGCCCATGCGGTGTTGCGCCTGCTGGGCGGTCAGAAGCTGGGGGCCGATGAAGTCGGCGAGGAAATCGCCGACATGCTGGAAGGCGATGAGCCGGAGCAGGTTTTTCATCGGCGCGAACGGGTCATGATCAGTGGCGTGCTGCAATTGGCCGAGCGCCCGATACGCAGCGTGATGACGCCTCGTGCGCAAATTGACCACCTTGACGTGGCAGACACTGCGCAAGAAATCCGTACGGCATTGATGCACTCTTCTTACTCGCGCTTGCCGTTGATCCGCGAAGGGCGCGTGGATGAGCCGCTAGGCTATGTCCATAAGAAAGAACTGCTCAAGGAAATACTGGCGGGCAATCAGCCGAACCTGGAAGTCATGGCGCGCAAAGCTATCAACCTGCTCGACAGCTTCACTATCCTCAATGCGCTGGAGCAAATGCGTAAAGAGTCGACCCACATCGCGTTCGTCGTGAACGAGTTCGGCGATTTCGTCGGCCTCCTCACCATGACTGACATCCTGGAATCCATTGCAGGTGAACTGCCGGACGCCAGTGAAATCGAAGGCCCGAATATTGTTCCCCAGCAAGACGGTTTCCTGGTCAGCGGCACCCTGAATCTCAGTCAGGTCCTCGAACACATCGACTTTCAGGCGAAAGCGACAGAGGATTACCAAACGCTGGCTGGTTTGGTGATGAGCCTGCTGGATCGCTTGCCGATCATTGGCGACACGCTCAGTTGCCAAGGATGGAGCATGACCGTGATGGAGGTTGAAGAGCGTCGAGTAACCAGGGTGCTGTTGCGTAAGGAATAAGCACAGAGATGCAATTGAGAGGAGCCGTGACGGTGAGTGTCGATATCGATTGCGTAGTCGTGGGTGCGGGGGTCGTCGGTCTTGCCGCCGCGCGTGAAATGGCCCTGGCAGGCCATGAAGTGCTGGTGATTGAAGCCGGAGAAGCGATTGGTATCGGCACAAGCTCACGTAACTCAGAGGTGATCCATGCGGGGATCTACTACCCGCCCGGCAGCCTTAAGGCCCAGTTGTGCGTCGAGGGCAGGCATTTACTCTATGCCTACTGCGATAGCCGTGGCGTCAGCACACGTAACACCGGAAAGCTGATCGTCGCCAAGGATGAAGCGCAAGTTCGCCAGTTGGAACTCTTGCTCGAGCGAGGACGGCTGAATGGCGTGGAGGATCTACGCTTGCTCGATCGTGAGCAAGCCCTCGCGCTGGAACCTGCGCTTGAATGCATCGCCGCGTTGTATTCGCCGTCGACCGGAATCGTGGATTCCCATGCGTTGATGTTGGCGTTGCAAGGCGATGCTGAAGCGGCGGGCACCACCATCGCGTTCCACTCGCCCCTGATCAGCGCCCAGGTCACCGCTGACGGTTTCCTTCTCAATGTCGGAGGGCCTGCACCGATGGCGCTGTCCTGTCGCCTGCTGATCAACGCGGCCGGCCTCCATGCGCCTGCATTAGCCAGGCGCATGGAGGGTTTGGCGCAACAAACGGTACCTCAGGATTACCTGTGCAAAGGCAGCTACTTCAGCCTGGCCAAGCGCGTGCCCTTCACACGTCTCATCTACCCCGCGCCGGAGGCCGCCGGCCTCGGGGTACACATGACCTTGGACCTGGGCGGCCAAGCGCGTTTCGGCCCGGACACCGAATGGGTCGAGACCGAGGACTATCAGGTCGATCCATCGCGGGCCAATGCCTTCTATGCAGCGATTCGCAGCTATTGGCCCGGTTTACCGGACAACAGTTTGCAGCCCGGGTACAGCGGGATTCGCCCGAAAATTTCCGCACCTGGCGAACCTGCCAGCGACTTTCTCATCAGCAGTGAACGGCTGCATAACGTTCCGGGATTGATCAATCTGTTCGGGATCGAATCGCCTGGGTTGACCGCTTGCCTTGCCATTGCCAAGCGGGTTCGGGGCCGCTTGAGCGCTAGCCGCTGATTTTTTTCCGAACCATCTTCATCAGATTTTCACCGACACCCTCGATGCTTTTGTTCTGCGAAACGACCTGGGCCCCCTCCATCAGATAAGTGAGTTCCATCGCAGCTTCGTTCGATTCGGGCAAATCGGCCGCGACACAGAGATCCACCAGCCGGAGGAACTGTCGCTTTTTATGCTCTTCGATGAGTTGGCGGGCAGGATTTCCTGGCTCGGGTAGTTCCGCCAATGAATTGGTAAACGGACAGCCTCTATAAGACGCTGCCGAAAGATCCTGGGCGATGAACTCGGCAAACCCGAGAATCTGCGCCTTTGCATCGTCGGCGTACTGTGCCGAAAGCGCGTCGAATATCTCGGAATATTTATCGACGAGCAGCCGTAGCCACTCCAGCACCAGCGCGTCTTTCGAATCGAAATGCCGGTAGACGGTCATCTTGGTCGACTTGGCCTTTGCCGCGATGGCATCCACCGTCACCCGACTAATGCCTTCATTGAAAAACAGCTCCTCGGCTGCATCGAGAATCCTTTCTCGGGGAGCTAACTGTGGAATTCGTTCGGGCCGCATGGTGTTCTCCGCTTGACATCGATACTTAACGGTATCTTACTATACTCATTAGTATCGATCGATACCGACAAGTAATCATACCGCTTTTGCCAGGTAGATGGCTCGGAGAACGCGATGAGAACCACTGAATACGCCGAATACGATGCAATGGGTCTTGCTGAGCTGATCAGCAGCGGTCAAGTCACTCAAGCCGAAGTCAGCGCTGCGGCCCTGTCCGCCATTGAGCAGCTCAATCCAAAGATCAATGCGGTGGTTGAGGTTTGGGGAAATGAACCTCAGGCAGCTACCGGGCCATTCAAGGGCGTGCCGTTTCTGGTCAAGGACTTAGGGCTGACTGCCAAGGGGCACCTGAATGAGCTGGGCAGTCGCTTGGCGACCGGGTGCATTGCCGTTGAAGACTCTAACCTGATGATCCGTTTGCGACAGGCAGGCCTCGTGACCATCGGCAGAACCACCACTCCGGAATTGGCTGCCAGTACAACCACTGAATCCGTATTTTCGGGCCCTACGCGCAACCCATGGGATTTGAGTCGCAGCGCTGGTGGATCGAGTGGTGGCTCGGCCGCTGCCGTAGCCGCCGGCCTGGTACCTGCGGCGCATGCCACCGATGGCGGTGGTTCTATCCGCGTACCATCAGCCGCTACCGGACTATTCGGACTCAAGTCCAGCCGGGGCAGAATTTCAATGGGGCCTGCGGTGGACGAAGTATGGGCCGGGCTTGCCGTACACGGTGTCGTCAGTCGAACCGTGCGCGACAGTGCCGCTTTACTGGACGCAACCAAAGGGGCTGCTGTGGGTGATCCCTTTGAGATTGTTAAGACGCAACATTCCTATCTGGCGGAAACGACTCGCGAGCCGGGATCCCTACGGATTGGCCTTCTCCTGCATCCGCTAAACGCCACTCGTTGCGCCGAACCGATCGCAGAAGCGACCCGCAATGTTGCGGTCCAGCTCCAAGGCCTGGGTCATAGCGTGGAAGAAGTCCGTCTGGACATTGGTCTGAGCTGGGACGGCTTTATTGAAATGAATGCACGGTTCTGGTCAGCCAATACCGCTGCCTGGATCAATGCCATCGCTGCGGGAACAGGCCGCCCCATTGACGCCACCACGCTTGAACCTGCCACGCTTTCGCTGCATCAGATGGGGAGTCAACTCACCGCCATCGATTTGCTTGAGGCCATGCATTCGAGAAATCTTGTGACCCGTAGCATGGGTCACTTCTTCTGCAAATACGACGTCCTGTTGAGTCCGACGCTGCCAGCACTGCCCCCTGCAATAGGCAGCTATAACGATGGGCAGCAGCATCTGGATGGCAGAGGCTGGATAGATCGAGTATTCAGCCACTCCCCTTTCACCGCGTTAGCGAATGTCACGGGGTCCCCTTCTATGTCCATGCCATTGGCGTTTGATCCAGAAAGTGGTCTACCTATAGGCATGCAGTTCTCAGCGGGCTTTGGTCGAGAGGACTCGCTGCTGCGTCTGGCAGGTCAGTTGGAGCGAGCCTTGCCTTGGGCAGCACGCAAACCTGAGGTTTGGGCTGGAAAGCTGTAGCCGGGTGGGTATCTCTCAGCATTAGCGTGCTAGCCGATAGCCGGCTAGCAGATCTGACCTTTTAGAAGCCGCCAAGAAAACGCTCAGCACACGGGATTGCGCAGGTCATGACTCCTCCAGCTTGCGTAACTCACCGCCCTCCGCCTTCAGACGCTCCAGATACGCGCTGGCGTCCAATAGTTGATAAGGGAAATAAAGCCCTGGCGGAGTCGGTGGCTGGCCGTCCAATCCGAGCAGCCGTTCCAGAGTCATAGCGACGCTGAGGCCGGTCAAGGGTGCAGCGCCTGCCGGGTGGATGACCGCATGACGGGTATGCAGCGGTTCGCCCTTGAGGTCATCGCCAACCAGTTCGATGATGATCTCGGTAGACATCGGCCGCCCCTGGCGTCGGCTTGAGCTCACCGCGGTGGCCATGTTGAACTGGACATTCGGTGCACCCGTCGCCGCCGCCAGGCCAACGACATCAATGGAGGAAAAGCCCCAAGCGTCGATTTGCGTACCATCCACCGCGCGGAAACTTGCCTTGGACTCCTCCCCTTCGCGCCAGACGAACACATCGTCGCGTCGTGTCAGCGCGGCGGGCAGCATTTTGTTCAGGTGTTCAAAGTCGGTGGCGACGGTTGGGCCGCCGGTGTCCTGCTCATCGACCAGCGCGTTGATACAGATATCGTGGACTCGGCTGAATGCCCGGGCAATGCTCAGTGTCGACACTGTTGTGGCGCCTGCCATCCATTCGTAACCCAGGACAATGGGCGAGGCGTCAGGCCTGTGCATGTATGTCGCGATTTCCGGCGCGATCTCGAAAACACCGGAGGAAATGCTGAGGTGCGGCACGCCGCGCTTTTGCGCAAACCGCAACCCGGCAATGGCGTGGTCCATATAAAAGACCACGACAGCGCTGAGCGGGTGATCGCCGAGGCCCAGATCGTCTGCGTCGGCGTCGATCACCACACCCTGCGCCCCGCCAATGTGCTCCGCGGCGCGCTGAGCCTTGGCCAGGTCGCGACCGCCGATCAGCAGGGGTACGTCGGGATGAGCGGCGCGCAGCGCCCGGGCGGTATGGTGGCCAATGGCGCCAGAACCGCCCATTAGCAAGATAGGATCGAGTGACATGGTGTGTTCTCCTTGTCTCTGGTTTAAACCTACTTTCAGTAGGTAAGCTAACACAACATCACGCACTTCAACCTACCATTGGTAGGTTTTTATCAACCAGGAACGAAAACGTGCAGAAAAACACTGAGCAAAACGCTATCAGCTCCCCTCCTCGCCGGCTTTCGAAAGCCGAACGGCGGCGACAGTTGCTGGATACCGCGTTATTGATCGTGCGCGAGGAAGACGCGGATCGCTTGACCTTGGGGCATCTGGCCGTTCGCGCCGGCGTGTCCAAACCGGTGGTCTACGATCATTTCGGCACTCGCTCGGGCCTGTTGATCGAGCTCTACAAGTGGATCGATACCGAGCGGGTCGCCGCTTTCCGTGACGCCATGTCCAAGACTGCGCGCAGCCTGGAGGAGACGGCCCTGGTCCTGGCCAGCGCCTACATTCATTGCGCGGCCGATAACACCGACGAATTCCATGCCGTGGGTGCGGCCCTGGCAGGCAGCGAGGAAAAGGCAGCGGTGTTCCAGGAGCTTCTGGACAACTGTGTGCAGATGTTCATGTCTGTGCTCGAACCTCATACGACGTGGTCAGCGGACGAACTTGAGCGATGCTGCATTGGCCTGGTTGGCGCGGGAGAAGCCCTGTCCGGCGCGTTGGTACGGGGGCGGCACGGCGAAGATGAGGTCATCGGAACGTTCGCTTCACTGATTCGAAGTGTCGTAGAACCGACAGGGACGCAGCGTTAGTCGCTGCCGTAACGGACCCGGGTGCTTACTGTCCGATTGGCTGCTGTGGTGCTCAACGCAGCTTCAAATACACCCCAGCCAGTCCGTCCTGTGAATCCGGCACCGCGTTGTAACCAATGACCGCAAAGCCTTTCACCAATTGAATGTGATACGGCCCGTTCTTCTCGCTGGCTTGCGGCTCGCGCACGATGATCAGGTTGTCGGCGTCCATCGGCACGATGTGATGCTCGGTCCCGCTGTCCTTCGTGGTCACGGTGAACTCGGCGACTTCTTTCCCATTGGCGTCGCGGTCCGGGAGGATTTTCAAGTCCAGATCCGCGTCGTGCCCCGGGGCATCCTGGCGCATCCGGTAATGGCCGCCGCGCTGGTCAGCGTCGACGTCGTCGATTTTCTCGACATCCAACTCCCGTTCTTCGTCATGTAGCAGGACTGCCCGTTGGCGGTCGTCGCCCTTGGCATCGCTGATCCACGTGCCGGTGAAAAAATAGGGCTCGACGTTTTCCCGGGAGATCCGCCAGGTACCGGTTTGACCACCGTCGCCGGCATATTCATGGAGGCTGACAAGGTCATCGTCAGCGTCTTCCCGAATGCCCAGCAGCTTGATCGGTTCGCTATTGCCCGCCTGGGTATAGCGCACTTCGCCAATGATCACAGCGCCTTGCGCCTGATACCAGAGCTCTACCGGCGTCGTGGCATCGAGGGTTCCGGCAAGGATCACCGGATCTTCCCTTTCCGGACCTTCCAGGCGCGATTGTTCGTGCCACTGGCCTTCTTTCAATTCACCCGTGGTGCGCAGCGTGTAGCCGCCAGGCATGCTGGTGTTTTCGCCTGGCTCGGTAGGCTGGATTTGCTCTTCGGTGCTTGAATAAAGCAGCACCAACTCGTCGCCACGCATTTTCCAGTGGGTGGCGCGACTCCAGCAGCAGTCGCGGTCGGTTTGCGAAAGCAGAATGCCGTCCAGCGGGCTGACGGAAAACATGCCCTTGCTGTCCTCCTTTGCCAGGTTCGTCAGGGCCGGGTTGAGGACCCATTGGGTTTTCTGCGGATCTTGCAGGTAAACGTCGAATGTCGGTTTGTAGCTCGCGTCGGGATCATTGCCGTTGCGAATCGCCAAGTCCTGGCGACCGTCGAAGTTGAAATCGTCGAAGTACAACAAGCTCTGGGGGCCAAGTAGCCAGTTATCGACCTTACCGTTGCGGTCCACGGGCACATTGCCGGCGGATGTCTGCAATTGCTGCAGGGCTTCGAGGGTTTTGCCGTCGCGCACGGTAATGAACGCTTGTGCTAGCTGATGTGGATCTTCCGGCGGCTCCGGGAACAGCACGTCGATCAGGTACTGACCGCTGCGATCATTCACCGAAAACGCCCGCGGCTCGGCCATGACCGAGGCTGCCAGCGCCGTGGAAAGAAGCACACTGCCGACAAGCGAACGCATCCATCGACTTCCTTGCTGAATTCGGGGCCGCAGTTTAGCGACAACCGTGACTCATCGCGAGACGACTGTTGCTATCAGATAGGCCCGGACTGTAACTGACGCCCTCCTCGTCCTTTGCTTACTGTCGTGGCTCATCCCACGGAGTGATCCCCATGCCGGATACCGCCAATCTCTACCTGTTCGTGATCGCTGTCGTGCTTCTGCTGATCGTCCCGGGGCCCAACATGGCCTTTGTCACCAGTCATGCGTTGGCCCACGGCTGGCGTGCCGGCGTCGCAGCCGCCCTCGGCATTGCCTTTTCGGACGTGCTGATGACACTGATGGTCAGCGCTGGCATTGGTGCGCTGGTCATGAGCTGGGCGCCAGCGTTCGACGTGCTGCGCCTGGCCGGGGCCGGTTATCTGCTGTGGCTGGCCTGGCAAGCACTGCGAACCCCAGCAGCGACGCAGGATAGCCAGCTCCAGGCGGCTTCGCTGTGGAAAATCTTCTGCCGAGGCACCCTCAACAGCCTCTTGAATCCCAAGGCGCTGCTGTTCTTCATGGTGTTCCTGCCCCAGTTCGTCAACCTCAAGGCCGGCGGCGTGGGCCTGCAGTTGATCTTCCTTGGAGCCTTGCTGGCACTGATTGCACTGGTCTTCCATACGCTGCTGGGTGTTGGCGCCGCCCAGCTCAGGGCAAAACTGGCAAGCGGTGGGATTTCAAGACGCCTGGGCACCTATGGTTTTGCCGGGGTCATGGCAGCGCTGGCGGCACGCCTGTTGTTTCTTGACCGACCGCTTTGACCTGCGACGCCCCTGCGCCAGCCGTTGTCCTATGCTTACTCGACCTATTGCCGGAGCTGGATCAATGTCGCTCTCCGAAACCACCCTCCTCCAAAGCTGGCACCACAATGCCCAAGCCTGGATCGAAGCCATCCGCACGAGGGCCATCGAAAGCCGTCAGACGGTCACCGACCAGGCCATGCTGCTGGCGGTACTGAGCCGTCAGCCCGAGCGCGTGCTGGATCTGGGTTGTGGCGAAGGTTGGTTGTTGCGGGCGCTGGTTGAACGGGGCGTCGAGGCGGTAGGTGTGGATGGCGACGCGACCTTGGTCGATGCGGCCCGGGCGTCGGGATCCTCGCCGGTGCATCTGGCAAGCTATGACGCACTGGTGGAGGCGAAGGTGGACGTCGGCAGCGGCTACGACCTGGTCTGCGCCAACTTCGCCCTGTTGCATCAGGACATCATCCCGCTGCTCGCCGCGATGAACGCCTTACTCGGCCCTGGCGGTGCACTGGTGGTCCAGACGTTGCACCCCTGGACCGTGGCGGCGGGTAATTATCAGGACGGCTGGCGAGAAGAGACCTTCGATGGGTTCAAAGGCCAATGGCAGCCGATGCCGTGGTACTTCCGCACCTTGTCCAGTTGGCTCAATGCCTTGGACATGGCGGGTTTTCGTCTGGTGGGCCTGCAGGAGCCGCAGCACCCGCAAAGCCCGGTGCCGCAGTCATTGCTTCTGGTGGCCGAGCAATCCCCGTCATGGCGTTAGCGACTCGACCGTCCCCCCTTCGGTATTACCGGAATATCTTCACCACAGCGCCATCGTATAGCTGACGATCAGCCGATTCTCATCCAGGTCATTGCCAAAATTCGAGCGCACCGTCGCGTTGCGCCATTTCAAGCCCAGCCCCTTCAACTTGCCGTCTTGCACCACATAGGCAATGTCCGTGTTGCGCTCCCATTCCTTGCCTTCGCTCGCGGCGCTGCGTTGGACGTTGTCGCCACTGATGTATCGAGTCATGAAGGTCAGCCCGGGCACGCCAATCGCCGCGAAGTTGTAGTCATAACGCGCTTGCCAGGAACGCTCGTCGATGTTGGCGAAGTCGCCGATCTGCACGAAGTTGACCAGGTACGGATCGCTGCGGCCGATGTAGGGGAAAGGATCGTCGCCGCTCATGCGCTGATAGCCCAGGCCCACGGCATGGCCCGCCAGGCTGTAGGTGAACAAGGCGCCGAAGGCCTGGTTGTCGAGATCGCGGAAACTGCCGTCTTCGGTGCTGCGGGAATAACGCACGTCACTCTTGAATGACTGGCCTGCGCCAAGGTCCAGGGTATGGACGAACCCGAGGTAGTTTTGCTGGTAGATGTCTTGCAACTGGCTATAGCGGTATTGCGCCGTGAGGTTCGGCAGGAACTGATAGTCCGCTCCGGCGAACTGGAACTTGTCACTGCTGCCACCGATGCGGTTGGCGGTCATGTCCTGGTAGTCGGTGGAGTCGACAAAGTTGATCTGCGTGAGTTGCCCAGCGGTCAGCTTCAAACGATCGATTTCCTGCACGCTCAGTAACCCACCCTTGAACGTTCCCGGTAACAGGCGCGTGTCGTTGGAACTCACCGCCGGGTCCTTGATCTGCAACGTTCCCACTTTCAAGGTGCTATTGGACAGGCGCACCTTGGCGGTCAGGCCCAATTCGCCATAACGGTCCTGGGAACCGCCAGACAAATCCGCCGGCAACAGATTGGTGCCGGCCGTGCCGCCGCCGGAGTCCAGCTTGAAACCGGCCATGCCCAAGGCATCGAGGCCGAAACCCACGGTCCCGGCGGTGTATCCCGATTCTATCCGCAGCAGGAAGCCCTGGGCCCATTCCTCGGCCTTGTCCCGTGCCCCTTCCTGGCGAAAGTCGCGGTTGAAGTAGAAGTTGCGGGCCTCCAGGCTGCCTTTGCTGTCGGCGATGAAGTCAGCCTGGGCGCACGGCACGCCGATCAGGCTCAGGCCGAGCAAGGTGCCCGCCGAGGTGCAGGTCCATCGAGGGAATGTGGCATGTTGCATGGCGCGCTCCTTTTATGGGCGCGAGCGAACCCGCCAGGGCTGTGCGCACGCCTCGTTATTGTTGTCATGGGGATACCGGCGCAATGGGCCTGCGTCGTGGAGCGGATTCTTGGTGCCGGATCCGCGCAGCGTCAAACGGGAAAAAAGCCGGATCGGGCATAAGAAAATTTGATGCGCCCGATGGCCCGATCTGGAGTAACAATTGCAATCATAAGAACCCCCCCCCCTTGAGAGCCTTCATGAACCTCAAATTCCTCGAAACCTTCGTCTGGGTCGCCCGACTGCAAAGCTTCAGCCTCACCGCCGAAAAGATGTTCAGCACCCAGGCGGCGATCTCCAGCCGAATCGCTTCGCTGGAAGAGGAACTGGGCTTGCGCCTGTTCGTGCGGGATTCGCGCGGGGTCTCGCTGACACCCGAAGGCCTCAAGGTGCTCGACTACGCGCAACAGATGCTCGACGTCCAACGGGCGTTGAAGCAATCACTGGACACCAGCAGCCCTCAGCAAGGCCTGGTGCGCATCGGCGTGATGGATACGGTGATCCACACCTGGCTCAGCCCATTGATGTCGATGCTGATGCAAGCCTTCCCCGCCGTGGAAATCGAAATCACCGCCGATGCCGCGCGCAACCTCTGTGAACAATTGCAGAAAGGCTACTTGGACATCGTGTTCCAGACCGATCTGGTACGCCACGAAAGCGTGCGCAACCTGGAACTGGGGCACTACCCCATGCACTGGATCGCCGCCAGCCAGTCGATCTATGCCAGACCCTATGGGTCGCTGGTGGAGATGGCCAGCGAGCGCATCATCACCTTCGTCAAGCATTCGCGACCGCATCAGGACGTGCTCAACCTGCTGTACGCCCATGGCGTGAGTGCGCCGCGGGTCAGTTGCGTCAATTCGGTCTCGGCCATGACCCGGCTGATTCGTGACGGTTTCGGCATCGGTGCCTTGCCGGCCGCGCTGGTGGCCAAGCCCCTTGCCAGCGGCGAATTGATCCAGCTCGAACCCGGTACCGCCCTACCCCAACTGGACGTCGTTGCGTCCTGGCGCGCTGGTGTTGGCCTGGAGTTGATCGAGAGCATCGTCCAGATGAGCCGCCAGGTGGTCAGCCAATACGCCGTCGATGTCGGGCCGCAGCGCATGGTGGCGGCCCCTGGCCTGAACAGCCAGGCGCCGCTCGAATAACTTTTAGTTGTCGCGGGGTACCAATATTCCTTGTTGGACGTCCTTGCCACGCTGTTCTCAAAGTAGCGAACGAACACTTGGAGACCCCGTGATGACGTCCTTCGAACAACTGCAGCAATGCACGCCTCTCGTCCTGCGCCAAAGCATCGCCGCCGGCCAGTACCAGGGCCATACCAGCGGCCTGGGCCAGGGTCGCGTGCAAGCCAATATCGTGATTCTGCCCGGCGACTGGGCCAATGAATTCCTGCGCTACTGCACCCTCAACCGCCAGGCCTGTCCGGTGCTTGACGTGACCGAGCCAGGGGATCCGTTCTTCCGCAACCTGGGCGCTGCCATCGATATCCGTCATGAAGTGCCTCAATACCGGGTCTATCGCCACGGCGAGTTGAGCGAATCGCCGCTGGACATCGAACACCTGTGGCAGGACGATCTGGTGGCCTTCGCCCTCGGTTGTTCGTTCTCCTTCGAACAACCCTTGCTGGAGGCCGGCATCCGTTTGCGGCACATCGAACTGGGGCGCAATGTCGCGATGTTCCAGACCAACATCGACACGCGACCCACTGCCCGCCTGTCTGGCAAGATGGTGGTGACCATGCGGCCGATGAAAGCCTCCGCGGCCATCCAGGCGATCCAGATTACCGGGCGCATGCCCAATGTTCACGGCGCCCCGGTGCACATCGGCGATCCATCGCTGATCGGCATTCAATCCCTGGACACGCCGGACTACGGCGATGCCGTACCGGTGGAGGCGGATGAGATCCCAGTGTTCTGGGCCTGCGGCGTGACCCCTCAATCGGTGGTCCAGACCTCGCGCCCACCGCTGTGCATCACCCATGCCCCGGGCTGCATGCTGGTGACGGACTTATGGAACAGTGATTTGTAGACCTCGAACCAGGCTGCTTTTCAACTTGAAGGGATCCACGATGAATACTGCTCAGTTCTCGATTCAACAGTACATCCGTGCCAAGGACGGCAACCGCCCGCACCTGCTGGATCAGGCCTTTACAGCGGCTGCTACTCTGG
Organism: Pseudomonas sp. NFACC04-2; assembly: GCF_900119265.1. Lineage (NCBI taxonomy): Bacteria > Pseudomonadati > Pseudomonadota > Gammaproteobacteria > Pseudomonadales > Pseudomonadaceae > Pseudomonas > Pseudomonas sp. NFACC04-2. The sequence goes on from NZ_FPJC01000003.1 coordinate 323,090, forward strand.
AAATGGTCGTGCACACCGGCTCCATCTCGTTTCCCGACCACGTTGAAGGCCGTGCCGCCATTGGCGATGTGCTGGTCCGTCGCTTCGGCCAGACCTTCGAAAACGTCTACACGTTCTGCCTGACCGCCCCTCCGCCGGCAAACGCCGAAGCGTTCCAATGCAAATGGCTGGTGGCGATGTCAGACAAGAACAGCGGCGAGGCGCGTGTCGGTTGTGGCCTGTACGACTGGCAGTTCGATCCGCGGTCGCAGCGGGTCGAGCGATTGACCATCACCATCGAACACATGAAGACCCTGCCGGCGACCGAACTGCCGATGATCATGGCCTGGGTGTCGACGTTGGACTATCCATGGTGCCGGCCCGAGGCGATGATTGATAACGCGCCGGATTCGGGCGCGCTTCAGGACGTGATCCACTACGTGACGGATCTCTGACCAGGCCGGCCCCGCGCTTTCAGGAGTCTTGCATGACTGTTCCAAGGAACCGCCCCCAGTGAACATCAAGTTTCTCGAAACCTTCGTCTGGGTGGCCCGCCTGAAGAGCTTTCGCCTCACCGCGGAAAAACTGTTCACCACCCAGGCCTCCATTTCCAGCCGGATCGCCGCCCTGGAAGACGAAATGGGCGTGCGCCTGTTCGTGCGCGATTCCAAAGGGGTGTCGCTGACCTCCGAGGGCCAGCGCGTGCTGGAATACGCCGAGCGCATCATGGACACCATGCAGAGCATGAAAGCCGTGATCAAGGATCCGCGCCAGGTGCGCGGCCGGATCCGCATCGGCGCGATGGATACGGTGATCCACACCTGGCTCAGTCCCTTGGTGACACGCCTGATGGAATGCTACCCAGCCCTGGAAATCGAACTGTCGGCCGACACCGCGAGCAACCTCTGCTCACAGCTGGAAAAAGGCTACCAGGACATCATTTTCCAGACCGACATCCTGCGCCTGGACAGCGTGCGCAATGCATTGCTGACCCGTTACCCGATGCACTGGGTGGTGCGCACCGGTTCCGCCTATGACCGAGCCTATGGGTCACTGGAAGATCTGTCGCAGGAACGCATCGTGACTTTTTCACGCAACTCACGGCCCCACCAGGACATCCTCAACCTGCTGCACTCGGCCAACATCGTCTCGCCCCGCATCAACTGCGTGAACTCGGCCTCGGCTATCACCCGCCTGGTTCGCGACGGTTTTGGCATCGGCGCCATGCCCGCGGCGCTGGTGGTCGGCGAACTGGCCCAAGGCACATTGACTTTGGTGGACGGCGTGCCGCTGCCATCGGTCATGGACATCGTCGCCAGTTGGCGGACCGGCGCCGGAATGGAGCGGGTGGAAGACATCGTCAGCCTGACCCGGGAAGTGGTCGGCGAGTTCGTCGCGCAACTGCCAGCCGCGTACCGATTGACGGCGCAAGACTTCAGTGGGCTGTAAGTGAACTGCAATATCCCCGACTTATTCTGAACCAAGCGCACTGCGGCGAACGCTGGTTGTGCATGTCGCTCGCTCGGAATGATCCAGGGAATCCGCCATGAAGATCAGTGTATTCGGAAGTGGTTATGTAGGGCTGGTGCAGGCCGCCGTGTTGGCCGAGGTGGGCCATGACGTGGTGTGCATGGACATCGACGAGCGCAAGGTCGACAGCCTTCGGCAAGGCCAGGTGAGTATTTTCGAGCCCGGCCTGGCCGCGCTGGTGCGCGAAGGGCTGGAGGCCGGGCGTTTGCACTTCACCTGTGACGAGCAGCTTGCCGTGCAACACGGCCAGGTGCTGTTTATCGCGGTAGGCACGCCCTCCCGGGACGATGGCAGTGCCGACCTGAGCCAGGTGCTGGCCGTTGGCGAGGCTGTCGCCCGTTATCGCGAGCAACCGCTCATCGTGGTGGAGAAGTCCACCGTGCCGGTGGGCACCGGTGACGTTCTGCGGGCGCACATCGACAAATGCCTGCTCAAGGCCAGTCGCTTGCTGCAGTTCGATATCGTCTCCAACCCCGAATTTCTCAAGGAAGGCTCGGCCGTCGCCGATTGCCGTCGTCCGGATCGCATCGTGATCGGCTGCGAGCGCGATGAAGTGCGCGAAACCATGCGCGACCTGTACGCCCCGTTCAACCGCAACCACGACCGGGTCCTGTTCATGGACCTGCGCAGCGCCGAGCTGACCAAATACGCCGCCAACGGCATGCTGGCGACCAAAATCAGCTTTATCAACCAGATCGCCGAACTGGCCGAACACCTGGGGGCCGACATCGAGTCCGTGCGCCTGGGCATCGGCGCCGACTCGCGCATCGGCTACCACTTCATTTACCCGGGATGCGGCTATGGCGGCTCGTGCTTTCCCAAGGACATGCGCGCCCTGATCCACACCGCCGAGCAGGCTCACTGTTCCAGTGACCTGCTGCAGGCGGTGGAAGCCATCAACGATCGGCAGAAACACAAGCTGTTCGAGCGGATCAACGCGTTCTACCAGGGCGACCTGCGTGGCAAGACCTTCGCGCTGTGGGGCCTGGCCTTCAAACCCAACACCGACGACATGCGCGATGCGCCGAGCCGCACCCTGCTGGAGTCGCTCTGGGCTGCGGGAGCCAGTGTCCGCGCCTTCGACCCTGAGGCGATGCAGCAAACCCAACTGCTCTATCCCGACGAAACCCGACTCATGCTGATGGGCACGCCGGAATCGGTGTTGCCTGGAGCCGACGCGCTGGTCATCTGCACCGAATGGCAGCCCTTCAAGGCGCCGGACTTCGACCTGATCCGGCAGCGGCTCAAGGCCCCGGTGATTTTCGACGGTCGCAACCTGTTCGACCCGGAACGCATGGCAGACAAGGGCTTTACCTATTTTCCGATGGGCCGCGGCCAATCACGCAACCTGCCCATCGCCCAGCAAACGTGGTATCCCGCCTCAAGAAGCGCTTGAACCTGACCGTTACCTCAAAATTAATGCACTCAACCTGCATTAATATGAATTTGTAAGCAAAGGTTGTGGGAGGCACACTGTGCACCGTTCCTCCCCCAACTGTTGGAACACTTAAAGGGCTTTCTGGGTTTTTCCCGTAAGCCCCTTTTTTTGTTAGTTTTTTGGATTCTCGCTTAATGCTTTCTCGCTGGTTCCCCGCCGCTATCAATACCCGTCCAACCGAATGGAGCCGCGCCGCCATCGGCATGGCGTTGGGGACGATGTTCAGTGTCTGGCTATGTGGTCAGGTCTTTGGCCTTGAGGTGGCGCAACACCTGATCGGCCCCCTCGGCGCTTCGGCCGTGCTGCTGTTTGCCGTGTCCTCGGGCGCCCTCGCCCAGCCCTGGTCGATTGTCGGCGGCTACCTCTGTGCATCGGTCGTGGCACTGCTGGTGGCCCATGTATTGGGGCGGACCCTGGGCAGCGCCTGCCTGGCGGCCGGCATGGCGCTGGTGTTGATGTGTTGGCTGCGTTGCCTGCACCCACCGGCAGGCGCCCTGGCGGCGACCTTGGTGCTAGCGGATCCATCCATCGTTGCCTTGGACTGGCAGGCGGTCGGCGCGGCCATGTTGGCCGGCTGCGGGCTGCTCGCCTTTGCGCTGGCCTACAACAACCTCACGCGTGTGCGCTACCCCAAGCGCGCCAGCGAACCGGCGGCCGTCATACCGGCTGACCACTCTCCCGTCGACCGACAGGCCATCACCGCCGAAGACCTGAAATTAGCCCTGGCGGAAATGGAGGCCTTCTTCGACGTCACCCCGGAAGATCTCGAACACTTGATCCATGCCAGCGAACGAAACGCCAGGCGCCGCAGCATCGCGGAGGTGCTTTCCGGTCGCGGTTGAGCCTGTGGCTGCTATAAATATGCAGACAGGACCTGCACGTATCCCGGTTGTGCAAGGCAAATTTGCACTGGTACGATCCTGAACGGGTACGCGCGACACTATTCGTAAAAAACAATAAAAGCAGGGAGTTAGCGATGACAGCTCAGGTTTCATCCCAAGCTGCGGAAACCATGGAAACCGTAGCCCACGAGGTGCTGGTCGACGTTCGCAATCACATTGGCCACTTGACCCTGAACCGCCCCGCCGGCCTCAATGCCCTCACCCTGGGCATGGTGCGCAGCTTGCAGCAACAACTCGATACTTGGGCACTCGACCCACATATTCGCGCGGTGGTACTGCGTGGCGCGGGCGACAAGGCCTTCTGCGCCGGCGGTGATATCCGCTCGCTGTACGACAGCCACAAGCAGGGCGACACCCTGCATGAGGATTTCTTCGTCGAAGAATACGCCCTCGACCTGACGATCCACCATTACCGCAAACCGATCCTCGCCTTGATGGACGGCTTCGTGCTGGGCGGCGGCATGGGCCTGGTGCAAGGCGCCGACCTGCGGATCGTGACTGAACGCAGTCGCCTGGGCATGCCGGAAGTCGCCATCGGTTATTTCCCGGACGTGGGCGGCAGTTATTTCCTGTCGCGCATTCCCGGTGAGCTGGGGATCTACCTGGGGGTCAGCGGCGTACAGATCCGCGCCGCCGATGCATTGTATTGCGGGCTCGCCGACTGGTACCTCGACAGCCACAAGCTCAAGCAGCTCGACGAGCGTCTCGATCGACTTGAGTGGCACGACATGCCGCTCAAGGACCTGCAAAGCCTGCTGGCCAAACTCGGCCAGCAACAACTCCCTGCGCCCCCTCTGGCCGATTTGCGACCGGCCATTGACCATTTCTTTGCCCTGCCCGATGTACCAAGCATGGTCGAGCAGTTGCGCCAGGTCACTGTCGCCAACAGCCACGAATGGTCGCTGAAGACCGCCGACGTGCTGGGCAGTCGCTCGCCCCTGGCCATGGCCGTGACCCTGGAAATGCTCCGGCGCGGTCGGCATCTGAGCCTGGAAGAGTGTTTTGCCCTGGAGCTGCACCTGGACCGGCAATGGTTCGAACGCGGAGACCTGATCGAAGGCGTACGCGCCTTGCTGATCGACAAAGACAAGAACCCGCGCTGGAACCCGCCGACCCTGGAGGCGTTGGACGCCGACCATGTGGCGAGTTTCTTCGACGGCTTCGACGACCACGGGAACTGAGCCATGCACGACCTCGAACTGACCGAAGAACAAGTGATGATCCGCGACATGGCCCGGGACTTCGCCCGTGGTGAAATCGCTCCCCATGCCCAAGCGTGGGAAAAGGCCGGCTGGATTGACGACGGCCTGGTGGCAAAGATGGGTGAACTGGGCCTGTTGGGGATGGTGGTACCGGAAGAATGGGGCGGCACCTACGTCGATTACGTGGCCTATGCCCTGGCGGTGGAGGAAATCTCCGCGGGCGACGGTGCCACCGGGGCGCTGATGAGCATCCACAACTCGGTGGGTTGCGGGCCGGTCCTGAATTTTGGCACCGATGAACAAAAACAGACCTGGCTGGCCGCGCTCGCCAGTGGCCAGGCCATTGGCTGCTTCTGCCTGACCGAACCCCAGGCCGGCTCCGAAGCCCATAACCTGCGCACCCGGGCCGAGCTGCGCGATGGCCAGTGGGTCATCAACGGCGCCAAGCAGTTCGTCAGCAACGGCAAGCGGGCGAAACTGGCCATCGTGTTTGCCGTGACGGATCCGGAGCTGGGCAAAAAAGGCATTTCGGCGTTCCTGGTGCCCACGGATACACCTGGGTTCATCGTCGATCGCACCGAACACAAGATGGGCATCCGCGCTTCGGACACCTGCGCGGTTACCTTGAACAACTGCACCATCCCCGAGGCCAACCTGCTGGGCGCGCGTGGCAAAGGCTTGGCCATCGCTTTGTCCAACCTGGAAGGCGGTCGCATCGGCATCGCAGCCCAAGCCTTGGGCATCGCCCGCGCGGCGTTCGAAGCGGCGCTGGCCTACGCGCGCGATCGCGTCCAGTTCGACAAGCCGATCATCGAGCACCAAAGCATCGCCAACCTGCTGGCCGACATGCACACCCGCATCAACGCCACCCGCCTGCTCATCCTCCACGCCGCCCGCCTGCGCAGCGCCGGCAAGCCATGCCTGTCGGAAGCCTCCCAGGCCAAGCTGTTTGCCTCGGAAATGGCCGAGAAAGTTTGCTCCTCGGCCATACAGATTCACGGTGGGTACGGGTATCTCGAGGATTATCCGGTAGAGCGCTACTACCGCGACGCGCGGATTACCCAGATCTATGAAGGGTCGAGCGAGATCCAGCGAATGGTCATCGCCCGGGAGTTGAAACACTACTTGGTGTGATGGCTGGAAAAAGCATCGCGAGCAAGCTCGCTCCCACAGTGTCCAGTGGTGTACGCAAATGCTGCGTACACCTGAGATCCAGTGTGGGAGCGGGCTTGCTCGCGAAAGCGGTGGGTCAGTGACCTCTATGTTGGATGTGCCGGCGTCTTCGCGGGCAAGCCCGCTCCCACAGGGGGTGATGGCGTATGCAAATGCTGCGTACACCACCAGCACCCTGTGGGAGCGAGCTTGCTCGCGATGGCGTCAATGAAGGCGCCGAGTTACTTGTCCTGAAACGCCGCTGCGCGCTTGGCCACGAATGCCGCCATGCCTTCTTTTTGGTCCTGCGTCGCGAACGCCGCGTGGAATACCCGGCGCTCGAAACGTACGCCTTCGGACAGGCTGACTTCAAACGCGCGATTGACGCTTTCCTTGACCATCATGCTGATGGGCACCGACTTGGAGGCAATCAACGCTGCGGTTTTCAGCGCATCGTCCAGCAGTTCATCGGCCGGTACGATCCGGGCGACGATGCCGCAGCGCTCGGCTTCTACCGCGTCGATAAAGCGCCCGGTCAGGCACATTTCCATGGCCTTGGCCTTGCCCACCGCCCGGGTCAGGCGCTGGGTGCCGCCCATGCCCGGCAGCACGCCGAGGTTGATTTCCGGCTGGCCGAACTTGGCATTGTCGCCGGCCAGGATGAAGTCGCACATCAACGCCAGCTCGCAGCCACCGCCCAAGGCAAAACCGTTCACCGCCGCGATGATCGGCTTGCGACGGTTGGCCACGCGGTCACTGTCGCTGAACAGGTCGTCCAGGTAGATCTGCGGGTAGGTCAGCTCGGCCATTTCCTTGATGTCGGCACCAGCGGCAAAGGCTTTTTTCGAACCCGTCAACACGATGCAGCCAATGCTCGGATCCGCCTCCAGGCTATCCAGCGCCTTGTTCAGCTCACTGACGATCTGCGCATTCAAGGCGTTCAAGGCCTGGGGACGGTTGAGGGTGATCAGGCCGACGCGGTCCTTGATCTCCAATAGAATCGTTTCGTAGCTCATGCAGGACTCCTGTTCAAAGATTGCGCGAAATGACCATGCGCTGAATGTCGCTGGTGCCTTCGTAGATCTGACAGACCCGCACGTCGCGATAAATGCGCTCCAGCGGGAAGTCGTTGAGGTAACCGTAACCGCCCAGGGTCTGCAACGCCATAGAGCAGACCTTCTCGGCCATTTCCGAAGCGAACAGCTTGGCCATGGAGGCTTCCACCAACGCCGGTTGACCGTCGTCCCGCAGGGCGGCGGCGTAATGCACCATTTGCCGGGCCACGGCGATCTGGGTGGCCATGTCCGCCAGACGAAACGCCACGGCCTGGTGCTCGATGATCGGTTTGCCGAAACTCTGCCGTTCCCGGGCATAGTCGCGGGCAGCCTCGAACGCCGCGCGGGCCATGCCCACCGACTGCGCCGCGATGCCCACGCGCCCGCCTTCCAGGTTCGCCAGGGCGATCTTGTAGCCCTCGCCCTCCTCCCCCAAGCGGTTGCCCACCGGCACCTTCACATCTTCGAAGAGAATCTGGCAGGTATCGGAGGCATGTTGACCGAGCTTGTCTTCGACCCGCGCCACGGTATAACCCGGCGAATCGGTCGGCACGATGAACGCACTGATGCCGCGTTTGCCGGCGCTCGGATCAGTCACCGCGAACACGATCACCACGCCGGCGTTCTGCCCCGAGGTGATGAACTGTTTGCAGCCGTTGAGCACGTAATGGTCGCCCTCCAAGCGTGCCCTCGTCTTGAGGCTGCTGGCGTCCGAACCGGCCTGGGGCTCGGTCAGGGCAAACGCGCCGAGCATGGCGCCGCTGGCCAGGGGCGTGAGGAATGTCGCCTTCTGCTCATCGTTGCCGAACTTGAGGATCGGCACGCAGCCCACCGAGTTGTGCACGCTCATGATGGTCGAGCAGGCACCGTCACCAGCGGCGATTTCCTCCAAGGTCATCGCATAGGCCAGGTAACCGGTGTCACAGCCGCCCCACTGTTCCGGCACCAGCATGCCGAAAAAGCCCAGCTCGGCCATTTCAGCGATGGCTTCCCGGGGGAAACGGTGCTCACGGTCCCACTCGGCGGCGAACGGTTTCAAGCGTTCCTGGGCGAAGTCTCGGGCCATGTCGCGGATTTGCGTCTGTTCTTCAGTCGGGAGCATGGTGATTCCTTAATACAGGCATTCAACGGCCATGGCCGTGGCTTCGCCGCCGCCGATGCAAATCGCCGCGACGCCGCGCTTGAGACCTTTTTGGCGCAGGGCCGAGAGCAGCGTCACCAGAATCCGCGCGCCGGATGCGCCGATGGGGTGGCCCAGGGCGCAAGCGCCACCGTGAACATTGACCTTGGCATGGGGAATGTCCAATTGGTGCATGGCGACCAATCCCACCACGGCAAAGGCTTCGTTGACTTCGAACAGATCGACTTCATCCAGCGACCAATCGGTTTTGTGCAGCAGTTTTTTCACCGCGCCAATCGGCGCCGTCGGAAACAGGCTTGGGGTGTCGGCAAACGCCGCGTGCCCATGAATCACCGCCAAGGGTTTCAAGCCCCGCTGCTGCGCCTGGCTCTGGCGCATCAGCACCAGGGCCGCCGCGCCATCGGAGATGGAACTGGCGTTGGCCGCTGTTACCGTGCCGCCCTCACGGAATGCCGGCTTGAGCGACTTGATCTTGTCCAGCTTGGCTTTCGGCGGCTGTTCGTCGTGGCTGATCAGTACCTGCTCTTTGCCGACGGTCACCGTCAGCGGCACGATCTCGGCCTCGAAACGGCCGTCCTTGATCGCTTGTTGGGCGCGGGTGGTGGAGGCAATGGCAAAGGCATCCTGGGCTTCACGGCTCAAACCGTTGGCTTCGGCGCAATCCTCGGCGAAGGTGCCCATCAGGCGGCCCTTGTCGTAGGCGTCTTCGAGGCCGTCTAAGAACATGTGATCCAGCACCTTGCCGTGGCCCATGCGGTAGCCGCTACGGGCGCGATCGAGCAGATACGGGGCGTTGGACATGCTCTCCATGCCACCGGCCACCACCACCTCGGCGCTGCCGGCGATGAGCATGTCATGGGCCAGGATCGCCGCTTCCATGCCCGAACCGCACATCTTGTTGAGCGTGGTGCAGCGGGTCGACTTGTCGAGCCCGGCGCCCAGCGCGGCCTGACGGGCCGGCGCCTGGCCCAGGCCCGCGGCGAGCACGCAACCGAACAGCACTTCTTCAACCGCACCCGGCGCGATACCGGCCCGCTCCACGGCGGCCTTGATAGCGGCGGCACCCAGTTGCGGCGCGGTGAGGCTTTTCAGTTCGCCCTGGAAACCGCCCATGGGGGTACGGACCGCGCTGACGATGACAATAGGATCGTTGGACATCATGAATCCTCCTTACTTATTTGGCTGCCATACGCAAGGCACCGTCGAGACGGATTACCTCGCCGTTGAGCATGCTGTTCTCAATGATATGCCTGACCAGCGCCGCGTACTCGGAAGGTTTCCCAAGGCGCGGCGGAAACGGCACGCCGGCGGCCAGGGAATCACGCACCTCAGGCGTCATGCCGGCCATCATCGGGGTTTCGAAAATCCCCGGGGCAATGGTCATCACCCGGATACCGAAGCGCGCCAGCTCACGGGCGGCCGGCAACGTCAGACTGGCGATGGCGCCTTTGGAGGCCGCGTAGGCGGCCTGGCCGATCTGGCCGTCGAAGGCCGCTACCGAAGCGGTGTTGATGATCACCCCGCGCTCGCCGTCGGCGTTGGCCTCGGTTTCGGCGATGGCCGCAGCCGCCAGGCGCAGCAAGTTGAAGCTGCCGATCAGGTTGACGTTGATCACCTGGCTGAAGCTGTCCAGGCCATGAGGGCCGTTCTTGCCGAGGATCTTCTCGCCGCGCACGATACCGGCGCAATTCACCAGGCCATTCAGACCGCCGAACGCCGTGACCGTCGCCTTGACTGCCGCTTCAGCAGCCCCTTCGTTGCTGATATCGGCCACCACGCTCTGGCAACCCAGCTTGTGCGCCTGGGCGGCCACGGCATCGGCGTTGAGGTCCACCAGCATCACCTTGGCGCCGGCCTTGACCAGCATTTCACCGGTGGCTGCGCCAAGGCCGGAAGCACCGCCGCTGACGAGGAAAATCTTGTTGTCGATCTGCATCATGGTTTCCTTGGATTCAAGCTGAAACGTTTTGCGCCGTAGCTTCTTGGGCTTTGGCGATTTCCTGGTTGCGCAAGATAAAGCGCTGCAACTTGCCGCTTGGGGTCTTCGGCAAGTCGCTGACAAATTCGATTTCACGGGGGTACGCATGGGCCGCCAGGCGCTTGCGCACATGCAGGCGCAGTTCCTCCGCCAGCTCCGGAGAAGCGCGATATTGGGTGCTGAGCACCACGAAGGCCTTCACCAACTCGGTGCGCTCTGGATCAGGCTTGCCGATCACCGCCGCCTCCACCACGGCCGGATGTTCGATCAGCGCACTTTCCACGTCGAACGGACCGACCCGGTAGCCGGAGGTGGTGATCACGTCGTCGCTGCGGCCGACGAAGCTGATGCTGCCATCCGGATTCAACTCCACGGTGTCGCCACTCAAGTAGTAGTTGCCAACGAAGGCCTTGGTCGGCGCGCCTTCGTAACCGGCGAACCAGCACATGGGCGACCGGCTGCGGTCCACCGCGAGAATGCCCGGCTGGCCCACGCCCAACTCGCGTTGCTCTTCATCCAACACCACGATCCGGTGGCCCGGCGAGGCGAAACCGGCCGCCCCCAGGTGCACCGGGTGTTCCAGCCCGTGGTGGTTGCACAGCACCATGCCCAGTTCGGTCTGGCCGTAATGGTCGTGGATCACCACGTTCAAGTTGTCGGCGAACCAGCGGATCACCTCGGGGTTCAATGGCTCACCGGCACTGCTGACGATGCGCAGCTTGCCCTTGATCGAGCGGGCAAACTGCTCACCTCCGGCGATCAACAGGCGATAGGCGGTGGGCGAGCCGGTCAGGTTGGTGATGCCGTACTTGTTGATGATCCGGCAGGTGCTTTCCAGGGTGAACGGGCCATCGTAGAAGGTGATCGGATGCCCCATGGCCAGCGGCCCGGTCACGCCAAAATAAATGCCGTAGGCCCAACCCGGGTCGGCGACGTTCCAGAAGGCGTCTTCAGGGCGCAGGTCCACCGCGTCACGGGTGTAGCTCTGGAACGCCACGATGGCCTTGAGCGGCACCGACAGCGCCTTGGCAGGTCCCGTGGTGCCGGAGGTGAACATCAGTAAAAACGGATCTTCGCCGGTGAGCATCAGCGGTTCGCACTGGTTGGAGTGGTTCGCCACTTCGGCCCAGAAACTGTAGTCGCCCCGCAGGATGCCCTGGCCCTTCTCGCCGCCGACCGTGACGATGGTGGGGCAACCGGCGACTTCATTGAGTTTGGGACGGTTGACGGCGTCGGTCACGACGATCCGCGCCCCCGAGCTGCCAAGGCGGTGCTCGATGGCCTTGGGCCCGAACGCGGTGAACAGCGGTTGATACACCGCCCCGATACGCCAGGTGGCGAGTACGACGATCAAGAGTTCCGCAGTACGCGGCAGCAGGCCGGCCACTTTGTCACCCTTGCCGACGCCTTGGGCACGCAAGAAGTTGGCGAACCGTGCGGCATTGTCCTGCAGGTCGCGGTAAGTCCAGGTGGCTTCGCTGCCGTCACGGCCCTCCCAGAACAAGGCGATGCGACCCGGCAACGCATGCCGGTCGCAACACTCGACACAGGCATTGAGCGCCTCGAGCGAGCCGTGCAGCGCGGCGTTGACGGTTTGCAGGTAATCGAACTGTGACGTGGTGGACGAATAATCGCGCATGACCAGAATCCCTCTGTACTTTTTATTGGCTGGGGGAACCGTGAAGAGCAGACAAATACTCGCGCCGAAGGGCGGTGGCGGCAATGGTCAAAGCCATCAAGTTGCTTGACTGGTTTGGCCATGGTTCGAGGGGTGTATTGCCGGTCAGGCCGTCTTCGCGAGCAAGCTCGCTCCCACATCGGGAGGTTGGGCGATCACAAAATCGAGACCCACCTCACATCCTCTGTGGGAGCGAGCTTGCTCGCGATGGCGGCAGTCCAGCCGCTACAAGGGCTGCTTCCAGGCAAATGAGTAAACCTTCTCCGGCACCGGGGACTGGCAGCGCTGGTTGTCCGCATCAGGCCCCACCAGGAACCACTCGGCCCGCGAGGTATCGCCGACCCGGCGCGCCTTTTGCGGATCGTAGCAGCGCGCCAGGTCCTGCGCGGGCACCAAGGCAAAGGCCTGCGGGTGGCCGCGCAGCCAGGTGGCGGATCGTTCCAGGGACTGGCGGTCATGGAAGCCAAAATGCACGATGGGCTGCTGGGCGAACAGCCAATGGCCCTCGCGCCACCCGACGAGCACCAACTCGGCATTTGAAGTCAGCCCCGCGACATCGCGCATCAAGGTCTGGTGGGGGTTGATGCCTTCCCTGTAAGGCTCGATGAAGCCGCGCACAAACCAGGCGCATAACCACACCACCGTCAACCCAGCGAATACCACCCTGCCCCTCGGACGCCGGCTGAACCAGCGGTGCAGCATCCACGGCACAAGCGGCGCCACCAGCAGGATCAAGGTTGGCAACGCGGGAAAGATATACAGCTTGCGCTTGCCACTGCTCAGGCTGAAGAACAACAGCACCAGCACCACCCACCCCAGCAGCACCAGCACGCGACCGTCATGCTTGAGCAACTGCCTGCGCCAGGCCGGTACGAGCCATGGCAGCATGAAAAAGATCGGCAGCCAGTATTTCGGAATCACCTGAACGAAGAAATACCAGAAGGGTTCGCGGTGCTCCCAGGCATTGGCATAACGCCCCGCCGTCTGCTTCAGCAGGATTTCCTGGGCGTACGCCAGGCTGTCGGGGCTGCCCTGCCACACAATCAGCAACAAAGGCCCAAGCCAAAGCGCGATGGCCACCAGCGCCACAACCAGCCCCAGCCACCAGGCCCCTGCCTTGCCCGGCATGGACACCAGGCCTTTCCACCCTCGACGCACCCCATAGGCGTAGGGAATCAGCATCAATACCGGCAGAAACCCCACGCCTTTGCTGATGACCCCCAGTCCCATCGCCGCGCAGGCCACGTAATACCAGCGCCACGCCGGGCCGAGCATCAAATGCCGGCACAAGCCATAGATCCCCAGGCTGGTCCAGAGCGCAAGAAAACCATCGATCTGTCCGGTGCGCAGGATGCTGTAGGTCTGATAGGTGGCCAGAAACAACAGCGCGGCGATCCCTCCCACACGTCGCCCCCACAAGCGCCGGCCCAGGTCGTACAGGCATGCGGTGGTGACGGCGCCGGCCAACAGCGCGGGCAGGTACAGAGCGACTTTCGGCAGATGGGTCAATTGCACGAACGACGCCACCGCCCACATGAACAACGGCGGCTTGTCGGCGTAGATTTCCCCGGCGCGGTGGGGAATGAACCATGAGCCGTTCTGCAGCATCTCCAGGGCAACGCCGAGGAAGCGCTCTTCATCGACGTTCATCGGTTGGCGCCAACCCAGCCCGGCACCCACCATGATCAAGGCCAATACCACCAGCGCCAGAAGCTCCAGTCGCGAGGAAGGCAATCGTATCCGCACCGTCTCAGCCCTTCTCGGCCAGTTCGCGGTTTTCCTGCTCGTGATGCTTGGTGATCAACTGCAAATTGCGCAGGTAAACGATGAAGCCGAAGGACTGGCCGACAATGAATACCGGGTCTTCGCGGTAGATGGCATAGGCCAGCAACAGCGCGCTGCCGATGATGCTCAAGTACCAGAAACCCACGGGAATCACGCTACGCTTCTTGTACTCGCTGTATAGCCATTGCAGGACAAAACGTCCGGTGAAGGCCAACTGGCCGCCGAAGCCAACGGCCAGCCACAACGTTTCTCTGCCCATGTCACACCTCGGTTTCTTGTGCGTTGATATCCAGGCGGGTGCGTCTTATCAACCACCACACTCCAAACAGATCGACAATGCCCACCAGCGCCCGGTCGAGGTTGCCGTAGTTGGAGACCCCGGCCCCGCGCTCACGGTGATTCACCGGGTGAACCAGCATCCGGCCGTTGTGCCGACGAATCAGCGCCGGAATAAAGCGATGCATGTGATCGAAATACGGCAAGCGCAGAAACGCCTCGCGCTCGATCAACTTGATGCCGCAACCGGTATCGGGTGTCTGGTCCTTGAGCAGGCTGGCCCGCAGTTTGTTGGCGAACCGCGAGGCCCAACGCTTGCTCGCCGTATCCCGGCGATTGACGCGATGCCCGGCCACCAGCTTGACGCCGGCGAGCGTACCCTCCGAACCGCGCACCAGGTCGAGCATCTTTGGCAGGTCGGCCGGGTCGTTCTGCCCGTCGCCATCGAGGGTTGCCAGCCAGTGCCCGCGGGCCACTTCAGCCGCGTGGTAGACCGAGGTGCTCTGCCCGAGAGAACGGGCATGGCTGAGTACCCGCAACTGGCGATAGCCACTGCCTTGCAACGCCCGCAGCTCAGCGGCGGTGGCGTCTGTGCTGCCATCGTCGACGACGATGACTTCGAAGGCCTCGTCGGCCAGCGCCACCCGCACTTCTTCCAGCAGTGGAATGAGGTTGCCGGCTTCGTTCTTTGCCGGAATCAGGACCGACACATAAAGGGTTTCGTGCATGACGCTCCAGTAAACAGCTGAGGGGTTAAACGCGGTAATACCCGCGGTACCAATCGACAAACGACTGCACGCCGACAGGCACCGCGACCTGCGGGCGAAACGCTATGTGTTCCTCCAGCTCGCGCGTGTCCGCCCAGGTGTCGACCACGTCACCCGCTTGCAGCGGCAAAAAATGCTTGATCGCGGGTATGCCCAGGGCCTCTTCCAGGCACTCGACAAACTGCAGGAGCTGCACCGGAGCGCCGAAGCCGATGTTGTAGAGTTTGTGGCGCACGCCTGTTTCATTGGCCGGCGGCCGTGGCAACAACCGCACCAGGCCTTCGACGATGTCGTCGATGTAGGTGAAATCCCGCGACATCGCCCCGTCGTTGTAGAGGTCAATGGCGCGACCGTTGAGGATGGCGTCGGTGAATTTGAACGGTGCCATGTCGGGTCGTCCCCACGGTCCATACACGGTGAAAAACCGCAGGCCGGTGGTGGGAATGCCGTAGAGATGCGAGTACGCGTGGGCCATCAGTTCATTGGCGCGCTTGGTTGCCGCATAAAAAGACACGGGCTGATCCACCGGATCGGTCGTGGCATATGGCAGGCGGTCGTTCAAGCCATACACCGAGCTGCTCGAGGCGAACACCAGGTGCGCCGGCCGGTGGGCACGGCAGGCTTCCAACACGTTGAGGAACCCCACCAGGTTGCTTTGGGCATACAGGTCGGGATTATCGATGGAATGGCGCACACCAGCCTGGGCCGCCAGGTGGACGACGGACTCGAACGTGTTTTGCGCAAACAACTCCAGCAACGCCGGTTTGTCGGCCACATCCAGCCGCTGGAAGCGAAAGTTGCGGCATTCGGCCAGCTGTGCAAGTCGGGCCTGTTTCAGCTCGACGCTGTAGTAGCTGTTGAGGTTGTCGATGCCGATGACCTGATGGCCTTCGCTGCACAACCGCCTGGCGGTATGAAAACCGATGAATCCTGCGGCACCGGTGACCAATACGCTCATACGCTGCCCAAAACGGTCACGTGTATACACTACCTTGATGGATGGCCCGGCTTTTCCGGCGCCTGCACAGGCTTGTATCAAAGAAAAATGACGGTTTTATGAGCGTGCCAACTTGCCAAGCGAAAGCCCCTGTGGGATCGAGCTTGCTCGCGATGAGGGTTTGGCAGTCAATGACGAGGCGGCTGAACCACCGCTATCGCGAGCAAGCTCGCTCCCACAGGGGGCTTGGGTCGGCACAAGATTGGAGACCGCCCGATGGATCAATCCGGGTCGTTGAGAATCAGGCTGCGATAATGCCCCGGGTTGGACCCGGACCATTTGCGAAACGCCTTGTAGAAGGAGCTGGCATCGGCAAAACCCAGGCGCGAGGCGATTTCGACGAAACTGATGGACGGCTCGGCCAGCCAGGTGATCGCCAGATCCTTGCGCACGCTGTCCTTGAGGCCTTGGTAAGTCTGGCCCTCCTCCGCCAGGCGTCGGCGCAGGGTCGAGGCGGACACGCACAATTGCTGGGCCAGGGCCTCGGTTTCCGGCCACTGTTCGGCGGGCAGTTGCCGCAGGTCGTGCCGGATACGACTGGCCAGGCTTTGCGGGTCGCGGTATTTGACCAGGATGTTGGCCGGGGCCCGGGCCAGAAAGCGCTTGAGCTCGTCAGCGTTGCGCCGGATGGGCAGGTCGAGGCATTCGGCGGCGAAAATCATCCGGGTGCGCGGCCGGTCAAAGCGCAGGTTCTGGGAGAACATCACCCGGTAGTCGTCGCAGAAATCCGGTGCCGGGCAGCGCAGTTCGACAGACAGAATAGGAATGCGCCGCCCGGCCAGCCAGCAGGCCACGCCATGGACGATCATCCAATAGGTGAAATAGGTAAAGGCTCGACGCGGATCCTGGTCGTCTTCCAACAGCACGATCTCCGCCAGGCTTTGTTGGCGCGCCCACTGGGCCGGTAGGTGTTCGAGCATCAGCGACAGAAACCCCAGCCCCGCCGTCAAGCCGCTCGCCAGCGTAGGCTGGGCCATGGCGCACTGGCAGAGAAACGCCAGGCTGCCGGACTTGAGCTTGCGCGGGTCCATGCCGAAAAACTCGTCATCCAAGCGCTGGGCCAGCAACCGCCAGAGCCGCGCATAGGCATGGGCCGGGACCCGCGCCTGGGGATCGTCGAGCAGCGCCGGGTCTATGCCGACCTTGCTCAAGACCTCCTCGGTGGCTGCCCCGGGCGCGCAGCTTTGCAGCAATGCCTCACGCACCAGCTGGATGGAGATGGTGTCTTTTTCCGACATGGCGCGGGTGTTCACAGGATCCGGTAAAGCAGCCGTTCTATCCGCACCCGGCTGACCCGCTTCAGGAACCTGGCCACGGCCTCGGGGTAATCCGGCAGGGTTTCCAGGTCCAGGTAACGTTCGATCCGGCGGGTGTGGCAGTAGATCCGCTCAAGCTCGGCCTGGCGCGGCGCCAGCAATTCGCCCTTGGGGTCGTCCAGCAACAGCGCGTTTTCCAGGTCCAGGCGAAAGGCCCGCGGGTTGAGGTTGTTGCCGGTCAGCAAGGTGTAGCGCTCGTCGACCCACATGCCCTTGAGGTGATAGGTGTTGTCCCCGTCACGCCACAGGTGCAGGTTCAATTGGCCGCTGTCGATCGCGTGCTGATGCCGTTTGGCGAAACGTCGCAGGCTGATTTCGTAGAGGTATGGCAGCGCCGCGATGATCTTGAACGGCTCGCTTGGCGGAATGTAGAAGTCGTTGGCGGTCTTGTCGCCGACGATGATGTCGATCTTGACCCCGCGGGCCAGGGCGCGGTTGAGCTCCCGGGTCACGGCCAGGGGCAGGTTGAAATACGGGGTACAGATGGTCAGTTGCTGGCGGCTGCTGGCGATCAGTTCACCGATCACCCGGCTCAGGGGGTTGTTCTTGCCCACGCCCAGCAACGGGCTCACCGACAGGCCGCTCTTGTCGAGGCTGCCGACGCTGGTGTCATAGGTCGCATATTTGAGACGGCTGCGCAGGTCACCGATGTCCTTGCGCAAACTACGGGTGCTGGGCAGGTTGGGCAGGTCCAGGCGATGCACGGCCCTGGAGGTGATCAGGCCATGCTGCACCAGGTGATGCATCGAGTCGGCCAGTGCCGTGTTCTGCAGCAGGTGGTAGCGGTCGTAGCGGTATTTATCGAACTTGTGCAAGTAGACGTTATTCAGACTGGCGCCGCTGTAGAGCACACAGTCATCGATCACGAAACCTTTCAAATGCAACACGCCAAACAGCTCGCGGGTCTGCACCGGCACGCCGTAGATCGGCACTTCGCTGGCATGGGTGCGGGTCTGTTCCTGGTACCACGCCGAGTTGCCCGGCTGCTTCTTGGCGCCAATCAGCCCGCGCTGGGCCCGCAACCAGTCCACGACCACGACCACGTCCAGTTCCGGACGCGCCGCTTTAGCGGCATGCAGGGCATCGAGAATTTCCTGGCCAGCCTCGTCCTGTTGCAGGTAGAGGGCGACGATATAGATGCGCTGGGTGGCCTGGGCGATTTTCTCCAGCAGGCAACGGCGGAATTGGGCAGCGCCATCGAGGATGGTCACCGCGTCGGCGGTCAGTGCAAAGCTGCGCAGCTTGGGCAGCAGGGAGCGTTTGAAGAGCGACGGCATAGGGCTCGCAAAAAGGTCGATTCCAAAGAACGGATGAGCTTACACCATGGATGGGTTCGGGTCTTCCTGTCGTCAAGAAAAAAAAACAACTTGACCAAGGAGAACGATCGTTCTACTTTTACCCCATGAACGAAATCACTGGTAATGAAACACGAGACATCATCCTCGATGTCGCCGAAAAGTTGATCTATAGAAGTGGCATCGCCGCCACCGGCATGGACCTTCTGGTGAAAACCGCCGGCGTTTCCAGGAAAAGTGTCTATCGCTACTTCGCCAACAAGGACGACCTGATCGTGGCCGCCCTCAAGCGGCGGGACGAGCGCTGGATGCACTGGTTCAGCAGCGAAGTGGACAAGGCGCCCACACCGACGGCGCGGCTGCTCAACCTGTTCACCGTGCTCAAGGGCTGGTTCGACAGCGAAGGTTTTCGCGGTTGTGCCTTCATCAATACCAGCGGCGAAACCGGCGATCCACAGGATCCGGTCCGCCAGGTGGCGAAGATGCACAAACAGAAGCTGCTCGATTACGTGACCCGACTGTGCGTCGAACAAGGCGTCGAGAATCCGGACGCCCTGGCCCACCAGCTACTGATTCTGATCGACGGCGCCATTACCGTGGCGCTGGTCATGGGCGACCACAGCGCGGCTGACCACGCCCAGGACATGTTGAAGATATTGCTACACACCTGATCGTTGAACCCTGCGTCATTCATTCACTCATTGGAGATTCGCCATGTCTGCCTCTTCTGAAGTTCGTCCGCCACTGCCACCGTTCACCCGTGAATCGGCGATCGAGAAAGTTCGCCTGGCCGAAGACGGCTGGAACTCTCGCGACCCGCAAAAAGTATCCCTGGCCTACACGCTGGACACCCAATGGCGTAACCGCGCCGAATTCGCGCACAACCGCGAAGAAGCCAAGGCGTTCCTGACCCGCAAGTGGGCCAAGGAATTGGATTACCGGCTGATCAAGGAACTCTGGGCCTTTACCGATAACCGCATCGCCGTACGCTACGCCTACGAATGGCACGACGACTCGGGCAACTGGTTCCGCTCATACGGCAACGAAAACTGGGAGTTCGATGAGCAAGGCCTGATGTACAACCGCTACGCTTGCATCAACGACATGCCGATCAAGGAAAGCGAGCGCAAGTTCCACTGGCCCCTGGGCCGCCGGCCGGATGATCATCCGGGGTTGTCCGAGTTGGGGTTGTAACCCTCTCGACTGAACCACCGTATCGCGAGCAGGCTCGCTCCCACAGGAGATTGAGGTCGGACACAGCATTTGTGTGCGCCGGAATCCAAATGTGGGGGCGAGCCTGCTCGCGATGACGGCGGCAAATCCAACAGGTATGGAAACTGACCCACCGCTATCGCGAGCAGGCTCGCTCCCACAGCACAACAGCCGCGCCAGACCAGCGGCCCCTCCAACAGGCTTGACCCACATGCCGCCAGGTATCACATTGCCTGGGCTGGCGATAAGCTCGCTGTTTCGTTGTGCAGCAGACTTTGTGGAGCCCATGACCGCGTCGATCCCGATCCGTCCCCCCTGCCCGCCCGGCGTCTGCGATTGCGGACGTGATGCCTTGCTGCAAGCGCCTGGCAGCGACCTACGCATCCTGTGTCTCAATCGCCAGGAAGAAAAACGCCTGCTCGAGCGTCTGGAGAACATCCAGAGCCTCGACGAACTCCAGCGCCTGCAACAACGCCTGTACGAAAACCTGGGGATCCGCCTGCGCGTCGAGCCCGGCTACAACGAAGTGCGGACCATGCGCGGCATCGCCATCGAGTTCCAGGAACAACCCGGCCTGTGCCGCAAGATTCGCCAGTCGATCCCCGCCGCCATCCGCCGCGGGCTGGAAAAACGTCCCGAAATCGCCTGGCGACTGCTGGATGCCCACGATCTGTTTCGCGATACCTGAACTCGGGCAGCTCCTTCCCTGGAGCGGCACATCGACCTAGAAATCAACGGTCGCGGAAAGCAGGTAGGTACGCGGGGTCGATAGCGTCAAGCCCGGCTCACTGTCATCCGATGCACCCGCCGAACTCCAGTAGCGCTTGTCTGCCACGTTTTCGATGTTGGCCCGCAGGGTGATGTGTTTTTCGTCGACCTTGAACGCGTAGCGAGCGCCTACGTCGAAACGCGTCCAGGCGTCGATTTCCTTGGTGTTGGACTGGTCCAGGTACTGCGAGCTGGAATAGATGCCGCGACTGGTCAGGGTCAGGCCCTGTACCGTTGGCACGTCCCATTCGGCGCCGAGGTTGACGTTGTACTTCGGCGTGGCCGGTGCGCGGTTGCCGTCGAAGGTGCTGTCGGTGGTGTCAGTCAGTTCACTGTCGATGAACATCACGCCGCCGAGCAGACGGGTTCCCTTCAGCGGCTCGCCGAACACACTCAACTCCACGCCGGTGTTTTCGCGCTTGCCGTTCGGGCCGAAGACCCGTGTCGTGGCGTCGGTCGCATAGGCGGGCTGCTTGATTCGAAAAACGGCGGCGGTGACGGCGAACGGGCCGGCGTCATACTTGGCGCCCACTTCGACCTGGCGGCTGATGAACGGCGGGAAAATCTCATCCTCGTTCACCGACGTCGACGGCGCAATCTTGCCCTGGCTCAGGCCTTCCATGTAGTTGGCATACAGCGACAGCTTGTCAGTCGCCTTGAACAGGATCCCGCCCGACGGCGAAACCTTTTCCTCATCGTAGGCGGTATCGCCCTTGACGTTATTCGTCCAGTCATCAACCTTCACCCGTTGCCAGCGCGCGCCGAGGGTCAGCAGCAAACGATCCTCGAGCAGCCCCAGGGTGTCGGACAAGGCCACGCCGCTGAAGCGGTTCTCGGTATAGACCTTGTCGTCCTGTCGGGTCGGGTTGCTCGGCGTTGGGGTCTGTACCGGGTCATACAGGTTGCTGCGACCGTTGGCGTAACGGGCGCCGCCATTTTCGAAGTCCATATAGAAATAACTGGCCGCCAGGTTGACCTCATGGCTCACCGGACCGGTATGGAACCAGTTGCGCACCCCGGCCGTGGCCGTGCGGACATTTTCCTCCCGGGTAAAGTCACGGGGCTGGACGGTGAAGTCGCCCGCGTCGTTGGTGACCGAAACGTTGTGCCGAAGGAAGTCGTGGTCGCTTTTGCGCGCGCCGACACCGCCATACAGCATCACCGAATCGCTGACATCGAACTCAGCGTTCACCGTGCCGAAGGTGTCCTGGGTGCGCGCCTTGGTCCACGACTGGGCGTAGTTGTCGCGCACATCACTGGCGTGAGGGACCTGGGCATTGGCACCGACCTGCACGCGTTCCTGAGGCGCGTCGGTGTTGCGTTCGGTGTGGCCGATGTCGGTCGAGAGTCGCAGGCGTTCACCGCGAAAATCCAGGCCCAGCACCGCCATCTCGCGGTCCACGCTCTGGTGATCCCATTCGGTGTCGCCCGCCTGCTTCACACCATTGAAACGAATACCGAACTTGTCGTCTTCACCAAAGCGTCGACCGACATCCACCGCCCCGCCAAGCTGGTTGTTGGAGGCATAGCTGCCGGTGAACGAGGTGATGGGCTTGTCGGTGGCGCGTTTGGGCACCACGTTGATCCCGCCCCCCACGCTGCCCCGGGGCGAGATACCGTTGATGAGCTGGCTCGGCCCCTTGAGGATGTCGACGCGTTCGGCCATCTCCATGTCGATCGTGTACGTCGGCAGGATGCCGTAGAGACCGTTGTAGGCGACATCGCTGTTGAACAGGCTGAAACCGCGAATGGTGAACTGCTCATAGCGTCCGCCCGCCGGGTTGGTGGTGCGGACCGAGGGGTCGCTGGCGATCAGGTCGCCCAGGGTGCGCGCCTGTTGGTTCTTGACCGTCTGGCTGGTGTAGGTGGTCATGCTGAACGGGGTTTCCATGAAGTCCCGCGAGCCCAGCAAGCCTTGCGAACCACGCCGTGCCACCTGGCCGCCGGCGTACACCGGGCTGTCCGTCGAAGCCGTGGCGCCGAGAATCGAGGTGGGCGCCAGTTGCAAGCTGCCGCCTTCTGGCGCCGGCATCAGGATGTAAGCCTGCTCCCCCACCGGCTGCAGCTGCAGGCCCGAACCCCGCAACAGCCGGGCAAAGCCCTCTTCCACCCCGAACTCCCCCGAAAGCCCGGCGCTGTTGCGTCCGCTCACCAAGGCCGGATCCACCGACAGGTTGACCCCCGCCAACCCGGCAAACCGGGTCAACGCCGCGCCGAGGCTGCCGGCCGGCACCTGATAACTGCGCCGGGCGGCTTCTTCGGCCAGGCTCGATGACATGAAAAAGGGACTGGCACCCAGGCTCAGCATGAGGCTCAGGTTCAACAGCGAACGCCGGCCGGCAAAGGCCGGGCGCAAACGCAAAGGTACAACTGCGGACATTGGAAAGCGCTCTCGTTTTTGTTCAGTTGCCTTGAATGACAAGCGAGACAAAAAAAGGGGACAGGCCCGACCGGACTCAAGCCAAATTTTTGCGAAGCGTCAACGTGACCCAGTAACGGGTGCGCATATGCACGTCCAGCGGCAGGCTGGCCGCCAGCAGCGCGAGGATTCGATCGGTGTTGTCCAGGCGGAAGCTGCCGCTGATTCGCAGCGGCTCCAGGGTTTCGTCCCAGCGCAACACACCGGGGCGATAGCGGCTCAGTTCCCGCAGGAAACGCCCCAGCGGCTGGTCCTGCGCCACCAGTACTCCGTCACGCCAGCCCAACTGCGCTACATCGAACGCCTGCACCGGCCCCGCGCCCGAAGCCTGGACGTTGACCTGCTGGCCCTCTTCCAAACTCAGCGATGGGCCACGCAGGGGCTGCAGGTACGCCGAACCGCTGGCCACCGACACCCGGCAGTCGCCCTCGCCCAAGTGCAGGCAAACTTCGCCACGATGGATCGTGACGAGCCCATAGGGTGACTGGACGGACAGCGGCGTGCTCCCGGCGAGTTTGAGGGCCATCTCACCGCGCAGCAGCACCAGGCGCCGGGCCTTGAGATCCAGGTCGACGGCACTGTCGGTGTTCAGTTGCAGCGCACTGCCATCGATCAGCGACCAGCGCCGTTGCTCGCCCGTGGCGGTGTGCAAATCAGCGCGCCAGACCTCCAGCGGCAGCTCCCGCCCCAGCAGCCAGGCGGTCGGGACCAACGCGGCGACGCCCAATGCACGCTTGAGCACCGCGCGCCGGGCCAGTACCGGACGGTCCAGGGTTGCCATGCCCAGGGACGCGGGCACCCCGGCGAAACGCTGGCGCAATCGCTGGGCCTTCTGCCAGGCCGCCTCGTGGTGAACGCTACTGTCGCGCCAGCGTTGCAGGGCCGCCGAGTCGAACGCATCCCCGTCGGATTCCATCAGGGTCAACCAACGGGCAGCCGCCCGTGCCGCTTCACGAGCCTCGGGTGATGGCGTCGATGGCATCAGAAGTCCAACAACAGGCAATGCTCATAGGCCTGGGCCATGTAGCGCTTCACGGTACGCTCGGACACTTGCAGGCGCTCGGCGATCTCGCGATAGCCCAGGCCTTCGAGCTGGCTCCATAAAAAAGCCCGCCGCACCAAGGGCGGCAGGCCATCCAGCAACTCGTCCAAGGCTTGCAGGGTTTCCAGCAGCAGCCAACGCTGTTCCGGAGACGGTGCGCAGGCTTCGGGCAGGTTCGCCAAAGCGTCGAGATACGCCTGCTCCAGATTGCGGCGGGTATAGAAATTGCTCAGCAGGCGTTTGCCGACGGTCAGCAGATAGGCCCGGGGCTCTTGCAGGTCCGTCAAGGTCTGGGAACTGGCCAGCACCCGCAGGAAGGTATCCTGGCGCAGGTCCGCCGCATCCCAGGCATTGCCCATGCGCCGTCGCAACCAGCCTTCCAGCCAACTCCCGTGGTCACGGTACAACGCATGGAGGGATTGCTCCGTCGGCGTAACTGCATCACACATGTCCAGAAGCCTGCGCAAGGTCTTAAATGAGACTGATTCTAATTAATGTTCACGCAGGAATCCAAGTTGTTTATGCAAGGTGAGTCTAAAACGGATGCAAGCCCCCTCCCCTGTGGGAGCGAGCTTGCTCGCGATAGCGGTGGTCAGCTTGCTCCATGGCGCTGGGTGGTCGCCATCGCGAGCAAGCTCTCCCCCACAGTCTGGTCTTTGCACATATGCGATCAGTGACTGGCGTGCAAGGTCTTCGGCACTTCCGGCATGGCCGAAGAGTGGTGGTTGATGATCTTCCACTGGCCATCGAGGCGCTCATAGAGGAAGGTGTAGCGCGCCTGGACCTCACGCTTGGAACCATCAGCCTGGGTGAGTGTGAAGGTATAGACACCACTGTCCATCGCCGCGTCGGGACCCAGGTGACGGATTTCCCGGTAGTTGATCTGTCCGACCGGCTTGGCGGCCAGGAAATGCTCGAAGTAGTCCTGGATCTGCGCTGGCGTGTTGCGCACCTTGTTGGAGACGGTCGGTTGCAAAATCGCATCCGGGGCATAGAGGCCGGTCACGGCGGTGGCGCTACCGGTTTGCAGCGCGGCATTCCAGCGATCGAACAGGGCAGCGATTTCCCGGTCATTCACGTTCTTGGGCTGCTCGGCCACTGTGCGATACACGTAGGGTGTGACCTCGACAGCCTGGACAAGCGGCGCACTCAGCAGGAAAAAAGCAGCGATGGCACAGGTTTTCATTTTCATCGGAAAGCTCCTTTGGGTTTCAATGAGCCCACTTTGCCGACCTTCCCGGCTCTCGCCATCGGCCAACCGGTGCCAATCGCCTATGCCATTTGGCAGATAGGCCTGGTGCCGGTGACACGGTCTAATGGCGTCACCGCGAACCGTCCGATCTTTTCCACGCTGGAGCTCCCCATGCAAAGCCCGCCCCATGATCCCGGCAGCGCCCTGGCCATCCGCAGTCAGTATCGCCAGTCGCAAAGCCGTGCCGCGCGCCTGGGGCTGCTGCTGGGCACCGGCCACGAGCTGACGCAGTTGCCCCTGCCGGCCATGCGTCAGCGTGCGCTGCAACGGGCGTGCGCCTTCATGGCGATGGATCACGGCCTGCTGCTGGAGTGGGCGCCGGACAACACGCTGCGCACCCTCGCCAGCCACGGGAGCGCGGAGCGGGTCGACTTCCTCGCCAACCTGGCCCAGCCGCAAACGCCCGGCCCGAATTGGCTGGAATCCCCCGGCAGCGCCCTGCCCCAGGTCTTGCGCATTCCACTGCGCACCTCCGATGGCGTGACGTTCGGGGCGTTGTTGCTGGGCAACAGCGTTGTCCTCGGCGCGCCGGACAACGAAGACATCGAGTCGCTGCAATTGCTGGCGACGCTGTTGGCGGCGCACCTGGAGAACAGCCGCCTGGTCGAAGCGCTACAGGCCCGCGAGCGGACCATGTCCGAGCTGGTCCACCGCTTGTTCAGCGCCCAGGAAGACGAACGCAAGCGCGTGGCCTACGACCTGCACGACGGTCTGGCGCAGAATCTGGCCGGTTTGCACCAGCGCTTGCAGGGCTTCGCCGGTCGTTGCCCGTCGCTAGCGCCGGCGCTGGCGAGCGAGTTGCAGGCCATCCTCGACCTGGCCCAAGGCTGCGTCGGCGAGGGCCGGCAACTGATCGGTGGCCTGCGCCCCCACGTACTGGATGATTTCGGCCTGTACAAAGCCGTCGACAAGGAGGCCGACCGCCTGCGTGACGCGGGCCTGACGGTGAGCTGGGCCGAACACAGCAGCGCGCGCCTGCCGGGCAACACCGAGATCGCCCTGTTTCGCATTGCCCAGGAAGGCATTAACAACATTCTCAAGCACGCCCAGGCCCGTCATGTGGGCTTGGGGCTGGCGGTGGAAGATGGCCACGCCAGCCTGCGGGTGGAAGACGATGGCCGTGGCTTTGCCCTGGAGCAACCCATCGAGACCAACGGCAGTTGTCACCTGGGGCTGGCCGCCATGCAGGAACGCGCCAACCTGCTGGGCGGCCACCTGGCCTGTTGCAGCCAACCCGGCGGCGGCACCCGCCTGCTGGCCAGCGTGCCGCTACCGTCCGCCGGAGTGCAGCCATGAGCCGTCCTTGGCGCCTGCTGCTGGCCGATGATCATGAAGTCACCCGCACCGGCTTTATCAGCATGCTCGCCGACAGCCCGGGGTTCGAAGTCGTCGGCCAGGCCCGCGACGGCCAGGAGGCGCTCGACCTGTGCGAGCGGCTACAGCCGGACATCGCGATTCTCGACATCCGCATGCCCGTCCTCAACGGCCTGGGCGCGGCGCGGATCCTGCAGCAGCGCCAGCCCGGGATCAAAGTGGTGATCTTCACCATGGATGACAGCCCCGACCACCTCGAAGCTGCCATCGGTGCGGGCGCGGTCGGCTACCTGCTCAAGGATGCCAGCCGCGATGAAGTGCTCGACGCCCTCAAGCGGGTCGCCCAAGGCGACGAGGCGCTGAACAGTTCAGTCAGCGCGCGCCTGCTGCGCCGTATGGCCGAGCGCGGTGCCAGTGGCGCCCCCCAGGTCCAGGCTTTGACCGCCCGTGAGCGCCAGGTATTGGGGCTGGTGGCCGGTGGCTTCAGCAATCGTGAAATCGGTGAAAAGCTGGGTATCGCACCCGGCACGGCCAAGGCCCACGTCGAGCGCGTCATCGGCAAACTGGGCGCCGCCGACCGGACCCAGGCCGCCGTGCGCGGCGTCGCCCTGGGGCTGGTGGCGCAACCCGCCGGGCAATGGCCATGAGGTTTCTCGCCGCCCGCCGCTGGGCCGACCTGCCGTTGCGGGGCAAGGCCCTGGTGGTGATTTCCCTGCCCCTGGTGGTCCTGCTGCTGTCGCTGGTGCTGATCTATATCACCGAACGGCAGACTGCACGGGCCGAGGAGGATGTGCGCCGGGTACTGCTCGTCCAGGGTGACATCCAGACGGTCCATACCTTGCTGGCCGAGGCCGCGGCCAGCGTGCGCGGTTACCTGCTGACCCGGCGCGAAGATTTCCTGCCCAGCTACGAACAAGCCACGCCACTGATCCATGGGGCATTGCAGCGCCTGGACCACAACATTCGCGATGCCAGGATGCGCGAGCACCTCAAGACCATCACCCCGCTGATCGCCGACAAACTCGACGGTTTGCTCGCCTTGCGCAACGGCAAGCGTGACGACCCCGAGGCTATCACCGCGATCTTGATCGAAAACAAGCAGGTGCTGGACGTGCTGCGCGAGCAGATCAGCGCTATGCGCATACGTGAGGATGGCCTGCTCGCCGAGCGCAGCGCCGCCGCCTCGGCCACGCGCATGCGCCTGCTGTTCGCCACGTTGCTGGCGGCGGTGTGCGGCTTGCTGGGGGCCATTGTCGCGGTGCTGTTTCTATCCAAAGGCATCGTCGCCCGGGTCCAGCAGGTGCAAGGCAACGCCCAGCGCCTGGCCTTGGGCCAACCTTTGTTGCCGCAACCGCCGGAGCAGGACGAAATCGGCCAACTCGGCACGCGGCTGGTGGAGGCCGGGCAGTTACTCGCCGAACGCGAGCGGGCCCTGCGCGATAACGAGGAGCGCTTGCGGCTGATCATCGACGGGGTGAAGGACTACGGGATCTTCGCGCTGGATGCCCAGGGCTACGTCACCACCTGGAACGCCGGCGCGCAGCGGATCAAGGGCTACACCGAGCAGGAAATCCTTGGCCAGCACTTCTCCCTGTTCTACTTGCCCGAAGAATGCCCGGCGCACCCGGACATGGCCCTGCGCGAAGCCACCCGTGACGGCCATTACATGGAGGAAGGCTGGCGTTGCCGCAAGGACGGCAGCCGTTTCTGGGCCAGCGTGGTCATCACCGCCCAGTACGATGGCACGGGCGCCTTGCGCGGCTTCTCCAAGATCACCCGCGACATCACCGACCGGCGCGCCGCCGAGATCGCCCTGCGCACCGCCCGCGAAGAAGCGGAAAGCGCCAGTCGGGCCAAGAGCGAATTTCTTTCGCGCATGAGCCACGAACTGCGCACGCCACTGAACGCCATCCTGGGTTTCGCTCAACTGCTGGATATGGACTCCACCGCCGGCCAACGCCCCCAGGTCAGCCATATCCTGCGGGCCGGCCAGCACTTGCTGGCGTTGATCAACGAGGTGTTGGACATCGCCCGGATCGAGGCCGGGCGCCTGCCCCTGAACATCGAACCGATCGCCCTGGCGACGGTGCTGCACGAAGCCTTGACGCTGGTTTCACCCATGGCCGCCGACGCTGGGATCCACTTGATCGACCTGCCTGCACTGCCCGACGACAGCGGCGTGCTTGCCGACCGCCAGCGCTTGGTGCAGGTATTGCTCAACCTGTTGTCCAACGCCATCAAGTACAACCGGCCCGGCGGCGAGGTGCGCATCGAAGTGAGCGTGCAGGCCCGCGAGGTGAGCATCGCCGTCCACGATACCGGCCATGGCATCGCCCCTGAACAACTGGGCCAGCTGTTCAAGCCCTTCGAACGGCTGGGCGCCGATCCGCAGGTCGAAGGCACCGGCCTTGGCTTGTCCTTGAGCAAGAACCTGCTGGAGATGATGCAGGGCAACCTGCAGGTTCACAGCGAGCCCGGACACGGGTGCTGTTTTACCCTGCAGTTGCCCGCCACCCAGGTGATCGGCACGCACTTGCCGCCCATCGCCGCCCTGGCCGTGACGCGCGCGCCCGTGGATTACCACGGCAAAATCCTCTGTATCGAAGATAACCTGTCGAGCCTTGCGCTGATCGAAACCCTGATGCAGCGCCGTCCCGGCATCCAGCTGTTATCGAGCATGCAAGGCCAGATGGGGCTCGACCTCGCCCGCCAGCACTCGCCGCAACTGATCCTGCTGGACGTCACCCTGCCCGACCTGGAAGGCCTGGAAGTCTTGCGGCGCCTGCGCCAATCCCCAACCACCGCGACCACGCCGGTACTGATGATCACCGCCGATGCCAGCGACCTGACCCACCGTGCCCTGCGCGACGCCGGGGCCACGGCGATCCTGACCAAACCTATCCATATCCAGGCCTTTCTCGGCCACCTCGAGCACTATCTACCGGAGCCCGCATGAATCGCGACTTGCGCATTCTGATCGTCGACGATCAGCGCCCCAACCTGGACCTGATGGAACAACTGCTGGCCCGCGAAGGGCTGCATAATGTGCTGAGCAGCACCGAGCCCTTGCGTACGCTCGACCTGTTCAACAGCTTCGAGCCGGACCTGGTCATCCTCGACCTGCACATGCCAGCATTCGACGGTTTTGCCGTGCTGGAACAACTGAACCGGCGCATCCCGGCCAACGACTACTTACCGATCCTGGTCCTGACCGCCGACGCGACCCGTGACACCCGCCTGCGGGCCTTGGCCCTCGGCGCTCGGGACTTCATCAGCAAACCCCTGGATGCACTGGAAACCATGCTGCGCATCTGGAACCTGCTGGAAACCCGGGCGCTCTATAAAGCGTTGCGCGAGTTGATCCCGTCCCAGCAGATCGAACTGTTGCGCCAGCACCGTCCCACCGCCAACCCGGTCTAGTCTGGCGACCGTTTCATCGAGGCCATCGAAGCATGGAAGTCACCGAACGAACATCGGCAAACGGCCTGCAAGCGCACATTCGCGGCGAACGCCTGGCCACCTCCGACGGCGTATCGAGCAAGGATATCCTGGTGGAGATCTTTGTCCGTGAGCGTTGCGAAGCCCACATCGTCGTGCCCGCAGTGGCCGAACCGTTGCTTGTCTGGGTGTTGTCCGGGCAAGCCATCGTCGAGGAGCGCACCGCCCACGAGCCGTGGGAAGCGAATACGGTCGGCCGCGGGGATTTTTTCCTGACCACCTCCCCTGTGCCTTATGAAATGCGCTGGAAAGCGACCAGCCTTGAGCCGTTCGTGGTCATGCATGTGTATTTGGGCCTGGCGTTGCTGGAGCGCGCCATCGCCGAAGCAGGCGGCGGCGCGATCCAGCTGCGGGAAGTCTCGGGCGGACGGGATGACGTGCTCTCGGCCCTGCTGGAACAGATCCGGGAGGAACTGAGCCGACGCGGTGAAACCAGTGCCTTGCTGGTCCAGGGCGTGGCGCAATGCGTGGCGGTGCACCTGGCGCGGCATTATATGGATGCCGGGGCCGAGGACATGTCCGGCCGCAACGCCCTGCCCGCCTTCAAACTCAAGCGGGTGATCCAGTTAATGGAACAACACCTGGCCGAACCCTTCAACCTCGGTGACCTGGCCCGGGCCATCGGCCTGAGCGAATACCACTTCAGCCGCCTGTTCAAGCGCGCCACCGGGCGCTCGCCCTCGCAGTACTTCATCCACCTGAGAATGACCCGGGCCCGGCAACTGCTGATCGAAACCGAGCGCAGCATCATCGATATCGGCCTGGAAGTCGGCTATGGCAGCGCCAGTCACTTCTCCCAGGTATTCCGTCGCGAAGTGGGCGTGGCGCCGAGTCATTACCGCAAGTAAAGGCCTGACGGCGCCACAACAATGTGGCCGCACATAACCCCCTGCGGGAGCGAGCTTGCTCGCGATAGCGTCAGACCAGTCAACATTGCTGGCAACTGATCCACCGCTATCGCGAGCAAGTTCGCTCCCACAGGTATTTTCTGCCAGGCCTGTGTTCATTTGATCCGGTAATGAAAGGTATTGCGCACCGCCGGCACCGTCACCGCCTTGCCATCGATGATTCGCGGCTGATAACGGAACGTCTGGGCCGCGGCCAGGGACGGGCGGATGAACAACGGGTGGCAGCCGTCGAGTACCTTGGGACTGTCGATCCGCCCGTCCGGCGTCACGCTGTATTCCACGGTGCAATCGCCCTCCAGGCCCTTGTCCAGGGCCCGTTGCGGATAATCCGGGGCTTGCTTGCTCAGGGGCTGATAGCTGCGGCTGTCGGCGACGTCCTGGCGCGCCTGCCCGGCCTGGCGTTGCTCGGCGAGTGCTTGGGCCTGCCGGGCCTGGCGCTGTTGTTCGGCGGCCTGCTGCTTGGCGTCTTGCCTGCGCCGCTCCCCTTCCAGGCGTTCGCGCTGCTGCTGTTGGGCCTGCTGCTCGCGTTTCTGTTCCTCGACCCGTTTGCGTGCCAGCGCCGCCTGTTCCAGCTTATGCGCCTGGACTCGCGGGTCGACAAGCGGCTTGGTGGGGACAGGAAGTGGCGCTTGCGTGGGTGGCGGCACGGGTTCGACCAGGGGTGGTGCAACAGGTATGACAGCCGCCGGTGCGGGCGTCGGCGCGGCCGGCAACATCACCAGTTGCGTACGCAACACCCGCGACGTCTCGGCGACGGGCTTCTCCACGTTCCACCCCAACACCAATAGCGCAGCTATTGCGGCGTGCAGAGCGACGGCCAGTCCCGCCGCCAGGCTGTTTCTCCAAAAACCGTGGCGGCTCAACGCGGTTACGCTCAAGGCGGGACTGTGCATGATCATCGCCGTCATTGCGGCGCCTCGGTCACCAGCCCCAGGTTACTCACGCCGCCCTGCTGCAAGGCGGCCATGGCCGCAACGACCCGGCCGTAATCGGCATGATCATCGGCACGGATGTACACCTGGGTATCGCTGCGCTCAGCCACGACCTGCGCCACCTTGGCGCGCATCTGCTCCAGGTCCACGGCGCTGTCGGTCTGGTGACGGGTGTCCAGTTCACCGCCCAGGTTCCAGTAGTAACCGCCTTCGGCCTTTACCGACAGGGTGAGGATTTGCTGGCGACTGTCGGTGGCCAGCGCTTCGCTCGCGACCTTGGGCAGTTCGATCTTCACGCCCTGGGTCAGCATCGGCGCGGTGACCATGAAAATCACCAGCAGCACCAACATCACGTCGATGTACGGCACCACGTTCATCTCGGCCTTGGGACCGTGCTTGCGTTGTGGCTTGACGAGCATCTTGTCCTCTCCTTTCAAGCGGCCGAGGCCAGGTTCACCGGGGCGCCGTGCAGCTTGCGGTGCAGACGCGCCTGCAGTTCGTTGCCAAACCCGTAGTAACGGGTCAGCAGGGTCTGGCCGCGGGCGGAAAAACGGTTGTAGGCAATTACCGCGGGGATCGCCGCGAACAAGCCGATGGCCGTGGCGATCAGCGCTTCTGCGATGCCCGGTGCCACGGTGGAAAGGCTGGCCTGTTGCACCTGGGACAGGCCGAGGAACGCATTCATGATCCCCCAGACCGTGCCGAACAAGCCGATGTAAGGACTGACCGAACCGACGGTGGCGAGAAACTGCAAACCTTTCTCCAAGTTCACTTCCTGTTCGCTGATCGCCACCTGCAGCGAACGCTCGACGCCTTCGAGCACCACCTCGGGCGAGCAGGTAGGCTGGTTAAGCTGAGTGAAGGCCAGCAAGCCTGCCTGGAAAATCGGCGTGACGCCGCCCTCGTCTTCACGTATTTGTGCGTGTTCCCGGTACAGGGGCAACAGGTCCTGGGCGCTGCGAAAACGTTGCATGAAAGCGTTGAGCTGTCGCTCGTTGCGCTGCAGCACGCCACTGCGCTGAATGATCAGGTACCAGCTCAATAGCGAGGCCAGCAGCAAGGTGAGCATGACCGCCTTGACCAGCAGACTCGCGTCACTGATCAGGCCCCAGATTGTCATGTGTTCCAAAGTGGCTTGCATGGTAGAGCTCCTGTCTGGCTGCTATTCGATGAAATGTTCGTGACCGGTTGATGACCGTGCCGCTCAAGGCAGACGCAAGGCTTTCGCCACGTCGGCCCAAGGCACGAACTTGAAGTTCTGGGTTTGTTCGGGCATGCGCTTGCGGCCGTCCTGGACCACCAGCAAGCCCTGGCTCCAAGGCCCGCCGAGGTTCACCGAGGTCACCTCCAGGCCATCGGTTTCCGACGCGCCATCAATGCCCGCCGCTGCGTTCAGGCCGACCCGGAACGTCCCCCGCACGGCGAACGGAGGCTCGGCATCGAGCACCAGATAGCTGTCGTTGCCTTGGCTGGAGATCACCAGGTAGTCGCGCCCCTTGGCCTGGTACAAGGCCATGCCCTCGACGTCAGCGTGCAACGACGGGCCAACTCTGATCACACTGCTCAAGGTCGCCGGCTGGTCGGCCCGGGCATCCAGCGCCCAGACCCCCACATCCTCCTCACCGAGAAACAAGCGTTGGCGCTGCTCATCGGCCACGCAGCCTTCGGGCTGGCTGTCGACGCTGAACTGGCGCACCAACTGGCCTTGCACCACGCCGTCCGGTGCGCTCAGGCGGTATTGCACAAAGCGCCCGTCCTTGCCGTTGGCGAAGGCGTACAGCTCACCTTCGGCGGGCTGGAACAGGCAGATGCCGTAGATGCCCTTCAATGACGTCGTAATCTCCCCCGCTTCGCGCAACTCGCCACTGGCGCGGTCGATGCTGAACAAGCTCAAGCTGTTGCGATCGCGGTTGCTGGCCACCGCCAGATCGACGGTTTGCGTGCCCAGCTTGAAATTCGCCCGCACATCGACGTTGTTCAGGCGCCCGACCGGCAGCTCCTGCAGCAACTTTCCTTGCAGGTCATAGGCCAGCAGGCCTTGCTTTTTGTTAGTGCCCAACACCCGGCTCAAGCCCGGCGTGGTCGGATGCACCCAGATCGCCGGGTCATCCGCGGCATCGCCCTGGCGGGCCACCGGCTCGCTCTGGGCGATGGCAGCCACCGTGGGCAGTACCGGCGGTAAGGGCATGGGCGTGGGTTGCCAGTTGAGTTCTCCCTGATACAGGCGCCCGTCATCATCGTCGCGCAGCAGCACCTCGATACCGGTTTTCGTCCGGCGTGCCGCAAGGCTTTCCGGCTCCTTCAGGCCCGGCAGCGACAGCGTGGCGCGGGGTGTCCAGCCTTTGCCGTCCTGTTGATACAGGTGCAACTGCACAACCTCTGGATCGAGGCCCAATACGCCACCGGGCAATACCGCCAAGGCGCCGGCCGCCTGCTGGATATCGCCGAACGGCGCACGCATCGCCACGGGCACCCGCACGGTCTCAGCCTCGGAGAATGCCGGGTAGGCCCACCAGCCTATCCGCTCTTCGTTGACGAACAATTGCTGGCTGGCGTCCTGCACTTGGCAGGTCTTGGCGTCCGGTGGCAGTGGCAGGCCACGCACCCGTTGGGCGTTCGCCCCCAGCTCTTCGCCGGCGCCCACCAGCCATTGCTCGCCCTTGCCCTCTTCCCCCATCAGGAACACAAACAGGTTGTTCGCCTCGTCGCGGTACAGGCACAGGCCGTTTACCGGGAAGTCCCGCGTGGGCAGGTACAGTGGCGTGCCCCACTGACGGCTTTGTGGGTCGAGGCTGACGACCATGGCTTGCTGGCGCTGGCTGTCGAGGCTGGCGACCAGCACCTTCGCGCCCAGGAGCCGACTGTCGAGGCCGTCGAAGGCACCTTTCAGGCGCGTCAGCTCGCGCCCTTGGCCATCGAGCAAGAACAGACCCTCGCGGGCACTGGCCAGTCGCTCGGTGGTTGCAGCGCCAGGCAGGAATGCCAAGGCGTTGAGAGACAGCTCCTGGGATTGAGGCCAGGCTTGCAGCGTTAGCTTGGGCGTCGGGGAAGCCGCCAGGGCTGCGGTCGATGCCAGGCCGATCAGCATCGCCAGCAGGCCGCGCTTGGGTAAAGACAACATCGTGCTCAACGGGAAAATCCTTGTCATTGGGCCAACTTCAGAAATGGCATGTTCACTATTCCCGTGGCGAGGGAGCTTGCTCTCTCGCCACGGGCATCGAAGTTCAGAAATGGGTAAAGGTCAGCCCCAGCTTGTACGTCGGGCCGTACTCTTCGTACTGGCCGTTATAGGAGCGGTGGCCGGTGTAGACGAAATACGACTCGTCGGTGAGGTTCTGGGCCTCGAGGCTGACTTGCAGGTTCTTGGTCAGCGAATAACGCGCGCTGAAATCGACGAAGGTCTGGGCGTCTACGTGCAGGTCATGGTCGCGGTCGCCGATGGACGCCAGCTCGAACAGGTACGCTGACTTGTAGTTGGCCGACAGCCGCAGGCTCAGCTTGTCGTTTTCCCAACCCAGCATCAGGTTGCCGACCGTGTCCGACTGGTTCGGCAGGTCGATG
This sequence comes from Pseudomonas sp. NFACC04-2, assembly GCF_900119265.1. Lineage (NCBI taxonomy): Bacteria > Pseudomonadati > Pseudomonadota > Gammaproteobacteria > Pseudomonadales > Pseudomonadaceae > Pseudomonas > Pseudomonas sp. NFACC04-2. Next base: position 358,487 of record NZ_FPJC01000003.1, read on the forward strand.
CTGCGCTTGCGCTGGGTACCGCTGGCCTGGTCGAAGCCCTCGATCTCGGCGTCCGAACGGCTGAAGGTGGTGTTGGCCCCCAACAGCAGCCCGTTCCAGGGGGCCGGCAGCCAGTCGAATTTTTGCGAGTAGGCCAATTCCAGGCCGTACAGCTTGGCACTGTCGCCATTGGCGTAGCTGTGGGCTTCTGAAAAATCGGTCCAGGCGCCCGTACCGGCCAGGTCGGTGTTGTAGACGAAATTCTTGATGTCCTTGTAGAACACGAAGGCCGAGACCGTGCCGGCGTGGCCCATGAAATGCTCGATACCCAGGTCCAGGTTGCTCGATTCCAGCGGCTTGAGCTCCGGGTTGCCGAAAGTGGCCTCGTCATCGTCGATGACAAAACCTGGCGCCAATTGCCCGAAGGTTGGACGCACCACGGACTTGGTCCAGGCCGCACGCACCTGGGTGTTCTTGTCCAATTGGTAGCGCGCGTGCAGGCCCGGCAACCAATGGTGATACTTGCGACGGGTCTCGGTATCGGTGAAGACCCCGTCAGTGGCGCCGCTGCCCTTGGCTTCGAATTCGGTACCTTCGTAGCGCATGCCAGCGATGAAGCGCCAATCATCGATGTCGACGGTGTTCATCAGGTACGCGGCATTGATGTCCTCGCTCATCTTGAAGTCGTTGACTCGTGACTCTTGCTCATCAAAAAACTCGTCGCGGTTCAGACCGCCCAGCAACTGCTTGATGGCATCGGCGCTGATACCCGGGCCGAAGCGACCGAGACGGTAGTCCACGGTACCTTTGTGGAACTGCCCGAGGTTCAGTTGCTCGTCGGTGAAACCCAGGTCGTCGAAATCCTCGTAGACCCAGGCGTCCAGGTCGTTGTCCTTGTCCCGCCGGCTGACTTTGCCACCGAATTTGACCTGGGACGCATAGCCGCTGAAGTCATAGTCCCGGGCCAGGTCCAGACGCAGGTTTTTCTCGGTGTCGGTGGTCTTCTGCGCTTCCCAGTCCACCTTGTCGAGGCTGAAGTTGGCCGGATCGTAGAACCCCGAGCCGATGATCGGCCGCGGTTTGTCGTTGTCGTAGAAACCACCGTTGAAACCATCGATGCCTTCGAAGGTGGCACCGGCAATGTGGCCGGGGCTGTCTTCGCTGGATTGGCTGTAGCCGCCCTGGCCACTCAGGGTCCAGAGACCGAACAGGCGCTCGCCACCAAGTACGTAGGATTGGATTTCCTGGGTTTCTTCACGTTGCTTGAGTTTGCGCTCGCCCTCGGCGTCCCCCAGTTGCCCGGCGGCTTGCGGGTCTTCAAAGGCGATGCTGGCGGCGTTGCGGGTTTCGCTGTCCTTGTAACGGCTGTACAGCGTGCGCAGGTAATAGCTGCTGAAGTCGTCGGGCTTGTAGTCGAAATTCAAGCCGCCACCGGCCCGCTCGCGGCGGATGTCGTAGTCACGCTGTTCGAACTCTTCGAGGCGTGAACCCTGCGCGAAATCCCAGGCACCGCCGGTTTCGACGTTGTCCGAACCGAAGTCGCGCTTTTGCCAGCTCAGCGCCGCGGCCACGCCAAAGTTGTCGATACCATCGCCAAGGCTGAAACGATCGCTGATGGCGCCGGAGAATTTCGGGCTGGTCTGGCCGGTGTTCTTGTCATAGCTGGCTTCGCTGCTGCCGGTGTAGAACAGCCCCTTGTGGTCGAAGGCCGAGAGGCTTTTCACATCCAGCGTACCGCCCAGGGAGTTGGCGTCCATGTCCGGCGTCAGGGTCTTGATCACCGACAACGACTGCACCAGTTCCGAGGGCAACACATCCAGGGCAACGGCGCGACGCTCACTTTCCGGAGCCGGCACCAGGGTGCCGTTGATGGTCACGCTGTTGAGGTCCGGCCCCAGGCCACGCACGCTGACAAACCGGCCTTCGCCCTGGTCGCGCTCGACGCTGACTCCGGGCAGGCGCTGCACCGCTTCGGCGACGTTTTCATCCGGCAACTGCGCCACGCCGTCGGCATGCACGACGCTCTTGATGCTGTCGGCGCTGCGCTGTTCCTTGAGGGCCTGGTCGATACTCGCCGCCTGGCCGACCACTTCAACGTGTTCCGTGGCGCCGGACGCTTGCTCGGCGGCATTCAGTCGTTCGCTGGCAATGGCCAACGCCAACGCAGTGAAGGTGAAACCGACGAGCCCGGCGGTGCTTGTGCGGTGGTACATGGTGATCCTCCCCAGGAATCCGGAAATCCGCCAGGCAGTGGCCCGGCAACTGGGAGGGCACGCTAGGGGTGGGGAATGACGGTTCTGTGACAGGGGTTGGCTGGAAGGGGGAAAACGAGCTGATGTGAGGGGTTTGACGGGCAGGAATGAGCTTAAATGACCTGCTGGATCAGCGATCGAAGACTTCGCGGCGAGGGGGCTCGCCACTCCCGTAGGAGCTGTCGAGTGCAACGAGGCTGCGATCTTCCCCAGTCACTTGAATCTCAAGCGAAAAATCAAAAGATCGCAGGCTTCGCCAGCTCCTACAGAGTCGAGCGGAAGCAAGCTCCCTCGCCACAGGGCAGTGTTGCCGCAAAAAAACCGGATGACCGATGAGCTGATTCGACCTCCCCTACCCCGTTACCCGCCGTCACCGCACTGTCACATCCATCTGCTGTGCTGGGCCGCATTCCGCTTCTGGCAAAGGACTTCGGCCATGTTCTCCGTGCTTCGCCCGCACCGCTTCAAACTCGCCCTGCTTCTGCTGGCGGCCAACCTCGGGCTGATCCTGCATTTGGCCAGCGGCGAACTCAAACCCATCGCCGAATGGGTCTGGCTGGATATTCTCGGCGAAGGTGGCTCGGCGCTGCTGGCGTTGGTCTGGCTGGGGCTCGTATTGAAAAGCCGCCCGGCCGGGCGGGTGACCAACTACCTGATCCTGGGCCTGGGCTGCATCTTCTTTTCCTGGTGGATCGACAGCCTCGACGAATTCATCCGCTTGCCCGACAGCATCACTTGGGATCACTGGCTCGAATCCGGCCCCATGCCGGTGGGCATGATCCTGCTGACCCTCGGCATCTATCACTGGCATCGCGAACAGCTGGCGATCAACGGGCAAATGGAGAAGCGCGAGCGACTGTTCCGCGAGCACCGCCTGTTCGACAAACTGACGCCGTTGGGGGGCGCCGACTTTCTCAAGCACGAGCTGTCCGCCAGTCTGGAAGACAGCCGGCGGCGCCAGCAGCCATTGTCGTTGCTGGCCCTGGACCTGGACAACTTCACCGCCATCAACCAACGCTTCGGCCACGGCGAAGGCGATGCGGTGTTGCAGGCGATCAGTCAGTTGCTGGTCTTGAACCTGCGTCGCCAGGATCTGCTGTGCCGCCTGGCCGGTGATCGCTTCGTGGTGCTATTGCCCGACACTGGCGAGAGCCAGGCCAGGCGCCTGGCCCTGGAGCTGGAAATCGCGGTGCGCAGCCTGGCCCACAAGACCCGGCAACACAGCGAGCGCTTGCAACTGGCCGCCAGCACGGCGGTGGTGATGGCGTTCGACGAAGGCCCCGACGCCTTGCTCAAACGCCTGAACCTGGCACTTGCCCAGTCCCGGACCACGCTGGCGAAAAGCGCATGACGCTCAAGACCTGCTGGTACGAAACCGACAGCCGCTTCATTCCGGGGCACTATCAGCCTGCCGCGCTGATCGACCTGGCGCTGTCGCGGGACATCGACAGCCATCGCCTTCTGCGCGGCACCGGACTGTTCCATGACGATATCCTCGCCGGACAGAGCCGCATCAGCCCGCAGCAATTCCTCGGCCTGATCGACAACAGCCGGCGCCTGCTGGATGCCAGCGACAGCAGCTTCCTGTTGGGCCAGCGGCTGTTGCCCGGCCACTACGGACCCGCGAGCCACGCCTTGCGCCACGCACAGAATCTGCATCAGGCCCTGCAAAGCCTGATCGACCAACAGGCGCTGCTCAGTCCGTTGGCAGCCCCGCGCCTGTTGCTGGACGAGCACTACGCCTATGTCCATTGGCTGGACAGCTGCGGCGCCGGGGAACAATGGCGCTTCGTGCTGGAGGCGAGCATGACCTCGATGGTTGCGATGAGCGCCTGGCTCAGCGGTGAACGCCTGCCCTGGCAGTGCAGTTTTCGCCACAGCGAGCCGCGTTACGTCGAGCAGTATTGGGTGCACCTGGGCGAGCACACGCAATTCGACCGTCCCCTGGACCTGATGCGCCTGCCCCGCCACTGCCTCGCCCAGCCCTGGCCCAACGTGTCGGCCACCGCCGGCCAGGTGGCACGGATCGAAGCCCAGGATCAGCTCGACCAACTGGGCTTCGCGTCAAGCTTCCTGGATTGCCTCTACGACTACTTGCACGCCCATGTGCAGCAGACGCCAAGCCTGGAACAAACCGCCCAGGCCTTCGCCATGAGCCCGGCGACCCTCAAGCGAAAATTGCACAAGCACCACTCCGGGTTCCAGCAACAGGTCGACCGGGTGCACACCCACGTGGCTTTGTATCTGTATCAGGTCAAGGGGTTCAGCAACGAGGAAGTAGCGCAGTACTTGCGCTTCAACGATACGGCGAACTTCCGTCGCTCGTTCAAGCGCTGGACCGGCAGCACGCCGAATCTGATCCGGCAGTTGCTGATGCTGGGCTGAACAGTGAGAACAGACCTGCCCCCACAGATAAATTCCCTATGGGCTCAGTGCCCGCGAATGTAGTGTTCCAACTGCCGGATCAGGTCGGCCTGCTCGACAATCGCCTCTTTCACCAGGTCGCCAATGGACAGCAGGCCGATCAACTGCCCGTTATCCAGCACCGGCAAGTGCCGCAAGTGGCTGTCGGTCATGACTGCCATGCAGCGGTCGATGCTCTGCTGGCTGTCGGCGGTGACCACCGGGGCGCTCATGATGGTGCGCACCGTCGTACCCACCGACGACCGCCCCTTGAGGACCATCTTGCGCGCGTAGTCCCGCTCGCTGAACACGCCCACCACCTGGCCGTCCTCGATCACCGGCAATGCACCGACGTTTTTTTCGGCCATGATCCGCAGCGCTTCGAGCACCGTCTGCTCCGGCGCGATGCTGTGGACCTGCTGGTTCTGCACACTTTTGAGTCGCACCAGTTGGGCAGCGGTTTTCATTGTTCATCCCCACATTCAGCCAAAGGCATGCTCGAACATCATGCTGTCAGTTAAAACACCCCCTGTGGGAGCGAGCTTGCTCGCGATAGCGTTGGCTCAGCAGCAGGCTTGTCGACTGATGCACCACCATCGCGAGCAAGCTCCCACAGGTTTTCATTCAGCTTTCAACTCACGGATCAGTCCTCGCCAATCTCCACCACATCGCCATTCAAGCGTACCGGCCACACCCGCAGGCTTTGCTCCGGATATTCCAGGCAATGGCCGTCTTCCAGGCGGAAATGCTGCTTGTACATCGGCGAGGCAATCACCAGGTCACCCTTGATGCTGCCCAGCAAGCCGCGGCCGATGACGTTCGCACCAGACTTGGGGTCGCGGTTGTCGATGGCGTACAGCGGCCTGTCCTCATGTTCCGGCAGATAGAGCAACGCCACTTGGCTGCCGTCGTGCCAGGCGACCACGCCGGAGTTGGGCACCAGGTCGGCGCGGCTGCACAGGGCACGCCACTGCAAGGGCTCCCGGGCGACATCGCGGGCGGGAATACGAACGACGTTTGACTGGCTCATCAGAGCACCTCCTCGGTAACGGGAATCAGGTGAAGTTCATGGGCGTGAACCGGCCGACGCTGGCCGCGCTCGCGGACGAAGTGAACGTCCGGATCGCCGCGCTTGTCGTTGACAAAAGTGCGGAAACGCTTGAGCTTCTCCGGGTCCTTCAAGGCGTTGGCCCATTCGCATTCGTAGCGATCGACCACCAGTTGCATCTGGGCTTCAAGCTCGGCGCCCAGGCCCAGGCTGTCGTGGATGATCACGTCCTTGAGGTAGTCCAGGCCACCTTCCAGACTTTCGCGCCAGACCGAGGTCCGTTGCAGTTTGTCGGCGGTGCGGATGTAGAACATCAGGAAACGGTCGATGTAGCGGATCAGCGTGGCATCATCCAGGTCGGTGGCGAACAGCTCGGCGTGACGCGGGCGCATGCCGCCGTTGCCGGCCACGTAGAGGTTCCAGCCCTTCTCGGTGGCGATCACGCCGACGTCCTTGCTCTGGGCCTCGGCGCACTCACGGGTGCAACCGGACACGGCGAACTTGAGCTTATGCGGCGAGCGCAGGCCTTTGTAGCGGTCCTCGATGGTCAGCGCCATCTGCACACTGTCCTGCACGCCGTAGCGGCACCAGGTACTGCCCACACAGGATTTCACCGTACGGGTGGATTTGCCGTAGGCATGGCCGGTTTCGAAACCGGCTTCGATCAGCTCGGCCCAGATGTCCGGCAACTGGTGCAACTGGGCGCCGAAAAGGTCGATGCGCTGGCCGCCGGTGATCTTGGTGTAGAGGTCGTATTTCTTGGCGACCACGCCAATGGCGATCAGTTTGTCGGCGGTGATTTCCCCGCCGGCGATGCGTGGCACCACCGAGTAGGTGCCGTTTTTCTGCATGTTCGCCATGAAGGTGTCGTTGGTGTCCTGCAGCGCCACCAGGGACGGGTCCATGATCGGCTGGTTCCAGCACGACGCCAGGATCGAGCCCACCGCCGGCTTGCACAGGTCGCAGCCGGTGTGACCTCGACCGTGCTTGGCCAACAGTTCTTCGAAACTGAGGATGCCTTCAACGCGCACCAGCGCATACAGCTCCTGGCGGGTGTAGGCGAAGTGTTCGCACAGGCTCTTGTCGACGCTGACGCCGCGGGCAATCAATTCGTGCTCGAACACTTGCTTGACCAGGGCCGCGCAACCACCGCAACCGGTACCGGCCTTGGTGTCGCATTTGAGCTGGCCGAGATCGGTGCAGCCGCCATCGATGGCCGAACAGATCGAGCCCTTGGTGACGTTGTGGCACGAGCAAATCGTGGCGGTTTCGGGCAACGCCGCCGGGCCCAGGGTCGGGGCGCCTTCGGACGATGGCAGGATCAGGCTGGCAGCGTCCTTGGGCAAGGCGATGCCGTTCTGCATGTATTGCAGCAGGGTGTCGTAGTAGCTGTTGTCCCCCACCAGCACCGCGCCGATCACGCGCTTGCCGGCGGCGTCCACCACCAGCCGCCGGTAACTGGCGCTGGTTTCGTCGATGAACTGGAAGCTGCGCGAACCTGGAGTGTTGCCATGGGCATCGCCGATGGAGCCGACGTCCACGCCCAGTAACTTGAGCTTGGTGGACATGTCGGCACCGGTAAAGGCTTCAGCGCTTTCGCCGCACAGCCGGGCCGCGACGCTGCGGGCCATCTGGTAACCCGGGGCGACCAGGCCGAAAATGCTGCCGTTCCAGGCTGCGCATTCGCCGATGGCGTAAATGTCCGGATCGCTGCTCTGGCAATGATCGTCGATCACCACGCCACCGCGCGGGCCGATCTGCAGGTCGCTCTGGCGAGCCAGGGCATCCTGGGCGCGAATACCGGCGGAAAACACGATGAGGTCGGTTTCCAGGAAATCGTCGTCGCCGAAATTCATCCGATAACGGTACTGCTCACCGGCGCTGATGGACTGGGTGCCCTTGGACAAGTGCACACCGACGCCCAGGCTTTCGATGCGCGCCTTGAGGGCCAAGCCACCCTGCGTGTCCAACTGCACCGGCATCAGCCGTGGCGCGAATTCCACCACATGGGCTTCCAGGCCCAGGGTCTTGAGGGCGTTGGCCGCTTCCAGGCCCAGCAGGCCGCCACCGACCACCACGCCGCGGCGGGCATTGCTGGCAGCGGCGCGGATCGCATCCAGGTCTTCCAGGGTGCGGTAGACCAGGCAAGAATCTCCCTCGGCGCCCTGGATCGGCGGCACGAACGGGTAGGAACCGGTGGCGAGCACCAGTTTGTCGTAGCTGATGCGCTCCCGGGCGGTGACGACCTGGCGCGCCTGGCGGTCGATTTCCAGCACGGGTACGCCCAGGTGCAACGAGACGCCGGGGGTCTGGTACAACGACGCGTCGCCCAGGGCCAGGGACTCGGCATCACGCCCGGAGAAGTACTCGGACAGGTGCACGCGGTCGTAGGCACGCATCGGCTCTTCGCTGAACACATGCACGCGGTAATGATTGAGGGCACCACGTTCGATCAGTTGCTCGACGCAGTGATGGCCGACCATGCCATTGCCGATCACGATCAGCGTTTGCAGCTTGTTCAGAGAAGCAACGTTGGAATTCATAAAAAGCACCCGACAAAAGCCCATCACGATTTTGAAAGCAAAAAAAAGACGCCTGAAACCTTGCGGTTCCAGGCGTCTTTGCCTGTTCTGTGCGGTATCGGCCCGGCGACTGCGCCTTGACCTACCGATGTCCCCCGGCCTGCTGGCGCTCGATCTTCGTTGACCGACGGGGCTGCCCACTCGACTGTGTTCACGGTGGGCCTGGATAGCCTCTTGCAGCGAGCGTGCCAAACCTCATCCGCGACTGTATTCACAACCCCGCATTCGCCGACGATCCCAGTGGGAGCGGGCCTGACCGCGACACCGCAGGCTCAGCCACCGCAAGCTCATCGGCCTGCTGCGCCGTTTCGCAGGCACCGCCAACTGCCTTGCGATGGTGCGATCACCCCGCCTACGGCTTCATAAAAGTGCAATCGTTCGAACCCGCCGTTCACCGTAAGACCGTCATCGCGAGCAAGCTCGCTCCCACATAGGGTTGGGCTCAATCCACCGCAACTCCCTTGTAGGAGCGAGCTTGCTCGCGATAGCGGCGGATCAGCTTGGAGAGGTGTCGACGGTCCTGGTCACCATCGCCACGATACTGGCCAACAACTCTTCTTTCGCCTCGTCAGCGCTGATTTCCCCAGTGGCGGCGGCATTGGACAATGCTTCCGCCGCTCCCAGCATCGCTCGCAAACCGGCCTGGGTGATGCCCTTTGTGCCGGCGAACGGCTCCAGCACCGCGCGGCACTTGTCGAGGAAAATGCCCTCGTATTCACGCTTGATACGTTCCAGCTCCGGCGAGCTGGTCAACGCTGCAATCACCCCGGGAATCTCTCGACCTTGCAACAACACGCATTCGACGTAGGAAGAAGCGATCACCGCCGCTCGACTTTGCAAGGTGGCCTCACTGGCATCCAGGGCCGCATCCATCAGTGCGGTCTGACGGGCATCGAAATCCTGGTAAAGCGCCGCCAGCAGCCCAGACCGGGTAATGAAGTGGTTGTAGACGATGGGTTTGGTCACCCCCGCCTGGTCCGCCAGCCGCGCCAAGGTCAAGGCGTCGCTGCCCTCCTCGCGCACCAGTCGCCAGGCGGCATCCAGCAATTGGCGCTGCCGGTCGTGCCGGGATAAACGACGACGAGGTGAAGCCTGCGAATGTTCGTCAGTGCTTGACATGCTAACTTTACCAACCATAACTTACTAAGCGTAACTTAAGCATACCTGTCATCAAGACCTCGTGACCAGAAGGAGTTTCGCCATGCATGCACTCATCGTTGTGGCTCACCACGATCCGCGCTCCCTCACCCACAGCCTGGCCGGGAAAATCGCCGAGGGCATCACCCGCGCCAACCCTGCCGATACGTTCGAGATCGCCGACCTGGCTGGCGAAGGCTTCGATCCGCGCTTCAGCTTTGCCGACCACGCCGTGCACCATCGCGAGGCGTTGCCGCCAGCGGATGTGCTGGCCGAACAAGCCAGAATCGACCGTGCCGACGCGTTGGTGTTGGTCTATCCGATTTATTGGTGGTCGATGCCGGCACTGCTCAAGGGCTGGATCGACCGGGTGTTTTCCAACGGCTGGGCGTTCGATTTCAGCCTCGACAAGCCGTTTATCCAGAAGCTGCAGCACCTGCGGGTCCATTTGGTGGAAGTCGGTGGCGCCGATGCCGACAGCTTCCAGCGCCACGGCTACGGTGAGGCGATGACCACGCAGATCGACCATGGCATTTTCGGTTATTGCGGTGCCCGGGTAGTGAGTTCCCAGCGTTTGCTCGACTCGGAAACCGCCGATCCGCAACAGCATTTGCAGGCCGCCGGCGTTATCGGCCAGCGGTTATCCGCAACACTCGACGAAACCATCCATGCGCCCGCGCCCGCATGCGCTTGAGCTCAGAGCGCGCGACCACGGGCGGCCGACAGTGTCGCGTCACGCCCATAGATATCCGGGACGTATACCGCCTGGCCCTGGCTGTCCGCTTGTGCTGTCCAGTAGCCCAGCAGGATCGGCACGGGCCGGGCCAGCCTGAACTCGTGGGTCGACTCACTGGCCAGCAGCGTGTCGGTGCGTGCGCGTTCGGCCGGGCTTACCAGCAGGTCGCGCAGGTGCATCACTTGCTCGATCCGCACGCAGCCTGAACTGAAGGCCCGTGGGCCTTTGCTGAACAGTGCCTGGCTCGGTGTGTCATGCAGGTACACCGAAAACGGATTGGGAAAACGGATCGCCATTTTGCCCAACGGGTTCTTCGGGCCTGGATCCTGGCGCAACATGAGGTTGCCCGGGTGCTCCCAGTCGACATCTTCCGCCAGCAACGGCAGGCCATCACCATCGAGAATCCGCAGGTTGTGACGGCTGAGAAACTCCGGATCGCGGCGAATCTCGGGCAGTTTGTCTTCGCGCATGATGGTCGGCGGAATGGTCCAGGTCGGGTTGAGTGTCAGTCGGGTGACGTGGGATTTGAGCAGCGGCGTCTGCCGTTGCGCACGACCCACCTGGGTGCGGGTTTGCCAGACCGGCGCGCCGCCCCGGTAGACCGTCAACTGCGCCGCTGCCACGTTGACCAGGACACTGTCGGTCTCCACGTCCTGGGCCAGCCAGCGCATGCGCTCCAGGTTGATGCGCAACTGCTCGCGGCGCATGGCCGGGCTGATGTTCAGCTCGGTGACGGTCCATGGTCCCACCACACCATCGGCCTGCAACGAATGCTGGGCCTGGAAGCTCTTCATCGCCTCCACCAGCATGGGGCTGTAGTGCTCGTCGCTCACCTGCGGCGGCGTACTCAGATACCCCTCGTTGAACAGTCGTTGGGCCAGGGCGGGTACGCGGGCGTCCTGTTTGTCCGGTTGCAGCAACGGCCCGCCCGGCACCGCTTGCCATTCGGCTAAAGGCTGTTGCCGCAACCGGGCATAAAGGCCGCGCAGGTTGCGGTAGAGGTCCAGGTTCGGTCGTGCCTGTTCAAAAGCGTCGGCCAGGTTCTGCAAGCCCAGCCCGGCGATGGCCAGCACCACGGCCGGGTGGTCCTGTGGCGGTGGGTTGGCCTTCCACACCGGCTCCAGCCGGTCTTGAGGCAGGTAGCCGAAACGCAGGTCATGCAAGGCTTGCAGGTAGCGTTGGCTGATGGCGATGTCGGCACAATGAGGGCCTTGGATCGCGCCCTCGACCGGCAAGCCATAGCGCGCGGGATCGAGGCCGTCATCGGCCAGTTGTTGCAACTGGACCTGCAACGCCCCCCGTCGTTCGTTGTCCGACCAGACTTCCTGGCCTGCGTTTTGCTGATAGAACGCTTGCAAATCGAGCAGCGTCGGAAAGTCGACACCCACCGCGACGTCCGGGCACGCGACCGCCAATTGCGCCAGGGTGGTCTGCACCAGTGCCGGATCGCTGTCTTCGGCTGTGGCGACCAATGGCGCAGTGAGCAATAAAAGGCTCAGGTAACATGCGGACTTTTTGAACAACTGCTTTACTCCAATCCATGGCCGTCTCGCTGACGGTGAATTTTGCGACAGGTACGACCCGCCATCATGCACACAAACGAATTCGGACGGGATGCCGCGAACGAACACCACGTTGGAACGCCTTCGCCTGTATCGGGCTTTTTGCGCCGGCTCTGCCTGGTCATGCTGGGCCTGGGCATCATTTGCAGCCCGGCGCTGGCCGACAAAAAGGCAAAGTCGCAGACGCTTTACCACAGCCTCGCCCAGGCGGCGCCGGAACTCAATCCCCTGGCGCTCAAAAGTGCCTTGAGCGCTATGCAATGCGCGGTCGCCAATGGCGCCGGCCAGGCCCGTCACCTGGCGGTGATCGACTACTCGCAACCGTCCACGGCCCGGCGTTTGTGGATCTTCGACTTGCGCCAGAAAAAACTGGTACTGCGCGACCTGGTGGCCCATGGGCAGAAATCCGGGGAAAATTTCGCCACGCAATTCTCCAATCGCCTGGGCAGCTATCAGTCGAGCCTGGGGCTGTTCCGTACCCAGGAAAGCTACCAGGGCACCCACGGCTATTCACTGCGCATGGACGGCCTCGAACCGGGCTTCAACGACCTGGCCCGTGACCGGGCGATCGTGATCCATGCCGCCGACTACGTGAATCCGCTGTGGAGCGTGCGCCAGGGGCGAATCGGGCGCAGCCAGGGTTGCCCGGCTGTGCGCCCGCAAGTGGCGCGGCAGGTGATCGACAAGCTCAAGGGCGGCCAATTCATGTTCTCCTGGTACCCGGATCCGGGCTGGCTCAAGCGTTCGGCGTATCTCAACTGCCAGCCGCAACAGGTGGCGAGCATTCTGTCTAGCAGCGGTGGCTGAACAGGCCGTTGCTGTGCAACTGAGCGGGAGCAAGCTCCCGCGCCACAGGTTAAAATGCCGGCCTTTCGAATCGCCGGCCTTGCCTGATGACCCCTCAAGTTCTAAATGATCTGCAGACCCATTTGCTGACAGCCCTGGCCTCCCCGCCGGAAGAAACCCGCCGTTTGTTCCATGGTCGCGGCCGGTGCTGGCCAGGGTTGGAGCACCTCACCGTCGACTGGCTGCAAGGGATTGTGCTGGTTTCGTTGTTCAAAGAACCGGAACCAATGCAGTTGGATGACTTGATGTCCATGCTGCTCACTCTCGCCGCCTCGCCCGCCTGGAAAAACAGCGGCGCCCATACCCTCGCCGTGCAACACCGCTACCTGCCCCAGAGCCTCACCCAGTGGCTGGTGGGCGACCCCATCGACGAATGGACCCTGACCGAAGGTGGCCTGCGCTATCGGATCGACTTGGGCAGGAAACAGAACAACGGCCTGTTCCTCGACATGCGCTACGGTCGCGACTGGGTGCGGGCCAACGCCAGTGGCAAGCGGGTACTGAACCTGTTCGCCTACACCTGCGGCTTCTCGGTGGCGGCCATCGCCGGCGGTGCGCGGCATGTGGTCAACCTGGACATGTCGCGCGCGGCCCTCAGTCGAGGCCGTGACAACCATCGCCTGAACGGCCATGACCTTGGCCAGGTGAGCTTCCTCGGCCATGACCTGTTCAAATCCTGGGGCAAGGTGATCAATAGCGGGCCGTATGACCTGGTGATCATCGACCCGCCGACCTTCCAGAAAGGCAGCTTCCTGCTGACCAAGGACTACCAGCGGGTCCTGCGCCGCCTACCAGAACTGCTGACGGCCGACGGCACGGTCCTGGCCTGCAGCAATGACCCGGCCACCGGACCGGACTTCCTCATCGACGGGGTCACCCGCGAAGCCCCCGGGCTGACGTTCGAGCAGCGGCTGGCCAATCCACCGGAGTTTCCCGATGCCGACGTGCAATGTGGCCTGAAGGCGCTGGTCTTCAAAGTGGCAGCACCGGCCACCAGGCGGTAACCAGGCTCCTGGTCACCCGGCGCACCAGGGCCTCGATCTCCCGGCTCTTGACCGAGCGGTAGATGGCCATGGTGCGGCGCAACTGATCCTCGTTGAGCGTCACCGGCTGGCCGCCCCGCCAATCCACATCGGCAACGGCTTCGAGCCCCGTGCGCCGCCAGACGATCCGCTCGCCTTCGGTGACCGGCTCCAAGGGGCTGGGTAATCCGGGGTCAGGCGAAACCAGGTTATCCAGCATGACCTGGGGCCAGCGGGACGGATCGATAGGCTCGCTGAAGGCATTCACCAGGTCGTCATCGACCGTTTCCCAGAGCGCCAGTCCATCGGTCCATTCGCGGGACATCAGGCCCAGGTAAGGCCGCCAGGTCATCTCGCCGGTACGCGGGGTTTGATCGTTGCTGTCGAAGGTATCCTGGGCATCGCTGAGCCATTCGATGAACGCCTCCCGGCTCATCTGCGCATGGCGCTGCAAGGGATCGATATAGCGATCCATCAGCGCGAAGTCCCAATGGGAGAGGTGTTCGGCCAGGAAACTCGCGAACGGCGCCCCGTCCCGGGACAGTCGTGCACGCATCACCGACTCGAACATCGTGAAGTGCAGCTCCAGCTCGCCGATGTCCGGCTGCTCCCTGTCCTGGCTGCGAATTTGCAAGCGCGTGCGCAATTGTCGAAGTTGTACGTCGAAATCGCCAATCAAGGTGGGCAACTGGTCATAGACGTTTCCATAACCGATGAAGTGCTGCAGAACGGCCCCGGCCCTCTGGCGAACGCCAAACGCCAGCCCGGCTGGGGAATCCTCGTCGGCTTCGCGGACGCGGCCAGAAAACCAATCGATGAAACTTCGCATCCCGGGATCGTCACGGGCAACCTCCAGTGCCCTTTGGAGCGAGGCAGAAATATAGAGCCACTCGTCGACGGTGTAGTGAAACGCCTCGGGAAACACATTGCGCAGGGCATTGATCTGGGCGCTGGGCAAGGGGTTGTCGTCAAGCCAGACCCCAAGTGTGTCAAGGCTCGGCAAACGGTTGAGCGCAGGGAGCAAGTCATCCTGGATAGTGGTGATACGGTTGCCGCTGAGATCGACGACGAACGTATCGGAGATGAATACATCGGAATGCCTGGCCAGCACCGCCAAGGCCAACGAGGGCACCCGATCCAGGCCGGTCCTGCCCAGCTCCAGCGTCATCAGGTTCGCAAGCTCGGGGAGCTCCGGCAGGTCCCGGCAGTTGTTTTCACTCAGGCGCAGTTCCTGCAAAGCGGTGGCGCTGCGCAGGAAAGCGCTGCCCTCCTCGTCCAGCCGCAAGCCACAGCGCGCCAGGTTCAGCGCCCGCAGGTCGGGCAATGTGGCAGTCAGGGCCTGCAACTGCTCGGGCGTGAAATCCAGATTGTCGGTCCAGATGACTTCACGCAGGGACGGTAGCGCGGCCAGGCTGCCAATGGCGGCAAGCACCTCGGCGTTGGTCCCCGATGCCGCGCCGCTGCTGATCCCGGACACGTCCAGGGTCCATAACGGGATCGAAGGATCATTGCCCAGCAGAGGGGCAAACACATCCGCGCTCAAGTGCAACGGGTTGCGGGCCAATGACAGATCCACCAGCGCCCGCAACTCACCTACCGCTACGGGGACGGCCGTGAGGTTATTGCCCCGCAGGTTCAGCGATTCGATGCCGGGGAACATGCGCAGGAAGTCTGAAGGATCCTCGACCAGCTCCAGATTGGCTAGCACCATTGATTCGATGTGCTCGAAACGAACCGGGATGGGGGGCAGCCGGCCGACGTTGATGTTTTCTATCCGCAATACCAACTCTGCGCCCTCCCTGCCCGGGTCAGGCGCGCGCTGCCAGGCCCGGCGAATTTCCCTCGCAATGACCTGGCGCTGCGCGACCAGCGCCTCACGGTCCAGTATCTGTTCAGCGGGGTGGTGAAAGCCTTCCTGGTCGACCCATTGGCGCAGCCCCTCGTCCAGGGTGGTCCATTCGTGCTCCAGGCGGGTGATCACATCGTTGAGGCTGATGCCCTCGAGCCCGGCCTGTTCGTTCAGGCCAAGCTGCAGCCGTTCCAGTGCATTTCCCGCGTGGGCGGGATAGAGCCGCTCCAGGCGCTGACGCAGGCTGCCTTGCCACTCCTGCAACGGCAGCCGGCCACGGCCGCTGAGCGGGTAAACCAGGTGTCCGTTCAGCCATTGCGGACGAGACCCCAGGCTACCCAGGCGACGCATCGCCAAGTACGGACGCAGGGCTTGCCGGTCCACCAGGGCCCGTGTCAGCAGTTGGCGGCGCAGCCGGTCCGCCTCCCAGATATTCAGGCCCAGGGCACTGCGAGCCTCGTCCGGCATGGCCCTTAGCAGCGCAGCCTCCAGGGCCATGGCGTTCGCCAGTTCTTCGCCGGTTTCGTCGAAGGGGCGATACAGTTCACCTTCCTGGCGGATGACTTTCAGCGGCCCGGCGTCCCCTAGCCCGACCGGATCCGCCAGCTCGCGCAACCACAACCGCAGGTGCAGACGCCCGCGGAGATTGGGCATATCCGCCAGCAGCCCCATGATGATGCGATCCCGATCGACGCTGCTTTCGCCACGCTCCAAGGCGCGCAGCGCACGGCTCAAACGTAGCTCACGCAACGCTTCGGCCGCCTGCCTGCCGAGCTGCCCGGCCACCCGACCCTCGAGCAAGCGCAGCCGGTCTTTGCCTGTCACGTCGCGAACGAGCTCGTTGGCGATGGATTCAGGCAGGCTCGGGAATGCCTGGACCAAGGGAACTGCCAGTGGATCGAGTCGGGTGGACCTGCCCATGGCCATCGTCACGCGCCTGGCGTCACGCTCAAGGCGTGCGGCCCAACGGCCGGCCAACAAGCGACTTCGCTCCAGCGGTTGCAAACCGACACTGCTTTGCCCCAGCAGTACGGTTTGCTCGTCACTGCTCAGGCCTTCCAGGATGCGAGCGGCCCAGGCATCGTCGGCCAGGTCGGTTTTGGTCAGGAGGATGGAGCGGGTGTCGGCCGTATCGCCTACCGGGTACAGATTGATGCCATCGTGGTAGCGCAAGGTCATGTCTTCCGGCCAGCCCGGCAGCTCCACAAGGGTCTGGACGATGCGAAAATGCATCCCTTGCGGCGCTTCGCCACGGCGCAGGCGTTCAATGGTGTGCCGCACCCATTGCCAGTTCCGTGCCTCGTCCAGGCCATCGGCCAATATGGCCGGCATCGGCCGCGCCTCCACTTGCAGGTAGCGCAGATGCGCTTCGCCGATACCGACCTGGCGTTGCACGGCCAGTATCGTAGGGTCGTCGAGTTCGACGGGCGTTTCGGGGAAGGTTCGCAACAGCTCCAGGCCACTTCGCTGCAAGGGGTTGCGGTGTGCCCACTGCCAGCCTCGCGTGCGGTTCCATTCCAGCGGCGGCGCAACGCCTGTATGCCCGGGAGGCAGGCGCAGATTCACGTTGTCCCGCGTGCCTTGCACTTCGAAGTAACGATCCTCGATTCGCACCCAGGCCTCGTCCGCCGTGCGCCAGACACCCCAGGCGTCCTGCTCGGCGTCAACGGGAGGCAAACGCTGTGCTTCAAAGGGGCGCATGTCGCCATTCCAC
The DNA here is from genome assembly GCF_900119265.1 of Pseudomonas sp. NFACC04-2. Lineage (NCBI taxonomy): Bacteria > Pseudomonadati > Pseudomonadota > Gammaproteobacteria > Pseudomonadales > Pseudomonadaceae > Pseudomonas > Pseudomonas sp. NFACC04-2. The sequence goes on from NZ_FPJC01000003.1 coordinate 375,617, forward strand.
AACCGGGTGGTGCCGTCAGCCACGGGCATGGGCTCGATGGCTGCGCCAATGAAGCCCAGGTAAGCGCCCTGGGCCACCCCGAACAACGCGTTGAAGATATGCTCAATACCTTCTTGCGCGTGACCTTCATTGAACGCCTGGATCCCTTCGAAGATTTCATACACCAGGCGCACCCCGCCTACTGCGGCGGCAACCAGGCCCACCGGTGCGCAGAACGGGAAAAAGGTCGCGGCGACCATCAGCGAACGCTCGACCAGGCTTTCCCAGTATTCGAGGCGAGCCAGCAGCGCCCGCCAGTCCTGATCCCGGGTCGGGACCATCAAGGCCGAGGCGTTGGCCAGGGTATGACCACGCCATTCGTGGTAGGTGGCGTGCCAGGGATCCTCGCGCAGGTCATCCAGGCCCCAGGCCACCTTGGGCGTGGGGATCCGAATCCGTCGAGGGTTGCCGTCCTCGCCTCGCTCGCCCTCGCGCCACCCGGTGATTCGGGCATGGATTTCCTGGAAGAGATTGAGGTTGTCCGTGACCTTCCACTCCACTTGATCGTGCAGGGCCGACCCCAGGCTGGCCTGCAGACGCAGCGGCAGATAACGCAACAGGGTCTGGCGATAACTGCGTTTGCGGACCCGTTCGGTCAGCTCGGCCGACAGTGCCTGCAGGCTGGGAAACTGTTTGAGCGGTGCCACTGCATCATGGGGCATGTGCAGCACGATCGGGCGAACACCCTTGGCATCCCCTGCCAGCCCCCAGTACACCCGAGCGCCGAACAGCGGTGCCGACAGCAACGCCAACGCCTTGACCTCGCAGGCCAGCGGCGCCACAGGCCGATCTTCCAACTGGACGCCGACGTGGGCCAGCAAGCGCTCACCGGTGTTATCCAGGCGTCCATCCAGCTTCGCCTCGTAGGCGTCATAGGCAAGCTGGCTGCGCGCATAGGCCATGTAGGCCGTGGCGACAATGGGCACCTGATGGCCGATACGCGGCAGTCGCCATTCGAGCGAGCGCCGGTAGGCCCCGCCCACATCCACACTGCGGCACAGGCGGGCAAAACTGGCCGGGGTCATGGGCAGTGGCATGGTGTCCGTCGGTGCGCCCCAACGATAGAACTCCCCGGGCTTGCCCTTGATGAAAAGCTCGCCTTTTCGATCGAACGCGCTGCCGGTGATTGCATCGTCGGGAGGGTAGTTGCGCATGGCCGCTTCGACGACCGACAGCGAGGGATCCGTGATGAACGAGCTGCGCCGGACCCTTGCCCGACGTAACACCTCCGCGATATCACCGCGGCCATTGACCTGGCTCCAGCCTTGCATCTGCGGCTGCACCTTGAGCAGATCGAGGGTAAAGGCATAGGGCGTGGGCAGGTCCTTGAGCAATGCGTTGAGCGCATCGCTGTCGTGTTGCAGTTGCCGGGTGAGCACCCTGAAGCGCTCCTGCTGGAGCCGTGTGGCTCGTTTCAGCCAGGCGGGCAGCCTGGCCTGGATAAACTCGACATGGTTATCGAGGGTAGACATGGTGGAACCTCCATCCTTGGGGGCGATTGAGTGCGTTGACGTGGCCGATGCTCTCCAAACCGATCGGTTTTTGAAACCGCGCAACCGTTGCAAGGGGTTGCGGGCGTCAGCGCAGCAAGCGCTCAGGCGCTACCTTCCCACCGCGGCCTGCGTGCGTAGCAGATCAATGAACAACCCCAGCTCCCGGCTCACCGGCTCCCCCTTGCGCCGCAACAAGCCAAACGGCGCCAACTGCACGTCCAGCGCCACCGGCAGCGCCACCACCAGGCCCATCTTCAGGTAATCGCGCAAGGCGGTTTCCGAGAGCACCATGATCGCGTCGGTCAGTTGAATTAGCTGTTGCATGGAATACACCGAGCTACATTCGATGATGTCTGCGGGCGTCGGCAGCGCAAGACGTTGCAACGCTTGATCGAGGCCGATGCGCGCCGGGCTGGTTTCCGGCTGCAGGATCCACGGCCATTCGCTGACCAGTTCGGTCAGGTCCAGTTTTTTGCGCCGGGCCAGGGGATGGCCGGCGTGGACCACCACCAGCAGTCGTTCATTGCCCAGTTGCTCGAAGTCATAGTGCTCGCTGTCGGTGGAGGCGTTGCGCCGGGCGATGGCCAGGTCGATGCGGCCCTGCTCCAGCAACTGGATCACCTGGTCGCTGGTGTCCCCCATGATGCGGATCCGCAGCTGCGTATTGAGCGCCTTGATCCGGGCGATGGAGTCCATGACCAGGTCCGGCGCCGCCCCCATGATGGTGCCGATGGACAGGTAACCATAACCGCCCTGCTGACGGGCCAGCAGGTCTTCGGCGCAGCGGTCCAGACCGCTGAGGGCCAATTCGGCGAAGCGAATCAGCTCCTGGCCCAGGGCGGTCGGGCGCATGCCCCGGGGCATGCGCTCGAACAGGTCGCAACCGAACATGTCCTCGATCTCGTGCAGCATCCGGGTCGCTGCCGGTTGCGACATGTTCAGGCTCTGGGAAGCCCGGTGCAGGTTCTGGCTGGCGTTCAAGGCCACCAGCATGTGCAAGTGCTTGTAGCGCAGGCGGTTGAACAGACTGCGCGACGATACTGGATGAGTCATGGATAGGCCTCTTATTACCGATACCTTAACGGTATCGATTGTTAGCTAGATTCGATTTGTAACGCATCAATCGCCCGCCGTACAGTCCAGCCCATAAGAACAAATACCTGCTAAAGGACTCCCGCGATGAAGACTCTTCCTGTGTCTGTGCTGGCCAAGATTTCCTGGCGCCTGCTGCCCTTCCTGCTGCTGATGTACATCATGGCTTTTCTCGACCGGGCCAACGTTGGCTTTGCCAAACAGGCCTTCCAGGCCGACACCGGCATCGGCGACGCCGCATTCGCGTTTGGTGCGGGCGTGTTCTTCGCCGGTTACGCACTGCTGGAAGTGCCCAGCAACCTGATCCTGCACCGCGTCGGCGCGCGATTGTGGATGTGCCGGATCATGGTTACCTGGGGCCTGGTGTCGGCGGCCATGGTCTTCGCCCACAACGAAACCAGTTTCTACGTGCTGCGCTTCCTGCTGGGCGTGGCCGAAGCCGGATTCTTCCCCGGCGTGATTCTCTACCTCACCTATTGGTTCCCCTCGGCGGCCCGGGGCAAGGCCATGGGCTTCTTCTATTTCGGCGCCCCGCTGGCGTTCATTTTCGGCAGCCCGCTGTCGGGACTGCTGTTGGAGCTGGACGGTTTCGTCGGTGTTCACGGCTGGCAATGGCTGTTCGCCGTGGAAGGCCTGATGGCGTCGGCGGTGGGCGTGTGGGCCTACTGGTACCTGGACAACCGCCCCGCCGATGCGAAATGGCTGACGCTCGAAGAGCGCCGCCAGGTCCAGGAACTGCTTGATGCCGAGGACCAGCACAAACAATCCCATGGCCGCAGCCTGCTCAGCGTGTTGTGCCAGCCTTCGGTGCTCTACCTGTGCCTGATTTACCTGCTGATCCAGGCCAGCGTCTACGGCGTGGTGTTTTACCTGCCGACCCAAGTGGCCGGGTTGCTGGGCAGCAAGGTTGGCTTGTTGGTGGGTCTGGTCACGGCCATTCCGTGGGTTTGTGCGCTGTGCGCGGCCTACCTGATTCCCGGTTACAGCGACCGCACCGGCCAGCGACGCCGTACGGCTGCGTTGACCCTGTTGATGGCCGCCGCCGGGATCGCCTGCTCGGTCAGTGTGTCCAGCCCACTTCTGGGCATCATCGCCCTATGCTTCGCCGCTTCCGGCTTCATCGCCGTGCAGCCGGTATTCTGGACATTTCCCTCCAGTTACCTGGCTGGCAGTGCCGCTGCGGCAGGCATTGCGCTGATCAACTCCTTCGGTGCCCTCGGCGGCTTCATTGCCCCGGTGCTGAAGAATTGGGCCGAAGGCGCCTTCCATTCTCCTGCGGCCGGCCTTTACCTGCTCGCCGCCACCACCGTCATCGCCGCGTTGCTGGTACTGGGCATCCACTCCCCCGGCCAACGCGCCTCGAACACACCGGCCACGGTTTAACTCAAGGAGCTGCACAATGGGAATCCCCACTATCAAACACGTCCGCGCCTTTGTCCTGCGAGGCGGCGGCGCGGATTATCACGACCAGGCGGACGGCCACTGGATCGACGATCACATCGCCACACCGATGAGCAAATACCCGGACTACCGCCAGAGTCGCCGCAGCTTCGGCATCAACGTACTCGGCACCCTGGTGGTAGAGATCGAGGCCAGCGATGGCACGGTCGGGTTTGCCGTGACCACCGGCGGCGAACCGGCGGCCTACATCGTTGAGAAGCACCTGGCGCGATTCGTCGAAGGAGCCCGGATCACCGACATCGAAAAGATCTGGGACCAGATGTTCCAATCGACGCTCTACTACGGCCGAAAGGGCCTGGTGATCAACACGATTTCCGGCGTGGACCTGGCGCTCTGGGACTTGCTCGGCAAGATCCGCCAGGAACCGGTGCATCAACTGCTCGGCGGCGCGGTGCGCGATGAGTTGCAGTTCTACGCCACCGGTGCACGGCCTGACCTGGCGAAGAAAATGGGCTTCATCGGCGGCAAGATGCCTTTGCATCACGGCCCGGCCGAAGGCGAGGAAGGCCTGCGCAAGAATCTCGAGGCACTGGCGACGATGCGCGAGCGGGTCGGTCCGGACTTTTGGCTGATGCTCGATTGCTGGATGAGCCTGGACCTCAACTACGCCACCAAACTCGCGGTCGGCGCCCATGAGCACGGCTTGAAATGGATCGAAGAGGCCCTGCCACCCGACGACTACTGGGGCTACGCGGCGCTGCGCAAAAACGTCCCCAAGGGCATGCTGGTGACCACCGGCGAACACGAGGCCACCCGCTGGGGCTTCCGCATGCTCCTGGAAATGGGCTGCTGCGACATTATCCAGCCCGACGTCGGCTGGTGTGGCGGGCTCACCGAACTGGTGAAAATCTCGGCTTTGGCCGACGCCCACAACGCGCTGGTGATCCCCCACGGCTCTTCGGTCTACAGCTACCACTTTGTCGCCACCCGGCATAACAGTCCGTTCGCCGAGTTCCTGATGATGGCGCCCAAGGCGGACGAAGTGGTCCCGATGTTCCACCCGCAATTGCTGGGCGAGCCGGTACCGGTGCAAGGCCGCATGCGCCTGTCGGTCCTCGATCAGCCCGGCTTCGGCGTGACGCTGAACCCTGAGTGCCAACTGCATAGGCCTTATAACCGCTAGAGGAGCCCACCATGACCATGCCCCACAACGCCTTCAAGGCCGCGCTGACCTCCAAGCATACGCAGTACGGCATCTGGGCCGGTTTCGCCAGCGGTTACGCCGCCGAAATCGTCGCTGGCACCGGTTACGACTGGATGCTGATCGACGGCGAACACGCCCCCAACACCGTGCCCAGCGTGCTCAGCCAGCTCCAGGCCGTAGCGCCCTATGCCACCGCGCCAGTGGTGCGAGCGGTGACCGGCGATGCCAACCTCATCAAGCAACTGTTGGACGTCGGCGCCCAGACGCTGATGATTCCCATGGTCGAGACCGCTGAACAAGCCCAGGCCCTGGTGCGCGCCATGCGTTATCCGCCCCACGGCATGCGGGGTGTCGGCGGAGGCCTGACCCGCGCCACCCGCTGGGATGGCGTCGCCAACTACCTCACCACGGCCCATGAAGAGCTGTGCCTGATCGTCCAGGTGGAATCGCGCACCGGAGTGGAAAACGTCGAGGCCATCGCCGCCGTCGAAGGGGTGGACGCGGTGTTCATCGGCCCCGCCGACCTGTCCATTGGACTTGGCCATGCGGGCAATCCTGGTCACCCCGAAGTCCAGGAGCGTATCCAGTTCGCGGTCAATGCCACCCTCGCGGCCGGCAAGGCTTGCGGCATCCTCGCACCCAACGAAGAAGACGCCCGCCGTTATCAGGGCTGGGGTTGCCAGTTCATCGCCGTGGCCATCGACATCAGCCTGCTGCGCCAGAGTGCCCTTGCCACCCTTGCCCTCTACCGCGAACCCTCCCCCGCTCAAGCGCCGTCGCGCACTTACTGAAGGATACCGCCATGTCATCCGTTCCTGTGTTCCAGAACTTCATCAACGGCCAGTTCACCCACAGCGAGGCGCACCTGGACGTGTTCAACCCGGCTACCGGGGCGCTGCTGTCCCGGGTCCCGGCTTCCAACGCCGCCGACGTCGATCAGGCCCTGGCTGCCGCCCGTGCCGCGCAGAAAGACTGGTCGGCCAAACCGGCCATTGAACGCGCCGGATACCTGCGCCGCATCGCTGCCAAACTACGGGAAAACGTCACCCACCTGGCGCGCACCATTACCCTGGAGCAAGGCAAGATCAGTGCCCTGGCCGAGGTAGAGGTCCATTTCACCGCCGACTATCTCGACTATATGGCCGAATGGGCCCGGCGCATCGAAGGCGAGATCATCACCAGCGACCGCCCCGGTGAAAACATCTTCCTGTTCCGCAAGCCCCTGGGCGTGGTGGCGGGGATCCTGCCGTGGAATTTTCCGTTTTTCCTGATCGCTCGAAAGATGGCCCCGGCGCTGTTGACCGGCAACACCATCGTCATCAAGCCCAGCGAAGAAACCCCGAACAACTGCTTCGAATTCGCCCGGTTGGTCGCCGCGACCGACCTGCCACCCGGTGTGTTCAATGTCGTATGTGGCGACGGCCAGGTGGGCGCTGCCCTGAGCGGTCACAAAGGAGTGGACATGATCAGCTTCACCGGCAGCGTCGCCACCGGCTCACGGATCATGACGGCGGCGGCACCGAACATTACCAAGCTCAACCTGGAACTGGGCGGCAAGGCCCCGGCCATTGTGCTGGCGGATGCCGATCTGGCGCTGGCGGTGAAAGCCATTCGCGATTCACGGATCATCAACACCGGGCAAGTCTGCAACTGTGCCGAACGCGTTTACGTGGAGCGCAAGGTCGCCGATCAATTCATCGAGCGGATCAGCGCGGCGATGTCTGCCACCCGCTACGGCGACCCGATCGCCGAAGCCGACGTGGAGATGGGCCCGCTGATCAACCGCCAGGGCCTGGACAGCGTTGAACACAAGGTTCGAACCGCCCTCATCCAAGGCGCCAGCCTGGTGAGCGGCGGCAGCGTGGCGGATCGCTCCAGCGGCTTTCATTTCCAACCCACGGTACTGGCCGGTTGCAACGCATCAATGGACATCATGCGTGAGGAAATCTTCGGTCCGGTGCTGCCGATCCAGATCATTGACGACCTGGACGAGGCCATCGCCCTGGCCAACGACTGCGACTACGGCCTGACTTCTTCGATCTACACCCGGGACCTGAGCCGGGCCATGCACGCCATTCGTGGCCTCGACTTTGGCGAGACCTACGTCAACCGCGAAAACTTCGAAGCCATGCAGGGGTTCCATGCCGGCGTGCGTAAATCCGGGATTGGCGGGGCCGATGGCAAGCATGGTTTGTATGAGTACACCCATACCCATGCGGTGTACTTGCAAAGCTGACTTGCGATAGACCGAGGCTTGGCGAAGCGCTGCCTGTCTGGGTGCGCTTCGCACCCCAGCGGGAGCAAGCTCCCTCGCCACAACGATTCTTCCCAGTCCTCCTATCTCTCAGACCACCAAGGTCAACCACGCCGATGCCAATAACAACACCGCCATGGTCCGATTGAACCGGCCCATCGCCACAGCGGAACGGCAGAACCGGGCAGCGCCGAGGCCCAGATAGGCCCACAGGGTCATGCACGGAATGGAAATCGCGAAAAACGCCAGGGATAGCCAGAGCACCCGCACGGTACGGTCAGCCTCGGCGCCGGCAAACACGCTGACCACCGCCAACGCCATCATCCAGGTTTTCGGATTTACCAACTGCAATCCGGCCGCTCCCGCCAGGCCCAGTCGCGGGCCCTCGGCGGGCCGGTCCGGGTCTATGGCCTGGGCCGGGGCGCTGAAAATCTGCCAAGCCATCCAGCTCAACCAGGCAATGCCGGCCCATGAGAGCAATGTTTGAATCGTGGCATGGCGCGCGAGCACATCCCCCAATCCGGTGCCGACCAGGAGCACCAACAAGGCTGCCGCCGCGCACGCGCCGAGGATGATCGGCAAGGTGGTGGCCAGGCCGAAGCGCGAGCTATGGCTCAGCACCAGAATATTGGTCGGGCCCGGGGTGATGGAGGCGACAAAGGCGAACAAGGCAAACGGCAGTAACTGGTCCATGGAGCAACTTCTCGGTGAATGATCGTCACTCGATCATCCCCACGAAGGCCCGCTCAGTCTGGAACAATTGAGCAGCGCTTGCGGTAGTCCGCCGGGCTCAGGCGATAGGCACGCTGGAACCAGCGCCCCAAGTGGCTCTGGTCGGCAAAACCGAGCATGGCCGCCACCGTCCCGGCGCTCTCGCCAGAGGCCAGCAAGCGCCGGGCGCGGGCCAGGCGCAACTGGATCAGATAGGCATGGGGCGCCAGACCGAAAGCGGCCTTGAATGCACGGCTCAGGCGAAAACGATCCACACCGGTGACCCGCGCCAGGTCGTCCAGACCGATGTCGTCGCTCAGGTGGCTGTGCAGGTAATCCCGGGCCTGCTGCGCCACCAATGGCAACCGCGGATCCGGGTTGATCCGCGCCCGCCAGTGCAGGTGTTGGGTCAGGTTGGCCAATAGAGTGTCGAGGGCCGTCTGGCGCACGATGCGGATTTCCTGCTCATGCAGGCTCTGGAAGGCCAAGGCCGTGGCACTCGCCAGCCGCGCATCGTCAGTCAGGGTAGCGGCGAATCCCAATTGGGCGTTGTCCGGCGCCCCGTCGAACAAGGACCGCAACTCGCGCTCCAGCCATTGGGGCTCCAGGTACAACGTGCGGTAGGTAAACCCATGGTCGTGGGGCGCATTGCCGTCATGCAACTCGCCGGGCTCAAGCAGGAACACCTTACCCGGCGTGCTGTTGTGCTGCTGGCGGCGGCAATGAAACTGCTGCACACCCTGCTCGGTCACGCCCACCAGGTAGGTGTCATGCCAATGGGGATCATAGGCATGCCCCTCGAAATGCGCGCGCACGGTCTCGATACCGGACGTGGCGTCCTGCTTGAGATCGATCCAGTTGCGCGCCGTCATGAGCCGCCTCGTTTTGTGTACCCGACCGAAGCAGATTAACCGCTCGTAGGGATGACGTCTGGAAGATTTGTGCAATTCCCGGTGGGAGCGGGCTTGCTCGCGAAGGCGGTGTATCAGCCAACCCATGCATCGACTGACACACCGCCTTCGCGAGCAAGCCCGCTCCCACAGGTTATCAGCCTCGTCCTCAGCGTCAGGCTTGCGGGGTTATAGGCAGCACCGCCTCCATTGCCAGCCGCGCCAATTCCGCATCCTGCTCGGCCCTGACCCCGGACACGCCAATGGCGCCGATGCATTGACCGTCATGACGGATCGTCACGCCGCCTTCAAGCATGCCCTGCAGGTGCGGAGCGCTGAGGAACGCGTAGCGACCGCCATTGATCATGTCTTCGAAAACCTTGCTGTCGCGCCGGCCCATGGCGGCGGTGCGGGCTTTTTCCGTCGCGATGTAGGCCGATAACGGCGAGGCATCGTCCAGGCGCAACAGCCCGAGGGGATGACCGCCGTCGTCCACCACACAGACCGAAACGGCCCATTGACGCTGGTGCGCCAGCTCCTTGGCCGCCACCAGCAATTGCGCAACGTCCTGCTCAGTGAGTACCGCTTTGGTCTTCATGAATCACTCCGTGTTGTGCAGCAGCAAGCCCGCAAGACAATCAGACACCCGCCCAGCAGGTCCAGGAATACTTCGTTCTGCGAACCATAGCGCACCTGCAGCCGTTCAATGAAGCCCCGGATGCCAGCGGCCTGCGATCGTCCACCGGCCACTAATGGATCCACTAAACAAACCAATCATCCATTTATTCAGCAAAAACGTTGACAAGGAAATTAGTTAAGAGAGTTAATGGATCCACAGACAAAAACAACATCCGCCTGGAGATCCGCCATGTACCCCAAGAACGCCTGGTACGTTGCCTGCACCCCCGATGAAATCGCCGACAAACCCCTGGGTCGCCAGATTTGTGGTGAAAAGATGGTTTTTTACCGGGGGCACGAAGGCAAGGTCGCAGCCGTGGAAGACTTCTGCCCTCATCGCGGCGCCCCGCTGTCCCTGGGCTACATCGAAAACGGCAACCTGGTGTGCGGCTATCACGGCTTGGTGATGGGCGGTGATGGCAAGACCGTCGAGATGCCGGGGCAACGGGTACGGGGATTCCCCTGCAACAAGACCTTTGCGGCGCAGGAACGGTATGGCTTCATCTGGGTCTGGCCCGGTGACCAGGCGCTGGCCGACCCGGACCTCATCCATCATCTGGAATGGGCCGAAAGTGATGAATGGGCCTACGGTGGCGGCCTGTTCCATATCCAGTGCGACTATCGCCTGATGATCGACAACCTGATGGACCTGACCCACGAAACCTACGTCCACGCCTCAAGCATCGGCCAGAAGGAAATCGACGAGGCGCCACCAGTGACCACCGTCGAAGGCGATGAAGTGGTCACCGCCCGCCATATGGAAAACATCATGGCTCCGCCCTTCTGGCGCATGGCCCTGCGCGGCAACAACCTGGCCGACGACGTACCGGTGGACCGCTGGCAGATCTGCCGCTTCACCCCGCCCAGCCATGTGCTGATCGAAGTGGGCGTGGCCCATGCCGGCAACGGCGGTTATCACGCCGCGCCGCAGTTCAAGGCGTCGAGCATCGTGGTGGATTTCATCACACCGGAAACCGAGACCTCGATCTGGTATTTCTGGGGCATGGCCCGGCACTTCCAGCCGCAGGATGAAGCACTCACCGCGTCCATTCGCGAAGGCCAAGGCAAGATTTTCAGCGAGGACCTGGAAATGCTCGAACGCCAGCAACGCAACCTGCTGGACCACCCGCAGCGCAACTTGCTCAAGCTCAACATCGATGCTGGCGGCGTGCAGTCCCGGCGGGTGCTGGAGCGTTGGATCGCACGGGAGCGCGAACCTCAAGCCGGCCTGATCGCCAGCAGTCAACAGCCACAACTGGCGGAGCAACGGCCATGATCGAAGTCCAGGTCACGGCGCGACACCGCGAAGCCCTCGATATCTGCAGCTACGAGCTGACCCGTGTCGACGGTGAGTCATTGCCGGCCTTCACCGCTGGCGCCCATATCGATGTGCACTTGCCCGACGGGCTGATTCGCCAGTACTCGCTGTGCAATCATCCCGAGGAACGGCATCGCTACCTCATTGGGGTGCTCAAGGACCCGGCGTCCCGCGGTGGTTCGCGCAGCCTGCATGAGCTGATCCAGCCAGGCATGCGCTTGCACATCAGCGAACCACGCAACCTGTTCTCCCTTGCGCCCCAGGCCCGGCGCAGCCTGCTGTTTGCCGGAGGCATCGGCATTACGCCAATCCTTTGCATGGCCGAGCACCTGGCTCAGAGCGGAGCGGCATTCGAGCTGCATTATTGCGCCCGCTCCCGAGACCGTGCTGCCTTTGTCGAACGCCTGCGCCAGGCCCCTTACGCTGACCGGGTGTTTCTGCATTTCGATGAAGAACCAGAAACCCTGCTGGACGCCGCCAGGGTGCTGGCCGCACCCGATGACGACCTGCACCTCTACGTGTGCGGGCCCGGTGGGTTCATGCAGCACATCCTAGACACCGCCAAGGGCCAGGGTTGGCAGGAAGACCGCCTGCACCGCGAATACTTCGCCGCCGCCCCTACCGACACTCGTGCCGACGGCAGCTTTTCAGTCAAGCTCGCCCGCACTGGCCAGGTCTTCGACGTGCCGGCGGACCGCAGTGTGGTGCAGGTGCTGGAAAGCCATGGCATCGAGATCCTGATCTCCTGCGAACAAGGCGTGTGCGGCACTTGCCTGACCCGCGTGCTGGAAGGCGTGCCGGAGCATCGGGACATGTTCCTGACCGAGGCTGAACAGGCCTGCAACGACCAGTTCACACCGTGTTGTTCCAGATCAAAAACCCCGGTGCTGGTGCTGGATCTCTAAGGACGAATCCTGTGGAAGCAAGCTTGCTCGCGATGACGCCGGCTCTGCGGCATTGATGGCGACTGACCCAACGCTATCGCGAGCAAGCTCGCTCCCCCAAGGGATCTGGGCAAGAGAAATCTGCCGGGCGAGTTACTCCGAACGCAGAATCACCGTCATCCGCTCGTCAGCCAGCGTCGAGCCGAACACTTCGGCGTAGCGCAGGGTCGCATTGGCATGCTCGCGCATGATCGCCTCGGCACGGCCGCTCTGGCGATTGATCAGGGCGTCGAACACCGAATGGTGTTGCATGTGGGCATAGTTGAAGCGGCGAAACTCGCCGGCCATGTTCTGGCGATCCACCGCCAAGGCGGTGACTGAAGCGAAAGGCAGATGATCGTTGCGAGCCAGGGCATCGGCGATCGCCGGGTTGTGGCTGCCTTCGACGATCACCTGATGAAAGCGCATGTTGAGGTCGTGATAGACCTCCAGGTCATCCTCGGTCACATAACCTTTGGCGAACAGTTCATCCCCCTGCACCAAGCATTGCTCGAGTATCGCGCGCGCTTCTTCAGACAAGCCATGCTCAGCCGTCTGCCGTGCCGCCAGGCCCTCCAGCACGCCACGTACCTCCACAGCCCCGGCGATTTGCTCGGCACTGACCGAACGCACCTGAAAACCTCGCCCGCCAAAGCGCACCAGCAGCCCTTCCTGCTCCAGGGTGCGGAACGCCATGCGCACCGGCATGCGCGACACGCCGAACAACTCAGCCGTGGGAATTTCCATCAAGCGCTCGCCAGCGGCCAACTCACCCGAGGCGATCATCTTGCGCAGCGCAACCAGCACCATTTGGCCGGGCTTACTCATCCAGGCGATTCCAGAGAAAAGAAGCCGTCATAGTAGAAGGCTTGGCGCAACGTGTCACGACAGTGCAAGGCCTCGATAAAAGCCGGTGGTTCAAATGCCCGCCAATTCCCGCAACTGCGCCAAAGTCAGCTCGTCCAGGACAATCCCCTGCTCATTGGCCTTGCTGCGCTCGCGATGACGACGGTCACCCGGCAACCGCCGCAGCCCGACACCATGCATCTGTCTGACCAGTTCCCGGCTGCGCTCGGCAAAGTCTTGTCCGGCGGCCTTGCTGGGGTCGATCACGATCAATAACTGGCCGGTCCATGGCGTCTTGGCGCCCGGATGATTGCTCCAGTCGAACTCGAAGGAAAAGTTCCCCCCGGTCAGGGCCGCCGCCAGTAGCTCGACCATCATCGACAGCGCCGAGCCCTTGTGTCCGCCAAACGGCAGGAGCGCTCCGCCTTCGAGAATCGCCTTGGGGTCGCGGGTCGGTTGACCGAGGCTGTCCACACCCATGCCCGGCGGCAACAACTCGCCCTTGCGTGCAGCAATCTGCACGTCACCGTGGGCGATGGCGCTGGTGGCCAGGTCGAAGACAATCGGCTCACCGTCGGCCCGTGGTGCGGCGAAGGCAATGGGATTGGTGCCGAACAGTGGGCGATCCGCGCCATGGGGCACCACACACGTCATGCTGTTGACCACGCTCAACGCCACCAGGCCTTCGTAGGCAAACGGCTCGACATCCGGCCAGAGCGCCGCGAAGTGATGGGAGTTGCGAATGGCCAAGACGGCGATACCGGCGCTGCGGGCCTTTTCCACCAGCAATGGCCGCGCCGCAGCCAGGGCTGGCTGGGCGAAGCCGTTACCGGCATCCACCGCGACGAACCCTGAGGCCACATCTTCGACTACCGGCACGGCCTTGCCGTTGACCCAGCCGCTGCTCAGCGTCGAGACGTAACCGGGAAGGCGAAACACGCCATGGCTATGGGCACCGTCGCGCTCGGCCCCGGCGCAGTTTTCAGCCAGGCACCGGGCGACGTCGGTCGACGTGCCATGACGCAGGAAAATCTTCTCCAGCAAGCTCACCAGAGCATCGAAGGACAGGGTGCAAGAAGCGGCATGATCGGATGGCGCGGACATCTGAAGCTCCGGAATGATTGTTGGAGGTAGCAACAGCGTGAAGAACCCACCCGGTGATTAAACACTGTTTCAGGCGCGCACTGTCAATCCTTCCCCACCGCAGATCAAAGAAGCCTGGCGTGCAATAACTATGTACCACCTTTGCCCATCCATCGTTGCCTAGCCTGAACGCTTGCGCCCCATTCGCGCCGTCTTGCGGCGCCTTGATCGAGAAGCAACGATGACCACTGAAACCACGCCACTGCTATTTCCCGAGGTATTGAACGCCACTCGCCTGGACGAATTGACCGCTCCCCACGGGCTGACCCAAGCCGACCTCGACTGGTTGCACCATGTCTCCCTGCCCAGCCATGCGCAACGTGCGGCGCAGAGGCCGCCGATGTCCGCCGAGACGATCCAGCTCCAGGCCGAGGACAAAGCGCCGATTCCATTGGTCGGCTGCTTTATCCTCAAGGCCCTGCCAGATACCGACGGAGCCGACCTCAAGTCTGCGTTCCTTTACACGCCGGACAGGGGGATTACCCAGTTCAGCGACCCGCAAGCCCTGGAAAACAAGATCGATGAAATGCTGCAGGACGCCACGGGGCGCGACGAACTGTTTCGCTACCTGTCGATTGCCCAGCGCAGCGAACTGAACAGCAGCACCGACATCACACAAACCAGCCAGATCATCGACGAAGACGTTTTCCAGGCACAGATCGAATCCATCGAACACGCCCAGAGCCTCAATGCCCTGGCCATGGTGGATGAGCTGATCAAACTGCCCACACTGACCTCGATGCTCGACCAGGCGTTGAACGAGCGGCTTCCCGACTTCGATCAACGACAGGCCCGCGTCGCCTTGCGCAAGGGTGGCCCGCTGGGCGATAGCCATGCAATCCCGGTCACTGAGAGCATTGCGCTGAGCGACGCCGTGCTGGTGTACTTTCACCATCAGGGTTGGCCAGCCGGGCATGACGTCGACCTGACACACCCCGGCATCAGCGCGCACACGGCGCAACAATGGGAAGGCATCATCAAGGCTACGGCCAGGAACCTGATCCCAAAGCTCAGCCAATGCATCGATGCCTACTGGGAGGCGAACAGCCCCTTCCACCTGTCGCGCCGCCACTTTCTTGCCCGCGTCATTCGCGACGCATTGCAGGCCGCGATCCTGATCGAGCGCGAAAAAGGACAACTGACCCAGGCCCAAAGCCAGGAGCTGCTTCGACTGTTCAGGCCTTCGCGTCGGGAAGAGCCACTTCTGTTCATCGAAACGATTCGCCTCTGGGAATATGCGCCGCGTTTCGTCGAACTGGCGGGTTCGTTGATGATCAGCGGCAAGGATCATTATCTCTACACCCCCAGCCACGGCCTGCAGAAGGTCGCCAACTACCTGGGTTTCAAGGATGCGCTGCTCAAGCCCCCGGCCACAGTCGAGCCCGGGCAAGCGCTCTACAACCTCTTGAGCCTGGAAGAACGCAACCGTTTTCTACGCTTCGACCAGCCGCACGTGTCGGGCGAATCGGTGAACTTGCCAGTGGCTGAATCCCTGGCTGACGCGATCATTGCCAAACAGCTGGACAACTTGCACTACGCGTTGGAAATGTCCCGCCAGGGCGACATCAATCTCCACTCACTCATCGACAAGGCGCTGGATATCCGCACCTTGATCAACAAAAGGTTGTTGGACCAGAAAACCGATGGGCATTGGGGCACACGACCGGCGTTTTACGGGGACTTGCGACCGTCCAGCTTCATGGCCGACCAACTGGAGAGGAAGATCAGGAGCTACACCGATGTCGAAGACACTTTTCACACCCACTTCATCAAGCTGCCGCCCGCCAACACCGCCTCGCTACACAGCGGGTTGGACAAACTACTGCCTGAACTGACCAACGTCTTCTCACTGGGCCTGCGCGCCGAGGCCGAACTCAGAGAACGTGACGGAACGCTGCCGACCGCCGCCCATGACTTGATCAGGAACGTTTTCGCCTACGACGGCGACTACCCGGACCGCACGCAACGCCTGGGCATCAGAGGCTTTCAACCAGATGTCTATGCGTTGAAGCTGACGTGCCGTACTGAAGAGCGTGTGATTTCCCTACGCCTGTCCAACTGTTTTTTAATGACCGAGCGCGGCGGCCTGGATACCCCCTACTCGGGCATGGCCATCCTTTGGTCCCCCACTGGCGGCCTACAGGCTTTTGCGAGCGTAGACCTGGCCACGGAGCAATTGAACAAAAACCTGCTGGACACTCGAACACGCTTTGCCTGGCTCTCGAACCTGGCGCCCGCTCAACGCATGCCCCACGGACGCTACCAACTCCAGGCCTATGAACTGCTGGAAGACAATGTGCTGGTAAATCGGATGAACTCGTTCATCGAGCAGTTCAAGGCCGAGCGCAATTACTTGAGCACATTGAAAATCGGGGATTGGAAACTCAGCGGATCGGCGTTGCGCAACAGCCTCGACGCCTTGCTGGCTAAAGGCGCGCCCACCAATCTGAAGCGCGCCGTGGACATCGCCCAAGCCAACCGGCGGCAACAGACACTGCCCGCCTGGCTCGGTACGGCGTCCCTGGAAGATCAACGCCTGCATATCGAAGTGCTCGAGCAGTACAAGAACAGCGTGGTCGATGCCGAGGCCAAGGACTACCTCGACGGTATCGAGCCATTGCGCATCTACGTGCATAAAAAACTCAAAGCGTTACTGGACGCACGTTTCCCTGGAAAAAACCTCGACCCCGATACCCTGCAGATCACGCCGGACCTTGCCGTCGTGGGGCCGGCCAGCGCGTTGACCGACTTTGCCTTGCATCATGTCGATGTGACCCGAAACGGCTTCAAGATCTCGTCAACCTCCACGCACAAACTGCCTGACGGCTTGAACGAGATGGCGGTCAGGCAAATATTATCGTCATTGGATATTCCCACCGCCTATAAAGCACAAGTCATGGACAGGCTGTCCGGCTCCGCCGCGCCAGTCTTGCAAAGCAAGCGACGATTCCGCCGGCAACTCCCCTGGCAACTGCTGCAACATGCTCACGCCCGGCACCTGCAGCAACATCTCTCCAGCAAAGCATTCGACCTGATTCGCCAGGTACTGGACATGCCGGATGCCGTAGCCCGTAGCGCGGTCGAAGGTGCCAGTGCAGTGTTTCGTCCAGTGGAACTGATCAAGACTGGTGGCGCGGCGGCGGTCAAGGCCCTTGGCCTTTATCTGGTGGGTTCGAGCGCCCGGGCAACCACCCCCCTTGTTCTGTATGCCCCTTATCACTCAGGTCATTGCTTTACCGAGTTCAAGGACGAAGCGAGTGTGGTCGCGGCATTCAACACGCCCGGCGCGCTCCAGGATTTGCTGGTCCGCCGGCTTCCCGAGGACCAGCAAGCCCTTTTCAAGAACCTGTTCGCTTCGACACTCGGGCACCTTTCGGAAATCACCCTGGGTTCCAACCCTATCCGCACAAACCTGCTCGACACGCTGTTCGATGACAACACGAGGTTGCTGGCAGAACTGTTGGGTTCCCAGGCACAGGACAAGCGCCAATTCGACTGGAATACCGCCTTGCACCTGTTCAGCTCGGGCATCCGGTTAGTGGGAAGACAGTTGCCGGGCAAACTGACGTTCATAGAAACGCTGTGGGAAAGCTACCAAGACTTCAAAGCGTCTTCCGAAGCCTTGCAAGCGCATGACTGGAAAACCGGCTTGCACAACTTCATCGCCGGCGCCGCCGAGATGGTCTCGCTGGGCCTGCTCAATCGCGACGATACATTCGGCCTGCTCGATCCCGTTGACCCCGCCTTGCCAACTGTCCCATCGGCGCTCACCTGGAAGGACATCGCTTCCACCAGCCAACTGCGTACCGACCTGGGCGTCTTCGAAGCCACGGGCGTCAGTTTGTCCAGCCTGCAAAAAAACCTGGCTGAGGGAACTTACAAGGCCATGGAAAACGGCAAGCTTTATATCCCCTTGGCCGGCAAAGTCTTTCAAGTGGCAAAAGCCGGCCAAACCTGGCGAATCATCCATGAACAGGGTGAGGGGCCGTTATTGAAAAGGTCCCCGGATGGCCGGACATGGGGGATCGACCCACAACGCCAAACCATCCGCTTTGGCAAGGCCGGGTCGAAGATGGCCATCACCTATAGCGACTTCAAGGCCAAAGGTTCGTTGAATATTGAAGCGCGGGGCATGACGGAAATACGCCGGAAATATCCCCATCGGGCCAATGCGATCGTGCAAGCACTGGAGACCGCGCGACTCTACTCGTTCAATGCCCTCCACAACCTCCATCAATTCAAGCAACACGTTCTTCCGGGCTCTCGACTGGACAGCTACCTTAGATTGTTTTTTGGTGTCAGCAACGTCGATGCCAGTCTTATCAGCAAAATAGAGACAGCGATCTCACCGATATGCCAGGCATTGGCCGATCCTTCCTGGGAACTGCAAAATGCGAACCGCATTGTTGTCGGCCACCTCAAGCACCTGGAGGATAGAGCCACTGCATTCGTGCTCGAACCGACCGCCGCTGGAAGAATCTACCTCACACAGTTCTTCTTCGACATGGGATTGGATGGGTACAAGGCCGTCGTCCCCGGCACCTTTAATGTCGACGCCCATGCCCAGGCAGCGACCTTCATCCATGAAGTCTCCCATCAGTTGTTCGATACCCTCGATATCATCTATCTGGACGCGGTACTGCCATTCCTCGACTTGATTTCGACAACGACTTATCTAGGGCAAGTGCAATACGCCAAGCAAAAGGAGCTGCAGCTCAACGGACTTTCGTTGACCACCCCAAAATTCAAACTGTTCACGCAATGGGATAGCGCAGACAACACCTACAAGAAGTTGGAGCTGCTGCCTTTATACAAAGAAACAACCCGGGAGATCCTGAAGCTCACTGGCGCCAGAACCATGGATATCGCCCGAGATGATTTTCTGGATCCGATTTTGCCGGGCAAGCGCATCGACGTCATACTCCGCAACGCCGACTCGATCACACTATTGATTTGTGAACTAGGGCGGCAACTCGATGCGAGTCCCTCCCGGCAACTTGCCGTGCCGTGAGTTACACAAGAGGGGGCTTGTTGATCTTTTTTTCACGCAAGGTATGCGACGGTAGGCTACGACTGATGTTTGAGCGAAAAAACAGACTCATTGATGCGCAAACGCCATGACGGCAGTTCTCGGCAGCTCATGCCGAAGGTTAGAATGCGGCAAACCAGGACGAATCAATGACCGAACATACTCTCTCGGAAGCCGAATACGACGCCATTACCGATGCCGCAGCCCATTGGTGCATGCGATTGCATGCCGTCGACTGCACCGACGCCGAACGGCAGGCATTCAAGCAGTGGCATGATGCCGATCCCCTGCATGCTTTCGAATACGAAGCCATGCAGGAAATCTGGGATGTTGCCGATCATCTGCCGCGTGTCGAGGCAGCCGCCGCCACACCAGCGCCCAGGCCCCGGTCACGCTGGAGCCGGTTGGCTGCCGCTGCCGCGGTGTTCGTCGTCGGCCTGCCCCTGGCCGCCTACACTGGCTGGAACCTGGACTGGATCGCCAATTCCTACCAGCGGTTCGAAGCCGGCACAAGCGTGCGCCATATCACCCTGAGCGATGGCAGCCAGGTGGAACTCAACCTGGGCAGCGAGCTGACCTTCGCCAATTACAAGAACGAGCGCCGGGTCACCCTGGAAAAGGGCGAGGCGTTTTTTGACGTCAGCCATGACAAACAGCATCCGTTTGTGGTGCGCGCAGGCCAAGGCCAGGTGCGTGTGACCGGCACTCGCTTCAACGTCTGGATGTACCAGGACCAGGTGCGGGTCACGCTGGTGGAAGGCTCGGTCAGGGTCACCAGCAACCAAGCGCTCACCCGTAACGGCCTGCAACTCTCGCCGGGCATGCAGGCGAGCTACAAGGCGGGCGACCACCAGCCCCAAGTCCGCGAGACAGCCCCGAACGACAGCTCGCTGGCGTGGCGCAACGGCAAGCTGGTGCTGGATGACCTCGCCCTGAGCGATGCGCTGCCGCTGATCAACCGCTACCTCGAGCGTCCCGTCATGCTGGCTGACACCAGCACCGGCGGCCTGCGTGTCGGCGGTGTCTACAACATCAGCGAAGTACAGAACCTCGTGGCTTCGTTGCCCAAAGTCCTGCCGGTCTACCTGACCCGGAACAAGGACGGCAACCCGGTGCTCAATTCCATCGGGCAGCGGCCGGTCCAATAACTGAAGGGCTCCCCTGTGGAGCAAAGCTTGCTCGCGATAGCGGTGAATCAGCCTGACTCGTTCTTGAAGTACCGCCCCCATCGCGAGCAAGCTCGCTCCCACAGTTTGGATCGCTGTTGGTGTCATTTCCCAACCACCAGAAATCCCCTGTGGGAGCGAGCTTGCTCGCGATGACGCCTGCAAGCACAACCGCGGTTATTGCGTCGCCACCCTGCCCGCCTCATCACGCTCACGGATAATCACGGCCTGATAATGCGGATCGGCCTCGATCTGCTGTTCGGTGAAAGGCAGCACACTCCACTGCTTCTGCGAAAACGCCTGGGTCTGGTCGGTCGAATACGGTGAAGCGGGGTCGCTGGAAATGGAAAACGCCAACAACCCCTGGGCTTGCGGACCTTTACCGTCAAACGTCACCACTTGCAGGTAACTGGTGCCGCTGACCACCTCCCGCTTGCCGTTCGCCCCCGGCACGCTCTGGATCGCGTTATAGATGCCCAACTCCCCGGGGCCGCCGTGGATCGGCGTCTGTCGGCTGCCGCTGCTGGCCACCTGGACGTCTTGCCACTGGCTGTCCTTCGACAACCCCGCAACCTTCACTGCCTCCACCGAAGCCAGCATGGCCTCGCGCACAGCCTTGAGCACCGGCGGTCGCTCGATCGCCAAGCCACGCGGGGTGTGTTGCGGGTCTTTGGAATCGAACGCAACGCGCCATGAATCAGGCACCGCCTGCAGCCGCTCCATGATCTGCTGGAAGTACACCAATCCCAGACCGCTGTTCAGGCCGGCCTTGCGATCCCAGGCCTTGAGGCTGGCACAGGCTTCGGCCAATGCCGATGCATCGCCCCCCAGGTCTGCGACGCAAACGCCGAGCAGATCCGGCATCACCTGGTCAGCCAGGTAAACCTGATCGTCCATGACCATGCGCTGCAAATCCTCGACCTTCACCGGCCCGCCCTTGGCCAGTTGGCCCACCCGTTCCAGCGCAAAACGCGCCCGCAGGCCCAGCGGCTGGCCTTGCTGGCTGATCACTGGGGAAAAACCGGACAACGGCTGCGCAGGGTTGACCATCCAGGCCGAATCGTTGGAGTTCTGCACATAATCGCGGCGCAGCAGTTGCGGGAGCTTGTCGGCGGCATAAATGCCCTTTTGCACCGCGTTGGAATCGCTGCCCCAGGCACATTCGCTACGACTGCCATCCAGCACGATAAGCTGCAATCCGGCCCTGGGATCGCTGCACCGGGCCAGTTTGTCGGCGTCGACGTTCGGCACCACCGACACGTTCATGTAGAGGCTTTGCCCCTGGTCGTCCACCGCCAGGGTATTGACCCAGGGAATGCCTTGGATCTTATGGACCGCGTCCTGCAAATCCTTGAGGGTGACCGCCCTGTTCATGGCGTACCACTGGGCCAGTACGCGATCATTTTCCAGGTTCGCGTCCCGCAGGCTGTAGGCGAACTGGTTGTCCCAGTCCAGCCGACCGGGCCATTGCACGATCGGGCCGAACTGCGAGCCATAGACCACACGAGAAACCGTCTGCACCTGGCCGCCGGGTTGCTTGATGTCCACCGCGACGGTCTGCTGGCTCATCGGTACGGATTTGCCGTCGAGCAGGTAGCGGGTCGGATCTTTCGGGTCGAGCTGCAACCGGTACAGGGTGAAATGCTTGGAACTGTCGACGGTGTGGGTCCAGGCCAGGTGCTGGCTGAAACCGATATTGATCATCGGCAAGCCTGGCAGCGCCGCCCCCATGACATCCAGCTTGCCGGGAATGGTCAGGTGCATCTGGTAGAAACGCATGCCGCCCACCCACGGAAAATGCGGGTTCGCCAGCAACATCCCGCGACCGTTGAACGAGCGCTCACTGCCGATGGCCAGGGCATTGCTGCCGCGCTCCAGGGCGAAACGCTGCTGCCGGGTTGCGGCGGCGGCGAAACCGTCGACCTGGGGGTGCGCGAGTGCCGTCGCCTGGGGCGGTTGCGCGCCAGCCAGGGCTTCGGCGAACTGGCCGACGCCGCCTTCCACCAACAACCGACGGGTCAATTTGACCAGGTCCAGCGCGGTGATAGGCCGCACCCAGTCGCTGACGCATTGCTCGGGCAGGCCCTTGGCCTTGAGCTCGGCCAACGCGCGGTTGTAGCCCGCCGCGTAGCCTTCGACCAGTTGTTGCACTTGAGGCGTCTGGGCCTGCCAGAAACCGGAGACCGCTTGCGGCGTGTTGAGCCAGCTGAAAAACAGATCGCTGACGCGGTTCTGCCGCTGCTCCACCGTGACCTGCTCGGGCCCGAAATAACGCGAGCGCTGGGCATTGACCGTGACGATCTCATTGGCCAGCAGGCACAGATTGTCCTGGGCGTAGGCATAACCGATGCCATAACCCAGCCCACGCTCGTCCTGAGCCCGGATATGTGGCACGCCAAAACGGGTGCGACGGATCTCGGCACTGGCCTGCTGCCCATCGTCCTGTGCATTGACCACGGGGCTGAGCCCGAGGGCGATCCCTAAAAAAGCACCCGCAAGGCCAACCCTCGATAACTGCCCGGACATTCTCACGTTCACTCCTGATGAAAACTGCAGAAACCAGGACGGCTACCGGTGCGCCAGTAGACAAGTACTCGGCCCGCCTGGGAAATCACACGCCGCATGCTGAACCGGAATGTGCCTACCTTGAAAACGAACCGGATGAAAAAAAATTAATGGCCACACGCCGCTTGAATACGGGGGTTTGACGAAGCAGGGGCAATTTTTTCACATCACCACCCTCATGATTGCCCATCCTCGTTCGTCCTATAACAGGAGAGTATTCGTGACCTTTTCTGATCTGGCTGGTAAGGAGTTTCTGCATGCGTAACGCGCAACTGCCCATGGAGGGCAAGCCAAGGCCGACCGGCGTCTCGCTGAGCGCCACCCACCGTGAATTCGAGAGGCCGCCAGAGCGCGGCGGCAATGACCATATCAGGCGCCTGCTCAAGAGCTTCGGGCTCAGGACCAGCCTGATTCGCCTCAAAGTCATCGACGCGTTGCTCAAGGCCGCCCACGAAAACCGCTGCTTGGGCGTGCGTGGTGTGCACAGTCAGTTACTGGGGCTGGACATTCCGTTGTCCTTTCTCAGCGTGCGCGAGGTGTTGAAGCGCCTGTGCAGCGAGGGTGTCGTGACCCTCAACCCCGATAAAAGCTACCGCCTGCACCCCAGCGCGATGGCCGTGCTCGAGGCCGAGGAATGAAACCGGCGCTCAGGGCTTGACCTTGCGCCGCATCACGCCGTTGATCACCACCACGATGACCGCCACGGCAATGGCGATGTATTGAAACAGCTGCTCGCTGATCATGCCCTTGCCCTGCATCCAGGACAGCCCGAGCATGATTGCCAGGACGACGAGGACGATCAGAATCGAGTATTTCAAACGTTGCGAATGAGTCATTGCCAATTTCCTGAATGTATCCGTTCTGTATCCGAAGGCTTGCCGATCCATACCTCATTTGCCGGCATGACGACTCACCAACGGGGCCCCATGGTACAGCCGAAGGCCCGCCTTCGTGCAATCCGCTCGTTTTATCCCTTGGCTGACTGACATCTAAAGCTGCGTCCTCCCAGGCCGATATATACGGAACTGCCCATTCGCCAGTTTCAGAAAATCGCCTTCGTGCAAGGATTCTCCGTATGCCCTCACTCCGAACGATTCAGGCTCGCTATACCCTGTTTCTGGTTGTTTTCATGCTGGTGTTGTCCCTCCTGACCGTGGTGGGTATCAGTTACCTGGTCGCGCCCAAGCTGCGCCAGACTGAAGAGGAAGTGGCACTTAACCGCATCGCCGAGGTTGCCGAACAAATCCAGGGCGAACTGAACAAAGTGCAGGCGCAGCAACGCAGCATTACCCAGACCATCCCGCTGCTCGACAGCGATGCCATCGACAAAGTGTTGCCGGGGCTGGTGGATCAGTACGGCGAGCTGAAAGTCTTCGGCGGCGGGATCTGGCCTTTGCCCAACCAGCGAGCCGAGGGACGCAGCAAATTCAGTACGTTCTGGCACCGCGACGCGTCCGGCAAACTGGTGGTCAATACCTTCTGGAACAGTGACGCCGCGCCCAACTATTACGAACAACCCTGGCACAAGGGCGGCATGGCCACCCCACCGGGCAAATGCGCCTGGGCCGCGGCCTACAAAGACGACGCCAGCGCCGAACCACGCACCAACTGCGCCATGGCCATCCAGAAAAACGGCGTGCCTTACGGCGTTTCCACTATCGACGTAACCCTGGGCTTCTTCAATGAGCTGGTGGCACGCAAGGAAGCCGACCTGAGCGCCGAGATGCTGATCGTCGAAGGCGACGGCAAGATCATCAGCAACAGTTCGCGCATCAGCGGGCCGATCGTGCTGAAGAACATCAGCGAACTGGCGGCCACCTCGCCATTCGCCGCTCAGGTCAAGGCAGGCCTGGCCAAGCGCGACCAGCCGCTGCAACGTGTGGAGTTCGACAACAAGGGCGAGGCCAGTACCTTCTTCATGCGCCCTATCGAAGGTTCGCCGTGGTTCCTTGCCACCGCATTGCCGACCCGCCTGATCACGGCCCAGCGCGATGACGTACTGAGCACGCTGAGCCTGCTGCAGGTCCCGATGGTGATCCTGTTGGTCTTGATGCAGCTGTACGCGATCCGCCAGTTGACCAATCGCATGAAAGTCCTCAAAGGCAACATCGACGCCTTGTCCACGGGCGATGCCGACCTGACCCGACGCATCACCATCCGGGCCGAGGATGAATTGGGGGCGATCGGTCACTCGGTCAACCGCTTCATCGCTTACCTGCAAGGCATGATCGGTGAAGTCACCCAGGCCACCGGCGCCATGGCGTCGAGCCTGGGCGATCTGCAGCGGACCTCGGCCCACACCAGCGAAATCCTGATGCGCCACGCCTCGGAAACCGACCAGACCGTGACGGCCATCACCCAGATGAGCTCCACGGCTGAAAGCGTCGCGCAAAACGCGGCCGAGACCGCGGCGTTCACTCAACGCGCCAACGAGCATGCCGATCGTTCCCGCGTGGTGGTCGGTGAAGCCTCCAACAGTGTGGTGGCCTTGATCGATGAAGTGGCCAGCGCCACCCGCAAGGTCGAGAGCATGCAACAGGACGCTCAGCGCATCACCGAGATTCTGGGTGTGATCGGCGCCATCGCCGGGCAGACCAACCTGCTGGCGCTCAACGCCGCCATTGAGGCCGCCCGGGCCGGCGAGCAAGGCCGTGGTTTTGCCGTGGTGGCCGACGAAGTCCGCGCCCTCGCCGCCCGCACCCAGGCCAGCACCTCGGAAATCAACGAAATGCTGACCCGCCTGACCCAAGGCGTGAGCTCGTCGGTCTCGGCCATGGAAAACACCCAGGCCAGCTGCCAGTCGGCCGCCGACGCGACCTCCCGCGTCAACTCGGGCCTGGACGAAATGGCCGGCTCGGTCAGCCAGATCAACAGCCTGAGCACCCAGATCGCCACGGCCGCTGAGCAACAAAGCGCAGTAACCGAGGAGATCAATCGCAGCATGGTGCAAATCCGCCACATGGTGGAGGAACTGGTGGAAAGTGGCCTGGCCAGCGAAACCAACACCCGGCAACTGCTGGAAGCCAACACACGGGTGAATGCGATCATGGGTCGGTTCAAGGTGCGCTAAAACCTCACCATCCCCCTGTGGGAGCGAGCTTGCTCGCGATAGCGTCGGATCAGTTGCAAGGTTGTGATTGACAAACCGCTATCGCGAGCAAGCTCGCTCCCACAGGACTGTATTCGCCCTCCCAACCTGACAACTCTGCAATCCCCGCCTCAGGCCCCTGTCAGCTCGTGCCCGCTACTCTGTTATCCTTGCGCCAAACCGTTCGACACGAGACCTCCTTCATGGCCAACCCCCTGCATCTGCTCGCCTTGAGCGCCCTGTTCATGACCACCCTGGCCCAGGCCGCGGAACCGGTCTTCATCGATGTGCATCGCGACGCCAATTGCGGCTGCTGCAAAAAGTGGATCTCGCATTTGCAAGAAAACGGTTTCAAGGTCAATGACCATGTCGAGGCCGACATGAGTTCGGTCAAGCAACGCTTGGGCGTGGCGCCGAACCTGCGCTCCTGCCACACCGCCGAAATCAACGGCAAATTCGTCGAAGGCCATGTCCCGGCCGACCAGGTGCTGGCGCTGAGCAAGCGCGATGACCTGCTCGGCGTGGCCGCACCGGGCATGCCCATGGGCTCGCCCGGCATGGAAATGGACGGCATGAGCGACGCTTATCAAGTGATCGGTCTGAAAAAAGACGGGACCCAAACCGTAGTGGCGGATTACCCGGCCCGCTGATGGGCGAAGCCTATATCGGCTTGTTCCTGGCGGCATTTGGCGCGGCGACCTTGCTGCCCCTGCAATCGGAGGCCTTGTTGGTCGGCCTGTTACTCAGCGAGCGCCACGTTGTCGGGCTGTTGCTGGGGGTCGCCACGCTCGGCAACGTCCTGGGCTCGCTGGTGAACTGGTGGCTGGGCACGCGCCTGGAACATTTCAAGGACCGGCGCTGGTTTCCGGTCAGCCCTGCGCATCTGGACAAGGCTCGTGCGCATTACCAGCGCTTTGGCCGCTGGTCGCTGTTGCTCAGTTGGCTGCCGATCATCGGCGATCCATTGACCCTGATGGCCGGGGTGATGGGCGAGCCGTGCCGCCGCTTCCTGCTGATCGTGACCGTTGCCAAAGGCCTGCGCTACGGCGCTCTCGCCCTCGCCACGCTGGGCTGGATGGGTTGAACATTTGGGCCGTTCGGTTGCCTGTGGTTAATGTCGCCATAATCGGGTCGCGCCAGGATCGGCGACGGCCACAAGGAGATTGACCATGTCCCGAACACCCACCCGCTGGTTGCCCAGCCTGTTCCTCAGCGCCGCCCTGCCCCTGCTCGCCCAGGCCGCCAATCCGCCGGAAGGCCCGGCCTACGGCGCCCAGTTGGAGGGCTTCGAATACCCTTATACCCTCAAGCACTTCGCCTTCCAGTCCCAGGGCCAATCGTTGCAGATGGGCTACATGGATGTGCCGGCCCAAGGCAAGGTCAATGGCCGCACCGTGGTGCTGATGCACGGCAAGAATTTCTGCGCCGCCACCTGGGGCGATTCGATCAAGGTACTGAGCGAAGCCGGCTACCGGGTCATCGCCGCGGACCAGGTCGGCTTCTGCACATCGAGCAAACCCGAGCATTACCAGTACAGCTTCCAGCAACTGGCGACCAACACCCAGGCCTTGCTCAAGGCCCTCGGAGTACAGAAAGCCATCGTCCTCGGCCATTCCACCGGCGGCATGCTCGCCACCCGTTACGCCTTGCAGTTCCCCGATCAGGTCGAGCGCCTGGCAATGGTCAACCCCATTGGCCTGGAAGACTGGAAAGCCTTGGGCGTGCCCTACCGCACCGTGGACCAATGGTACGCCCGTGAGCTGAAAGTCACCGCCGAGGGCATTCGCAATTACGAGCGCACGACCTATTACGCCGGCCGCTGGAAACCTGAGTTCGACCGCTGGGTGGACATGCTCGCCGGTTTGAACAAGGGGCCGGGCCATACGCAAGTGGCGTGGAACTCAGCGCTGATCTACGACATGATCTTCACCCAGCCGGTCTATTACGAGTTCAAGGACCTGACCGTACCCACCCTGCTGTTGATCGGTACCTCTGACACCACCGCCATCGGCAGCGACATCGCGCCGCCGGCGGTAAAGGCCAAACTGGGCCACTACGAGGTATTGGGCAAGCAGACCGCCGGGCTGATTCCCCGCTCAACCCTGGTGGAGTTCCCCAATCTGGGGCATGCCCCGCAGATGGAAGAGCCGGATCGGTTCCACAAGGCCCTGCTGGGCTGGCTGGACAAACCCATTCCCTGACGAGGTGTTCCATGGCGGTGCAAATAGCAGTCATAGACGATTGGCAAGATGTGGCACGCGGTGTGGTGGACTGGTCGGTGCTCGACAGCGTCGGCCAAGTGACCTTTCTCCACGACTATCCCGCCGACCGCGACACCCTCGCCGAACGCTTGCAGCGCTTCGAGGTGATCTGCGTGATGCGCGAGCGCACTGTGTTCGATGAAGGCCTGCTGCGCCGCCTGCCCAACCTCAAGCTGCTGCTCACCGGCGGCATGCGCAATGCCGCCCTGGACCTGAAGGCCGCAGCCGAGCTGGGCATCCAGGTGTGCGGCACCGACAGCTACAAGCACGCCGCGCCCGAACTGACCTGGGCACTGATCATGGCCCTGGCCCGAAACCTGGTGCCGGAAGCCAATGCCTTGCGCGCCGGTCTGTGGCAGCAAGGCCTGGGCGGCGACCTGCACGGCAAGACGCTGGCGATCCTCGGCCTGGGCAGCATCGGGACACGGGTGGCGCAGTTCGGCCAGGTATTCGGCATGCGAGTCATCGCCTGGAGCCAGAATCTCAGCGCCGAACGGGCCGCCGAAGCGGGTGTGACCTACGTCAGCAAGCAGGCGTTGTTCGAACAGGCCGACATTCTCTCGGTCCACCTGGTGCTCGGCGAACGCACCCGCGGCCTGGTGGATGCCCAGGCGCTGGGCTGGATGAAACCCGAGGCGCTGCTGGTCAATACCTCCCGCGGGCCGATCGTCGATGAGACCGCGCTGATCGACGCCCTGCTGCACCGGCGCCTGGCCGGTGCCGCCCTGGACGTATTCGCCCAGGAGCCCTTGCCCCTCGCCCATCCATTCCGCACCCTGGAGAACGTGCTGGCCACACCTCATGTGGGTTACGTCAGTCGACAGAATTACCAGCAGTTCTATTCCCAGATGATCGAAGACTTGCTGGCCTGGACGGCGGGCCAGCCGATTCGGTTGCTGACGCCGATGGGCTGAACCCGGAGGAGCATCCCACCTTTTTCTGTGGGAGCGAGCTTGCTCGCGATAGCGGAGGATCAGTTGCAGGTTTGTGACTGACACACGAGTACGCTCCCACAGGAAACGGTGCTCTTCCAAGGATGTTATTAGCCATCAAAGTGCCTCTATCTCACCCGCCCTCCAATGGTGCGTCTCGCCATTCCATCGCGCACGCCAATGAACCGCCTCCCTCCCCCTACACTTTTTTCTTTGCAGGAAACTGCACTTCGTCGGTGCGTACTCCCCTTCGTCGTGTAAGACATTGCCGCTAAAAAACGTGATTGTCGGACAATACGACGAACCGAGGCGCACCGCTCTAGGATATGACCTAGACTGCCAAACCGGGGAGAAAACCGACCGGTCATCCAGACGAAAAAAAGTCGAAACTTTTCGCAACGGCGACAGGTCAGGTTAGAGGTAGGGCAACAGCGACTGGTGCAGTCCTTGCACAGGTCATTGCAACAGCTCCTTCAGCTGATTCGCTTCGTCGCGTTTGGGTAGCCGTTCGCTTTCCTTGCGTAGCGCTTGTGCGCCTGGCCGCAGGATTCGGCCAATGAAACAACAGCTCTGGCGCTTGCCGGAAACAGATCGAGAAAATGGGAGATATTTATGATCAGTGCTGCCTTGGAACCACAACAAGTCCGTTCTCAATTACCGCCGGCGGCCGAATCGCCGACGGCCCCGGTGTTGGTCACCGGCGGCAAGGCACTGCTCCCCGTCGTTCGACAGAATCCCAATCGCAAGAAAGTCTTGTTCGTCACCTCGGAAATCGCCGACCTGGTCAAGACCGGCGGCCTGGGCGATGTGTCCTCGGCACTGCCTCGGGCCATGGCCGGGCTGCATGATGTCCGGGTGTTGATCCCTGGCTATCCGCAAGTGATGAACAGCGGCAATCCGATCCACATCGTCGGCGAACTGGGCGGCCACGCAGCGCTGCCGCCCTGCAAGATCGGGCGCATGGACATGGCCGACGGCTTGGTGATATACGTACTGATCTGCCCGGAACTGTTTGCCCGCGAAGGCTCTCCCTACGGTGCCAACAACGGTCGCGACTGGCCGGACAACCACATTCGCTTCGCCCGCCTGGGCCTGGCTGCCGCCGACATCGCCGCCAACCTGGCACAGATCCACTGGTGCCCGGACCTGGTCCACGCCCACGACTGGCCAGCCGGGCTGGCCCCGGCCTACATGCACTGGCGCGGGCAACGCACCCCGACCCTGTTTACCATCCACAACCTGGCGTACCAGGGCGTGGTCAGCCTGGCGTCCTGCCCGGAACTGGGCATCCCCGAGCACGCCCTGCAACAGGAAGGCATGGAGTTCTACGGCAAACTGTCGTTCCTGAAGGCCGGAATGGCCTACTCCAGCCATATCACCACTGTCAGCGCCACCTATGCCCAGGAGATCACCACCCCTGAGTTTGGTTGCGGACTCGACGGCTTCCTGGCCGCCAAGACCCAACAAGGCTTGCTCAGCGGCATCCCCAACGGCATCGATGAAAGCTGGGACTCGGCCACGGACACGCACCTGTTCCGTCAGTTCTCCATGGGCGACTGGGAAGGCAAGGCCGTCAACGCCAGCCATGTGCGTGAACTGTTTGGTCTCGACGACTCCACTGGCCCGTTGTTCGCCGTGGTTTCGCGCCTGGTCTACCAGAAAGGCCTGGACCTGACCGAAGCGGTCGCCGAGTTCATCGTCGAATCCGGCGGCCAGATCGCCATTATCGGTCGTGGCGAACCGGAGGAAGAACAGGCCATGCGCGAACTGGCACTGCGCTTCCCCGGCCGCATCGGCGTGCGCATCGGCTTCAACGAAACCGATGCGCGGCGGATGTTCGCCGGCAGCGATTTCCTGCTGATGCCGTCGCGCTACGAGCCCTGCGGCTTGAGCCAGATGTACGCCCAACGCTTCGGCTCGCTGCCGGTGGCGCGCAATACCGGAGGCCTGGCAGACACCATCGAAGATGGCGTCACCGGTTTCCTGTTCGACGAGTCCACCGTGGAGAGCTACCAGCAGGCGCTGAGCCGGGCCTTCAAGGTTTTCGAGTTCCCCGAGCTGCTCAACGCCATGCGCTGCCGGGCCATGTCGGCACCGTTCAACTGGCGCCAGGCCGTGGAACCCTACGCCGAACTCTACGAACAGCTGGTGGCGAAGTCACTGGGAAAATCGGCCAGACAATGAGGTAACAATGACGTCAAGGACGCCTGATACATGGACCCACGGGGCGGTCATGCTGGATGACGAGCACACCCGCTTCGCCCTCTGGGCCCCGGATGCCTTTTTTGTCAGTGTCGAACTCGACACTGGAGACTCCATACCGCTACTGCCTCAAGCCGACGGCTGGTTCATGATCCAGACCCGTTGCCCCGCCGGCACCCGCTACCGCTACAACATTGATGGCGAGTTGGAGGTGCCGGACCCGGCCTCTCGCGCCCAGGCCGGCGACATTGACCGCCACAGCGTAGTGGTCGACCCCCATGCTTACCCATGGCGGCACACCCAATGGTCCGGCCGCCCCTGGCACGAAGCCGTCATCTACGAATTGCACGTGGGCGCCCTGGGCGGTTTCAACGGTGTCGAACAGCATTTGGCCCGCCTGGCCGGGCTGGGCGTCACCGCCATCGAGCTGATGCCCCTGGCGCAGTTTCCCGGCGATCGCAACTGGGGCTACGACGGGGTCCTGCCCTACGCGCCTCAAGCCTCCTACGGCACACCTGAACAACTCAAGCATCTGATCGACAGCGCCCACGGACATGGGCTGTCCGTCATCCTGGATGTGGTCTACAACCACTTCGGTCCCGACGGCAACTACCTGCACCGCTATGCCAAGGGCTTCTTCCGCGAAGACAAGCACACGCCCTGGGGCGCGGCGATCGATTTCCGCCGCCGCGAAGTGCGGGACTTCTTCATCGACAATGCGCTCATGTGGTTGCTGGAATACCGCTTCGACGGCCTGCGCTTCGACGCGGTACACGCCATCGAAGACCCGGATTTTCTCCAGGAACTGGCGGCCAGGGTGCGCGAACAGGTTGACCCCGGTCGGCATGTCTGGCTGACCGTGGAAAACGAACACAACCAGGCCAGCCTGCTGGAACAGGGCTACGACGCCCAGTGGAACGACGATGGCCATAATGCCTTGCACGTGCTGCTGACTGGCGAGACCGACGCCTATTACGCCGACTATGCCGAGCAGCCGACGGAACAATTGGCACGTTGCCTGAGCCAGGGTTTCGTCTTCCAGGGCCACACCAATCGCCACGGCGAATCCCGGGGCGAACCCAGCGGTCACCTGCCACCGAGCGCATTCGTGCTGTTCCTGCAGAACCATGACCAGATTGGCAACCGTGCCCTGGGCGAACGCCTGCATCAGCTCGCCCCGTCCCAGGCCTTGCAAGCGGCGACAGTCTTGTTGCTGTTGTCACCGATGATTCCGCTGCTGTTCATGGGCGATGAGGTGGCCGCCGAACAACCGTTCCTGTTCTTTACCAGTCATCACGGCGAACTGGCAGAACTCGTGCGCGAAGGCCGACGCAACGAGTTCAAGGCGTTCAGTGCCTTTGCCGATCCGCAGACACGCGAGCGGATTCCCGACCCCAACGCGGCCAGCACCTTCGAGGTTTCCCGTCCAAGCCTGGAATCGCAACGCGCAGAGCAGCAGGCCAGCGAGGCGCTGTATCGCCAACTGCTGAAAATCCGCCGTGAAGAGATCGTCCCGCGCCTGCCCGGTGCCCAGGGCCTGGGAGCCGATGTGCTGGGCCATGGTGCTGTCAGCGCACGCTGGCGACTGGGCGATGGCAGTGTGTTGCGCATCGACCTGAACCTTGGCGACCAGCCCGTCGCACATCACGCCCCGGAAGAGGCCCGCATTCTTTTCGAACATCCGCAGCAGGTCGTGGGTCTGTTGCAACAGGGCGTCCTTGCGCCCTACAGCGCGCTGGTCAGTCTGACGCAGGCGACAACCTTGCCCAACATCACTGGAGAGCGCCAATGAGCGATGCGCAACTGGAAATCCTCGCCGGCCGAGCGGGCCTGGCGGTGGATTGGATCGATGCCAATGGCCGGCCCCAGAAAGTCTCACCGGCCGTCTTGCGTTCGGTCCTCACTGGCCTGGGCCATCCAGCCGGCAGTGCCCAGGAAATCGATGCCAGCCTGCTGCAGTTGCAGGAGGATCAACAGAACCATCAACTGCCACCGCTGATCACCGCCGATGTCGGGACCAGCCTGGACTTGAGCCGCTACTTCGAGGCCGGGACCCCCTGCGAAATCAAACTCGAAGACGGCGCGACACTGAATCTGAACCTCGATGCCGACGGCAAGCTGCCGGGCATGGTCCCGGTGGGTTATCAGCACGTCCACATCCGGGACCAGCATTTCACCCTGGCCGTCGCACCCGCCCGCTGCTACAGCGTGGCCGATGCGGTGGACGACCCGACGCCACGGGCCTGGGGCCTGAGCGCGCAGCTGTATGCCCTGCGACGTCCCGGGGACGGCGGTTTCGGCGATACCCAGGCCCTGGAGGAACTGGTGCGTGTGGCCGGCGAGCGCGGCGCCGAGGCCATTGCCATCAGCCCTATGCACGCGATGTTCAGCAGCGACACCGGGCGCTACAGCCCTTATTCACCGTCCAGCCGACTGTTCCTCAACAGCCTGTACGCCGCCCCCGGCACTATCCTCGGTGAACGTGCCCTGCGCACCGCCATCGACGCCACCGGCTTGACCAACCAGCTGCGCAACCTGGAAGAGCAGCCGCTGATCGATTGGCCAATCGCCGCCCAAGCCAAGCAGAAAATCCTTCGCGCCTTGTACGACGGGTTCAGCCAGGGCGCGCACCCGCTACATGAAGACTTCAGCAGTTTCCGCCACACCAGCGGCGAAGCCCTGGAAAACCATTGCCGCTTCGAGGCCTTGCAGGCCGAACGCGCCGCCCGTGGCGAAAGCCTCGACTGGCGGCAGTGGCCGGAAGAATGGCGCGATCCGCGCAGCGCGGTCCTGGCCCATTTCGCCGAAGAAAATGCCGACGAAATCGGTTTCTACGCCTTTTGCCAATGGTTGATCGCCCGTTGCCTGGAACGCGCCCAGAGCGCAGCCAAATCCAGCGGCATGGGCATCGGCCTGATCGCCGACCTGGCGGTAGGTGCCGATGGCGCTGGCAGCCAAGCCTGGAGCCGGCAGGATGAACTGCTCGCCTCGTTGACCGTGGGCGCGCCACCGGACATTCTCAATCGCTCCGGCCAAGGCTGGGGCATTTCGGCGTTCTCCCCGGAAGGCTTGGTGCGCAACGGCTTTCGCGCCTTCATTGAAATGCTGCGGGCCAACTTTGCCCACGCCGGTGGCTTGCGCATCGATCATGTCATGGGCTTGCAACGGCTCTGGGTGATTCCCAACGACGCCCCTCCCAGCGACGGTGCCTACCTGTATTACCCAGTGGACGACCTGTTGCGCTTGCTGGCACTGGAATCCCATCGGCACCAGGCCATCGTGCTGGGCGAAGACCTCGGTACCGTGCCGGATGGTTTGCGGGACAAACTCAGCGCCCGCTCGATCCTCGGCATGCGCGTGCTGTTGTTCGAACAGGACAACACCCACTTCAAACCCATCCTGGACTGGCCGGACAACGCCCTGGCCACTACCAGCACCCATGACCTGCCGACGCTCAACGGCTGGTGGCACGGTCACGACATCGACTGGAATGCCCGGCTGGACCTGATCGACTCCCACACCGAAATGGACTGGCGCAAACACCGCGAGCGCGAACGCGAAGGTCTGCGTCATGCGCTGAATCAGGATCCGCAGAATTTTCGCGAAGAACACCGCGAGACCGACCAGGTGCTGGATGCCAGCGTGCGTTTCCTCGGCCACACCCGCGCACCGCTGGTGTTGTTGCCACTCGAAGATGCCCTGGGGATCGAGGAGCAGGCCAACCTGCCCGGCACCATCGATACCCATCCCAATTGGCGCCGCCGCCTGGCCCAGCAGAGCCAGGCGTTACTGGATCACCCGGACGCCGCCCGGCGTCTGGAAATACTCGCCTGCGCGCGACTTCAGGCGAACGAGCGTGACCGATGAAACAGCCATTGATCCAACCTCTGCGGGCAACCTTGCGCCTGCAGTTCCATAAAGGCTTCACCCTGGACGATGCCATACCCCAGGTGCCGTACTTCGCCGCGTTGGGCATCAGCCATATATATGCCTCTCCGCTGCTCAAGGCCCGGGCCGGCTCCATGCACGGCTATGACGTGGTCGATCCGACCCTGGTCAACCCCGAGCTGGGTGGCGAAGCCGCGCTCAAGCGCCTGGTTGCAGCCTTGCGCGAGCACCGAATGGGCTTGATCCTCGACATCGTGTCCAATCACATGGCCGTCGGCGGCAATGACAATCCCTGGTGGCTGGATCTGTTGGAATGGGGTCGACTCAGCCCTTACGGCGAGTTCTTCGATATCCAGTGGCATTCCCCCGACCCGCTGATGGAAGGCCAGTTGTTGCTGCCGTTCCTGGGCAGCGACTACGGCGTGGCCTTGCAGGAAGGCACCTTGCGACTGCGCTTCGATACCACCCACGGCAGCTTCTACGTCGAACACTATGAACACCGCTTCCCGATTTGCCCGATGCACTACGGCGAGCTGCTCAAACCCGCCGAAACCCTGCCCACCGAGCAGGCCGAATCGCTCAAGACCCTGGCTGAGCGATTCACCACGTTGAATTACCAGACCGATGCCCACGCCCTCGCCCGCCCGCTGCAAACGGAGTTGCGGGACCTGGCGGTACACGCCGGCATCCTGGCCGCGATCGAGGACAACCTGGCCGGCTACGACTCTACTCAGCCCCAGGGCTTCGAACACCTGCATCAGTTGCTGGAGCGCCAGAGCTACCGGCTCGCCAGCTGGCGCACCGCGGCGGACGACATCAATTGGCGGCGCTTTTTCGATGTCAATGAATTGGGTGGGCTGCGGGTCGAGCGTCCGGCGGTATTCGAAGCCACCCATGCCAAGATCTTCGAATTGATCGGCGAAGGGTTGGTGGATGGGCTGCGGATCGATCACATCGACGGTCTTGCCGACCCTCGTGGTTACTGCCGCAAATTGCGCCGACGCGTGAATTCGCTGTCGCCGACCCGACACCTGCCGATTTTCGTCGAGAAGATCCTCGGCGATGGCGAGACGTTGCGGCGGGACTGGAACATCGACGGCAGCACCGGCTACGAGTTCATGAACCAGGTCTCGCTGTTGCAGCATGACCCGGTCGGTGCCGCCCCCCTTGCCGAATTCTGGAGCCGGCACAGTGAGCGGCCGGCGCACTTCATCGAAGAAGCCCGCCTGGCTCGCCAGCAGATACTCAATGGTTCCTTGGCCGGGGATTTCGAAAGCGTTGCCCAGGCCCTGCTGCAAGTGGCCCGGGACGATGTGATGACCCGCGACCTGACCCTGGGCGCGATTCGGCGGGCCTTGCAGGAATTGATCGTGCATTTCCCGGTGTATCGCACCTACATCACGCCGTTGGGGCGCTCTGCTGAAGACGAGGTGTTTTTCAACCAGGCCCTGGAAGGCGCCCGGCAAACCCTCAGCGAAGCCGACTGGCCGGTGCTCGACTGCCTGGCCGGCTGGCTCGGTGGCATGCCTTGGCGGCAACGCCCCCGCGGCAGCCAGCGCAAACGCCTGCGCCACGCCTGCGTACGCTTCCAGCAACTGACCTCGCCGGCCGCCGCCAAGGCCGTGGAGGACACCGCCCTCTATCGCTCGGCGGTGCTGCTGTCGCGCAATGACGTGGGCTATAACACCGAGCGTTTCAGCGCCCCGGCGCAGGCGTTCCACCAAGTGTGCGCCGAACGCCTCGAGCATTTTCCCGACAACTTGATGACCACCGCCACCCACGACCATAAGCGCGGCGAAGATACCCGCGCCAGGCTGGCCGTGCTCAGCGAGCGCGCCGACTGGTACACCGCCTGCGTGGAACAATGGCGCATCCTCTCACCTTCATTGCACAGCGATCCGGCGGCGCCCTCGGCCGGCGATGAACTGATCCTGTACCAAGCGCTGCTCGGCAGCTGGCCGCTGGACCTCGACCTCCAGGACCATCAGGCGCTGGCCGCCTACAACGAGCGCCTGTGGCAATGGCAACGCAAGGCCCTGCGCGAAGCCAAGTTGCAAAGCAGTTGGGCGGCGGTCAACGACGCCTATGAGCAAGCCACCCAGATGTTCCTCGAACGTCTGCTGCTGGGCGAAGAGGGGCTGCCCTTGCGCAGCGCCATCGCCGAGGCGGTCCAGGCCGTCGCGCCGGCGGGCGCCCTCAACAGTCTGGCGCAAACTTTGCTGCGCATGACCGTACCCGGCGTACCGGACCTGTACCAAGGCAACGAGTTCTGGGACTTCAGCCTGGTGGACCCGGACAACCGCCGCCCGGTGGATTTCCAGGCACGCCGCGAAGCGATGCAGGCCGACAACACCCCAGCCGCGTTGGTACGCGATTGGCGTGACGGCCGGATCAAGCAGGCATTGATCGCCCGGACACTGGCCGTGCGGGCCGAGTATCCGCAGCTATGGCGCCAGGGCCGCTACCAACCGCTGGAAGTGCTCGGTGAGCAGGCCCATCGGGTATTGGCCTTCATGCGTGAGGACTCGCAACAACGGGCGATCGTTGTCGTACCTGTCCATGCGGCGCACTTGCTGGAAAACAGTGCCGTGCCGCTGGTGGCTGCGTCGGATTGGGGCGATACCCGCGTATCGTTACCGTTCGCCGCCAAGGATGAAAAACTGAAGGGACTTTTTTCAAGCGCAACAGTCACACCCCAAAGGGAGCTGCTGATCAGCACCGCGCTGGGGAATTTCCCGGTCAATGTCTTTATCCAACCTTGAGTTGAATCAGGAGCACTGCGATGAGTACCGACGATAAACGCATTCGCGAATTCGCCTATCAGATCTGGGAGTCCGAAGGTAAGCCTGCCGGGCAGGAAAAACGCCACTGGGAGATGGCGCGCAAACTGGCTGAAGCCGAAGCGCTTGCGCCCAGCAAGCCACCCAAGGCCGCGAGTAAATCGGCGGCCAGCAAGACCGATGGCGCCAAGCCTGCCGCAACCAAGGGCACCGCGGCCAAGACCGTCGCGAAAAACACCACGCCCAAGGCTAAGCCAGCGGCCAAACCTTCTGCGGCGACCGCAGCGATCGTGCCACCGGCGAACAAGGCCGCCGACAAAAAACCTCGGGCACCGCGCAAGCCGCCGGCGGTTTGAGTCGTCCTACCGGTCTCCTCGCCAAGTGGGAGCAACGCTTGCTCGCGAAACAGGCGCCTCGATGTCCGGAGGAACCCATCTTCGTCGCGGACAAGCCTTGCTCTCACAGTGAAGCAACTTTGTCCCACGTAGCGGGATAAATCCCCTCGCCACAGGTGAAGGGTGATGCCATCCCCTTCAAGTGAACCGCATCGCTGTATCTGTCTGTTTTTTTGCAGGAGCAATTATGACCCGTCCAAATAAAACCACGCCGCCGCCCGTTATCGAGGCTTCGCGGATTCGTGAAGGGCTGCCTTTTCCACTGGGTGCAACCTGGGATGGCCTCGGGGTCAATTTCGCGCTGTTTTCAGCCAATGCCACCAAGGTCGAACTGTGCATTTTCGATGATGCCGGCGAAGTCGAACTCGAACGCATCGAGCTGCCGGAATACACCGACGAGATTTACCACGGCTATCTGCCGGATGCCCACCCGGGATTGATCTATGGCTACCGGGTCTATGGCCCCTATGATCCGGCGAACGGCCATCGCTTCAACCCGAACAAGCTGTTGATCGACCCCTACGCCAAGCAACTGGTCGGCCAACTGAAGTGGTCCGAAGCCCTGTTCGGCTACACCATCGGCCACCCCGACGGCGACCTCAGTTTCGATGAGCGCGACAGCGCCCCGTTCGTTCCCAAGTGCAAAGTCATCGACCCCGCACACACCTGGGGCCACGACCAGCGCGTCAGCGTGCCTTGGGACAAGACCATCCTGTATGAAACCCACGTGCGCGGCCTCACCATGCGTCACCCGTCGGTGCCCGAGAACCTGCGCGGTACGTTCGCCGGGCTGATGGTCGACGATGTGCTGGAGCATATCCGCAAGCTGGGTGTCTCTTCGGTGGAACTGCTGCCCATCCATGCCTTCGTCAATGACCAGCACCTGCTGCACAAAGGCATGACCAATTACTGGGGCTACAACAGCATTGCCTTCTTCGCGCCCGACCCGCGCTACCTGGCCAGCGGCAAAATCGCCGAGTTCAAGGAGATGGTCGCCCACCTGCACGAGGCCAACCTGGAAGTCATCCTCGACGTGGTCTACAACCACACCGCCGAGGGCAACGAACAGGGCCCCACCCTGTCCATGCGCGGCATCGATAACGCCTCCTACTATCGACTGATGCCCGACGACAAGCGCTACTACATCAACGACTCCGGAACCGGCAACACCCTGGACCTGAGCCATCCCTGCGTGCTGCAAATGGTCACTGACTCGCTGCGCTACTGGGCCACGGAAATGCACGTCGATGGCTTCCGCTTCGACCTGGCGACCATTCTCGGCCGTTACCATGACGGTTTCGACGAGCGCCACAGCTTCCTCGTCGCCTGCCGCCAGGATCCGGTGCTGCGCCAGGTGAAAATGATCGCCGAGCCTTGGGACTGTGGCCCCGGGGGCTACCAGGTCGGACACTTCCCGCCGGGTTGGGTCGAGTGGAACGACAAGTTCCGCGACACGGTACGAGCCTTCTGGAAGGGGGATGACGGCCAGCTTGCCGATTTTGCCAGCCGGATGACCGCCTCGGGCGAGATGTTCAATCAACGTGGCCGGCGGCCGTATGCGTCGGTGAACTTCGTCACCGCCCACGATGGTTTCACCTTGCATGACCTGGTGTCGTACAACGACAAGCACAACGAAGCCAACGACGAGAACAATCAGGACGGCAGCAATAACAACCTGTCCTGGAACCATGGCGTCGAAGGCCCGACGGATGATCCGGAGATCAACGCGCTGCGCCATCGGCAGATGCGTAACTTCTTCGCCACCCTGCTGCTGGCCCAAGGTACGCCGATGCTCGTCGCCGGCGACGAGTTCGCCCGTACCCAGCACGGCAACAACAACGCCTATTGCCAGGACAGCGAGATTGGCTGGGTCAACTGGGACCTGAGCGAGGATGGCGCGGCGCTGCTCAAGTTCGTCAAGCGCCTGATCAAGTTGCGCCTGACCTACCCGATCCTGCGACGTGGACGCTTCCTGGTGGGTAATTACAACGAGGACATCGGCGTCAAGGATGTGACGTGGCTGGCCCCGGACGGCAGCGAAATGACCATCGAACAGTGGCAGGACAGCCATGGTCGCTGCCTCGGCATGCTGATGGACGGCCGCGCCCAGGAAACCGGCATTCGGCGCAAGGGGGGCGATGCGACGCTGCTGCTGGTGGTCAACGCCCATCATGACATCGTCAATTTCCGCTTGCCGGAAGTCCCGGAGGGCAGTTTCTGGACCTGCATGGTCGACACCAACCAGCCAACCGTTCGTGGGCAGGAGCGCTTCGATTTCGATTCCGAATACTCTGTCACCGGACGCTCGCTGCTGCTGTTCGAGCTGCAACGCGAAGAAGAGGATTGAAATACCTGCTGTAAACAGCCATAAGGAACCGCAAGGACGCGGTTTTTTATTCCACACCGTCCAGATTCAAGAAAAAAATGCAGCTCAGATGCACATGTCACGAGACGGATCGGCTGACATGGTCAATACTTCCCCTGCGGTAGTCTCCAGGATTCGGAGCGCTGTGAATCGCAGTCATGCCCCATCGGTGCCATCGGACAGTAGGCCCGGTGCATGGCTGAAAGATTGAATACATACAAGGATGTCGCTTATGAAGCCCGCCTCTCGCCTGCCTGGCCGGCAGCACCCGCAAATCTGGAACAGTGCTGCGCAACTGGCCGATATTCCGATCATCAGTACCCAGACCCTCATTCCCGCCGGCGCTCGCGCCGTCATCCTTGCCCCGCACCCGGGCGATGAGGTCGGGGCCTGTGGCGGATTGCTGCAATTGCTGAACAATCTGGACCAGCCCATGTTGCTGATCTCGGTCACCGATGGCGCCCTGGTCCACCCCGGCTCACCGCTGTGGCACGACGAACGCCTGCGTGCCCACCGCCCTCACCCCCAGGAAAGCGTCGACGCCCTGCATCGCCTGGGCATCGACGCCCATGACCTGCAATGGGTGCGCGGCGGTTTTCCGGAAAAAAACCTGGCCGAACACGAAACCGAACTGGCCACGTTTATTGCCCGTCACCTGCAACCCGGTGACGTGGTGTTCAGCACCTGGCGCCAGGACGGCGACAGCGACCATGACACCGTCGGACGCGCCGGGGCCCTGGCCGCCGACAGGATCGGAGTGGCGTTCAACGAGCTGCCGGTGTGGGCCTGGCACTGGCCGGTCCGCGAGCAGAATAAGATCCCCTGGCACCGGGCCCGCAAACTGCGTCTCGACGTCTGGACCACCGCCCGCAAACGTCACGCCATGCACGCCTACGTCAGCCAACTCGCTGGCGAACCGGCGAGCGGCATCGCCCCACTGTTGCCCAGGGTCATCCTAGACCGGATGGGCTTGCCCTATGAGATTGTCTTCATCTGAAACTGGACTTGTTCGCGATGGCGGTGGTTCAGATACACCGCTATCGCGAGCAAGCTCGCTCCCACATTGGATCTTTGGGAATGCAACCTCTGCATGCCCCCTGTGGGAGCGGTGGTGTACGCAACATCTGGGCACACAGCCAAAAAATGTGAAGCGAGTGTGCTTGCGATAGCGATCGGCGGGGACACGAAAAATCCGGAACTGCCGATGCCTTGGGTCAGTCGCATGAACAAGTACCTCTGATTCAGGAGTGAACGTGACTCAAGATCCCGATTGGCGAGCCGTCGAACCAATGCCATCGGACGCGCCTGCGGCGGTTCATCGGCTGCGGGTCCTGACGGTCAACACTCATAAGGGCTTCACCGCCCTCAACCGGCGCTTCATCCTGCCCGAATTGCGCGAAGCGGTGCGCAGTACCGGCGCCGATCTGGTGTTCCTGCAAGAAGTGCTCGGCGAACATGACCGCCATGCGTCACGCTACGAAAACTGGCCCCAGACGTCCCAGTACGAATTCCTCGCCGACAGCATGTGGAGCGACTTCGCCTATGGCCGTAATGCGGTCTACCCCGATGGCCACCATGGCAACGCCTTGCTTTCCAAGTACCCGATCCGCCAGTTCCGCAATCTCGATGTGTCCATCACCGGCCCCGAGCGGCGCGGGTTGTTGCATTGCGTGCTGGATGTCCCAGGCCACGCCGCGGTCCACGGGATCTGCGTGCATTTGAGCCTGTTGGAAAGCCATCGCCAGTTGCAGCTCAAACTGCTCTGCCAGTTGCTCGATTCGCTGCCGGCGGACGCCCCGGTGATCATTGCCGGTGACTTCAACGACTGGCAACTGCGCGGCAACCTCGCCCTCGCCCGCCGAGGTTACTTGCACGAAGCCTTCGAGCACCACCTGGGCCGCCCCGCCAGGACCTATCCGGCCCGCTTCCCGCTGTTGCGCCTGGACCGCATCTACCTGCGCAACGCCAGCAGTCATTCCCCGCAAATATTGGGCAACAAACCCTGGACCCACCTGAGCGATCATCTGCCGCTTTCGGTGGAAGTGCATTTGTAGCGCCGGTCTTCTCTCACGCTTTCTGCCCGTGGACCTGTAAGTTCTGACAGTAGCGACGCCTGTCATTCGTTGCTAGCGTGCCATTCCATACAGCGAGCGTTGCCAGGCCCTGTGTGCCATCTGTTGCGCAACCGATGCTGAAACCGGTATCCAATGGGGATGCCGATGCAGAGGGATAGCACATGATTCGGCACGATAAAGGATTCAATCGGCTGTTCAATGCCTTGTGGGTATCGATTCCCTTCCTGTTATCCGCACCTGCCGCCATGGCGGCCTGCACCCTGGCACCCACCGCGGGCGATGACACTTATGTCTGCGACAGCGGCACCAGCCCCGGGCTGACGGACCTTTCGGGTAACAACCGCCTGACCATGCCCATCAACGGCAGCGGCGTCATTTCCGGCGATGTCACGTTCGGCACCGGCGTCGACACTATCGAGATCAACGCCAACGGCGTGATTGACGGTGATGTCGAGCAAGGCTCGGAAGCCGACTTTTTCATCATCAATGGCGGTAGGCTCCTCTCCCTGGCTCAAGGCGACGGGCTCGATGAGTTCCTGATGACGGGGGGCACCATCGTCGATGCGTTCGAAGACGGCGACATCGCCAGAATGACGGGCGGTACCATCGGCCGGGTCGACATGAAGCTCGATGACAACGTTTTCGATATGTCTGGCGGCAACATCATCGGCAACCTGGTGACCGGTTTCGGCCAGGACACCATCATCCTCTCCGCCGGACGCATCGGCGGCAATGTCAGTGTCAGCGGCGGCAACGACAGCATTACCGTCAGCGGTGGGGAAATCCTTGGCGAGGTCCGAGCCAGTGCCGGCGATGACCAGTTCCAGTGGAGCGGCGGCCTCATTCACTCGGCCATCTTGATGGGTGACGGCAGCGACACCGCGTTGTTAAGCAACCTC
Organism: Pseudomonas sp. NFACC04-2; assembly: GCF_900119265.1. Lineage (NCBI taxonomy): Bacteria > Pseudomonadati > Pseudomonadota > Gammaproteobacteria > Pseudomonadales > Pseudomonadaceae > Pseudomonas > Pseudomonas sp. NFACC04-2. The sequence continues at coordinate 419,254 of NZ_FPJC01000003.1, forward strand.
AATGAAACCCAGCTCGCTACCACACCCAGCCTGAACGGTGGCGTGGGCCAGGACGTCCTGACCTTCAGTGGCAGCACTTCCAGCACCGGCGCCCGTTATCCCAACTGGGAAACGGTCAACCTCACCCAGGGCTCGCAACTGGACCTTAACGACACGCTGACCTTGGGTGACAGCGCCACCGGCACTGGGGCGCTCAATATCGAAAGCGGCAGCACGCTGACAGCGACCCAAGGTGTCATCGCCCCTTTTACTGCCGGTCAGCTGGCAACGCTCAATAACGCCGGCACGGTGGACCTCACTCGGGGCAACACTCGTACCAACGATACCCTCACCGTCCAGGGCAATTACGTCGGCGACAACGGCCAGTTGCACGTGCAAACGGCAGTCGGCGCAGATGGCTCCGCCAGCGACAAACTGGTGGTCAATGGCGGGACGCTCACCGGCAATACCGCCATCACAGTCACGAACCTGGGCGGCACGGGTGCGCTGACGACCCAGGATGGCATCGAAGTGGTCCAGGCCCAGGGTGGCGCGGTCAGTAACGTCAATGCCTTTTCGCTGGCGCAGTCCGTCTCGGCCGGTGCGTTCGATTACCGTCTGTTCAAGGGCGGCGTGAGCGGTAACCCAGACAACTGGTACCTGCGCTCCACTGTGGTCGCCGGCCCGGTAGCGGCCCCCATCCCAACGGCGCCTCCCACGCCGGGCGCGCCCCCAGTCCCGACGCTACCGCCTTTGCCAACGGCCGTGCCCGGCGCGGCGCCTATCCCGTTGTATCGCCCGGAAGTGCCGACCTGGTCGGTATTGCCTCCGGCGGCGGCGCAACTGACCCTGATGGCCCTCGGCACGTTCCATGACCGTCAAGGCGACCAGCGCCTTCTCACCGAAACCGGCGCGTTCGGCGCGGGTTGGAGCCGGGTCTATGGCGTAGACCTGGATAAAACCTGGGCCGGTACGGTGACGCCGCAGTTCGATGGGTCGATCAAGGGGTTCCAGGTGGGCAACGACCTGTACAGCTCGCTTCTGTCCGGTGGCCAGACCCAGCGCATTGGCTTCTTCGTCGGGCACACGGAATTGAACGGCAATGTCAAAGGTTTCAACCTGGGTTTCGAAGGCCGACACGCCGGCAAGATCGAACTCGACGGCGACAGCTACGGGCTCTACTGGACGCTCACCGACCCCAACGGCGGCTACGTCGACACCGTGGTGATGGGCACGCGATTGAACGGCGACAACCGTTCCGAGCGCGGCCTGAAAATCGACAATCGCGGGCACGCCTTGACCGCTTCGGCGGAGACCGGCTACCCCTTCAAGATGACCACTGACTGGGACTTTGAACCCCAGGTCCAGATCATCTACCAAAAGGTCTCTCTGGATACGCAAAACGATGGGGTCTCCAAGGTCGAATTCGATTCCGACGGTGCCTGGACCGGCCGCCTCGGTGCGCGCCTCAAGGGCCGCTATCAGGTCAGCGGCATGCCCGTGGAACCGTACTTGCGCGCCAATCTCTGGCATACGTTTTCCGGCACCGATTCGGTGATATTCGACGACACCGAACGGGTCGAGACCCAGCAGCGCGCCTCCACCGGTGACCTCGGGATTGGCGTCACCGTAAGCCTGGCGCCCACCGTCGCCCTGTACGCCGGCGCGAACTACAGTCAGAACCTCGACAGCAACCAGCAACACAGTGTCATGGGCAACGTCGGTTTTCGGATCAGTTGGTAGGCAGGGTTTACGACAGGGGCTTGACGCCCGAACACCCACCACAATAACCAATTGAAATCAGCGCTTTATTAGCGCTGATTTCATCATGCCATTCATCGTTCATTTTCTTGACGCGCCGCCATCAGTCTTCTTGACTACACCGTACTACCCCCGGAAATACAGTCAGGGGCAGGCCTCTGGAACCCGTCAAGACGGGCCGCCAGAGGCTTGCCCCAATCCATTCGGTCGCCCCTCATTCGGGGTAGGAGAGACGCCAAAAAAGCGAGAAACGCATGCGATTGCAAGGCAGGCCCCCATGAAAACGTCCCTTCGCCCACAAGAGTTCACCACCACTTTCCATACCGTCTCGACATCGTTGCTGCTGCTTTCATCCATGGAGGTCCAGGCCTGGCCTGCCGAGGAGACCGTGCAGCCCTGGTACGACCGACCATCATCCACCCACCTCGATACCGCACTTGTTGGAAGTGAACCTCCTTCCGGCAAAAGCCCCGCTCTGTTCACATTGCGCAACGACAACGGCCATACCCAGCGCATGGGACTGATCAGCGGGCAACACCAGATCATTTCAACCGGCGGCGGCCTGCTGGTGATGCCTGCGCTGGCCGACCCGGACAAAGATGCCCTCAGCCTGAAAGGTTCGAGTCTAGGCGCCTATTGGAGCCTGACCGGCCCCGCAGGCTGGCATGTCGACCTGAGCGCCAGCGGCGGGCGGGTCAACGGCTACAGCCGCACCGAACAAGGCCAGCGACAGGCCACCGAAGGCCATGCGGTGACGCTGTCGGTCGAAGGTGGCTTCCCTATTGGCATCAGCACCCACTGGGTGGTCGAACCCCAGGCGCAACTGATCAACCAGCGCGTCACCCTCGACACGCCGAATGCCGAGAGCGGCACCGGCGATGAACTGAGCAGTTGGAGTGGCCGCGTTGGCGCACGCCTCAAAGGTAATTACCAGGTCAAGGGCCTCGGCGTGGAGCCTTACCTGCGAACCAACCTGTGGCACACCGTCCAGAGCGCCGGCACGGTGTCCCTGGACAAGGTCGACAAGATCAGCAGCAGCCGAAAATCCTCCACCGTTGAAGTCGGCCTGGGCCTGGTGGCCCGGGTCACGCCGGTGGTAAGCCTGTATGTCAGCGCCGATTACAGCAGTGACGTCGACGACAACGACCTCAACGGCATCATTACCAGCATGGGGGTGCGGATGCGCTGGTGATCCCGATCCCGTAGCAGAAGCTGTGTAGGAGTTGTGTAGGAACTGTCGAGTGCAACGAGGCTGCGATCTTTTGATCTCCCGCTTGAGACTCAAGTGTCCAGGGAAAGATCGCAGCCTCGCTTCGCTGGGCAGCTCCTACAACGTCGTCTGGCGCAAGCCATCTGCCGCCACTTAAAAAGGCGTATAACGCTAAAAGCGTTTCATACCTGCAAGCCGTCCACCCATGGCTCATTTCATTGATGGAGTAACGACATGACCACAGCCCCCTTCCTCACCAACCTGTTCCCCGGTCCCGCCGACATCCCCGACGCCTACCGCCTCGAAGGTCGGATCGAGCAGCGCGAATACCTGGTCGACGGCGTCCTGGAAACCTGGCAAGGGCCACTGGCCGTCGTCCGCAGCCCCGTCTACCTGACCGGCGAGCTGGGTGATGAACAAGTGATTCTCGGCAGCACCCCCCTGCTGGATGCCGAGACCGCTCTCACCGCCCTGGACGCCGCCGTCCGGGCTTACGATCGCGGGCAGGGCCAATGGCCAACGATGCGCGTCGCCGAGCGCATCCGCCATGTGGAAACCTTTCTGGCGCGCATGCGCGAGCAGCGCGAGGCCGTGGTCAAGTTGCTGATGTGGGAGATCGGAAAGAACCTCAAGGACTCCCAGAAGGAGTTCGACCGCACCTGCGATTACATCGTCGACACCATCAATGCCCTCAAGGAACTGGACCGCCGCTCCAGCCGGTTCGAGCTGGAACAGGACACCCTCGGGCAGATCCGCCGCGTGCCCCTGGGCGTGGCCTTGTGCATGGGGCCCTACAACTATCCGCTGAATGAAACCTTCACCACCCTGATTCCGGCCTTGATCATGGGCAACACCGTCGTGTTCAAGCCGGCCAAGCTCGGTGTGCTGCTGGTGCGGCCGCTGCTCGAAGCCTTCCGCGACAGCTTCCCGGCAGGTGTGATCAACGTGATCTACGGCAGCGGCCGGGAAACCGTCAGCGCGCTGATGGCCAGCGGCAAGATCGACATCTTCGCCTTCATTGGCACGAACAAGGCCGCCAGCGACCTGAAGAAGCTCCACCCGCGCCCGCACCGCTTGCGTGCCGCCCTGGGGCTGGATGCGAAGAATCCCGGGCTGGTGCTGCCGGATGTGGACCTGGACAACGCGGTCAGCGAGGCGTTGACCGGCTCGCTGTCCTTCAACGGCCAACGCTGCACGGCGCTGAAAATCCTGTTTGTCCATGAAGACGTGGCACCGGCGTTCATCGAGAAATTCAACGCCAAGCTGGCCGGCCTGAAACCCGGCATGCCGTGGGAAGCCGGTGTGGCGCTGACGCCGCTGCCCGAGGCGGGCAAGGTCGACTACTTGCATTCACTGGTCGCCGATGCGGTCGCCAAGGGCGCGGAAGTGAAGAATGTCCACGGTGGCGAATCGCGCAATTCGTTCTTCTATCCGGCGGTGCTGTACCCGGTGAACACGGCGATGCGGGTCTACCACGAAGAACAGTTCGGCCCGGTCGTGCCCATCGTGCCGTACCGCGACCTCAATACCGTGGTCGATTACGTGCTGGAGTCCGACTTCGGCCAGCAGCTCAGCATTTTCGGCACCGACCCGGCACAAGTCGGCAAGCTGGTGGATACCTTCGCCAACCAGGTTGGCCGCATCAACATCAACGCCCAGTGCCAGCGTGGCCCGGACACCTTCCCGTTCAACGGCCGGAAGAACTCGGCCGAGGGCACCTTGTCCGTCCACGATGCGCTACGCACCTTTTCCATCCGCACACTGGTGGCGACCAAGTTCCAGGAGAGCAACAAGGCATTGATCAGCGACATCATCCGTGAGCGGGATTCCAACTTCCTGACCACGGACTACATCTTCTGAGCCACGTCTGCTGGTCCACGCCCGAACGATGGGCTACGACAGGGCTGGGCGACGCCACTTGATGCTCCAGCCCTGTTGCATGCCGGCAGCCGCCAGCAGGATCGCCGCCACCCCCAGCCATTGCAGCGGTTCGAGGCGATGGCCGAAGGCGAACCAGTCGACGAAGATCGCCGCGATCGGATAGATGAACGACAGGGCCCCGGTCAACGCGGTCGGCAACCGTTGGATGGCGCTGTACAGCAGCACGTACATCACGCCGGTGTGCACCATGCCCAGGGTCAACAGGCTGGCCCAGGCCTCGGCGTGTTGCGGTAACGCCGAGAAGTTCGCCCAGGGCGCCAACAGCAACACACCGGTACTGACCTGGATCAAGGCGATCAGATGGGGTGGCGTGCCCGTCAGGCGCTTGATGATCAACGCTGCGATGGCGTACAACAACGCAGCCCCCAACGCCAACGCAATGCCCAGTAGATAGTCACCGCCGCCTTGCCCTTGCTCGCCATGGGCACTGACGATGGCCAGCATTCCGAGAAACGACACCGCGAGCCAGAACAGTTTTTGCGCGGTGATCCTCTCCCCCAGGAACAACGCCGCAAGCCCTACCAACATGAACGGCTGGACGTTGTAAACCGCCGTGCCGATGGCGATCGAAGCACGGGAGTAAGAGGCAAATAACAACACCCAGTTACCGACGATCGCCACTCCACTGAGCACCGCCAGCAGGAAGGTGGTCCGGGTGAGGATGCCGGGCCGCAAAAAGCCGAACCCGGCGCAGATCAGCAGCAACGTCACGGCGCCGAACACGCACCGCCAGAACACCACATCCAGCACCGGCAAACCGGAAACCAGCACGAACCAACCAATGGTTCCAGAGATCAGCATGGCGGCGGTCATTTCCAGCGAACCGCGGCGTAAGGTCTTGTCCATCTTCAGGCTCCTTCAGCAAGTGGGCACAGTATGCCGAGCCGGCCGGGGCCTTCTCCATGGTTTGAAAAAGGCTAAACTGCGTTTCGACCTTTTTTATCAAGGCAACTTCACGCATTCGCCTAATGGAACTGAAATGACTGACGACATTGACCAGATCCTCATCAGCGCCCTGATGGAAGACTCCCGACGCTCCCTCAAGGCTCTGGCAAACCTAAGCGGCCTGTCCTCCCCCAGTGTCGCCGAACGTCTTCGCCGGCTCGAGGAACGCGGCGTGCTCAGGGGCTACACCGTCGAGGTGGACCCCAAGTGCTTCGGCTATCAACTCCAGGCCATCGTGCGTATCCGCCCGCTGCCAGGGCAGTTGCAGGAAGTGGAGCGGCAGATCCAGGCCATTGCTGAATTCACCGAATGCGACAAGGTCACAGGCGACGACTGCTTCATCGCGCGTCTGCATGTGCGCTCGATGGAACAGCTGGATACCTTGCTGGACAAGCTCAATGTCCACGCCGAGACCAATACGGCCATCGTCAAGAAGACCCCGGTCAAGCGGCGGTTGCCGCCGATGGCGTGAGTGGAAGCCGGCCTCGGATCGTCCGAGGCCGGGAAAGCGTGTTATTCGAGCTCTTCCAACTCGGGACTGCGCTGCACTTTGTGCACTTGTTCCTCAGGCGCGTTGCTCGCTTTGATCAACCTGAGCGTCTGGAGCTTGGTGCAGGCATTGACGCCATCGGCATAGACGCCGCTGTGGTTGCACTTCCAGTCATAGAAGTTGGCCAGGGCTCCGGACAGTTGCAGGCTGTAGTCCGTGCTTTGCGTGCCCGGGCTGAACGGTTGACCGGCCGGAATGTTCTGGAACCATTGCATCCAGACATCGCCTCCCACAGGTGGCGGGTTGGCCTGGAACGTCGGGTTCATGATCGCCAATTGCTGGTACTCGGCGGTCATGTGGCAACTCAGGCAGGACGCCTGGGGGTTGTCCACCGGCCCATTGAGTCGCCCGTTCCAACCCAGGTGGGTCGGTGGCAGTTCCTGGGTGGCGTTGATCGCGGTCTGTTTCAGGGCCGGGTTGATCTTGGTGACCACCGGCTTGGGGTTGGTGAAGTCGTTGCCGGTTTCCTGGGGATCATTGCCCCACATGATCCCCACCGGCACCAGATTGTTCCAATTCGCCTTGCCGGTCTTGGCGCCGTTGTATTGGAACGTGCCGAACAGCCAGCCGGTATCGCTCACGCGGGTGTCGCGCACGGCAATGTCCATCTGAATCAGCGCCACCTTGGTGACGGACCGTTTTGTCGAGCTGAAGGTTTCGGTGGTGTAGGCGTTCCAAAGCAACGGATTCGCCAGGAACGGCACCGTCTTGACGTCTATATCGGCGAACAGCGCCTTGCAGACCACCGTGCCGTTGGCAAAGCTCTTGGGTTTGGAGGTATAGCTTGGGTCTGGATTATCCGGGTCCTTCCAGACCTGGCCGATAGTGTAGGCCCCTATGTCGTTATAGATACCCACCGCGTAGGTCTGCCCGCTCTCGGTTTGCGTACTTGCCAGTTGCCCGGGCTGAATCGGTGCCTCCTTGGTCAGCCCGCTGATGCCTTCACGACCGTTGGGACCGTAATGCTGCCAAGGCATGTGATACCACCGGCGAATCTTGTTGTTCTGTACCTTCCAGCCGATTTCAGTATTGCCTTCCAAACAGTATTTCTTCACCTCCTCCATGTACGGGCGCCAGGTTTCGAAGTCATTGGAAAATGTCTTGGGCAAATGTTGGAAGAATGCCGGTACCGACGATGCGCCCGGGGCCACCTTCGGATAGTCCTGGCTGAGCTGGAACGGCGCTCCGGCGTATGCACTCTTGGGCGGGGCGTAGCCGAAATCGGGGAAGACTCCGGCATGGACGCTAGCGGTGGACAATGCCCCCGTCAGGGCCAGCCACGCAATGATCTTTCCTTGAGGCTGCTTCATCAATATCTCCTTATAGGGAAGCGTCTGCTATCGCATCGGATTCCTGGCCGATGTGCAGGGCCTCCTTCTGTTATCAGGCTGCAGCACGATGCCCAAGCCTGCTCACGGTCCTGCGGAGTCGCCTTGATAGCCTCCCGCCCCCAACGAACGGCCACGACCAGACCGGGCTCGGTAGCCGCATACGCGATGAGGGAACTTCAGGTAGGTAACCAAGCGATCCACTTCTTGCCTCCCATGGCAATACGCTTCCATTTCCATAGGTGTAGATCATTTATTCAAAGGTGCCATCTGTTTCAGATTTTTTGTTGGCCATTGGCCACAACTCGAAACACGGGCGAAAAAAAGCCCGCCGAAGCGGGCTTTTCGTTCATCGCGGATACAATCAGTCGTCACGACCCATCAGGCCGAACAGCTGCAGCAGGCTGACGAACAGGTTGTAGATCGATACATACAGGCTGACAGTCGCCATGATGTAGTTGCGCTCGCCGCCGTGGATGATGGCGCTGGTCTGATACAAAATGCAGACCGACGAGAACAGCACGAAGCCGGCGCTGATCGCCAGTTGCAGGCCGCTGATCTGGAAGAAGAAGCTGGCCAGCACGGCCCCCATCAGGACGAAGAAACCTGCGGTGATGAAACCGCCGAGGAAGCTCATGTCCTTGCGGGAAATCAGCACGTAGGCCGACAGCCCACCGAACACCAGCGCGGTCATTGCAAAGGCCGAACTGACCACTTCGGCGCCGCCCTGCATTTGCAGGTAGCGATTGAGGATCGGGCCGAGCAGGAAGCCCATGAAGCCGGTCAGGGCGAAAGCCGACACCAGGCCCCAGGCCGAATCACGGAGTTTGTTGGTGAGGAAGAAAAGGCCATAGAAACCGATCAGCACCACGAAGATATTCGGGTAACCGACCCGCATCTGTTGTGCGACGTAGGCCATCACACCGCTGAAAGCGAGTGTGAGTGCCAGCAGGCCATAAGTGTTGCGCAGGACGCGGCTAACCTCTAGCTGCTCAGCCTGCACGCTGTTGTTCACTGCGTAATCCTGTTCGCGCATGGCGACACTCCTCCGGTTTTGAAACATTCAGTGGCAAGGATCATAACAGACGCTCTGTAACAAGCTACGTAGAGAGTTTGACAGTGTGTTTCATTCGGGTATTATGGCGCCCGCAACGCAATACGGAGGTGTGGCCGAGTGGTTTAAGGCAACGGTCTTGAAAACCGTCGACTGTAACAGGTCCATGAGTTCGAATCCCATCGCCTCCGCCATCTTCTAACGTTAAAGCCCTGATTATTCAGGGCTTTTTCGTGTCCGGCATTCAAAATCCCTATTGCAGCTTCAGCATTGGACATCGCTATGGCTAAGCCCGCCCCACCACTCAAGGAAAGTAAAGTGACCAGCAAAACCATCGGCTCCATCGGTGCTGCAATCGTCGGCATTGTCTTGTTGTGCGTATTGTTCGGCAGTTGGTACACGGTCGACGAGACCGAGCGCGGCGTGCTGCTGCGTAACGGGGCGCTGGTCGGGGTGGTTGAGCCGGGATTGTCCTTCAAGACGCCCTTCATCGAATCCGTACGCATGATCAGCGTCCAGAGCCAGGTCACCGCTTACGAAGACCTGCAGGCCTATAGCAAGGATCAACAGTCCGCCCAGCTCAAGGTGTCCGTGTCCTGGCACATCGCCCCTTCCGATGTAGCGAAGGTCTATACCCAGTTCAAGGACCTTGAAGGCATCCGCGACCGGATGATCAGCCGCCAAGTGCCAACCCAGGTGGAAAACGTCTTTGGCAGGTTCAACGCCGTGGCTGCCGTGCAGAACCGCGTCCAACTGGTCAACGATATTTCCACGGCCATCAAGGCCACCATTACCGGGCCGGTGATCATCGACAGCGTCCAGGTCGAGAACATCGACTTCAGCGATGCCTATGAAAAGGCCATCGAAGCGCGCATGGCCGCGGAAGTCCAGGTCAAGACTCGCGAACAACAACTGGCCACCGAGCAGGTCCAGGCGCAGATCCGCGTGACCCAGGCCCAGGCGGAAGCCGACTCGCAAGTCGCCCAGGCCAAGGCAGACGCCCTGGCGACCGAGCTGCGCGGCAAAGCCGAAGCCGAGGCCATCAAGGCGCGGGCCCAGGCCCTCGCGAGCAACCAGAACCTGGTGGAGCTGACCAAGGCTGAGCGCTGGAATGGCGTGCTGCCCACCACCGTGCTGCCGAACAGCACCCTGCCCTTCATCGACATCAAATGACACCCCTGGCGCGGCCTCCCGGGCCGCGCCAGCTCCATTCCGGAGCGCCCTGAGCAAACGTCGCCCCTCCCGTTAGCGCTACACTGCCAATGAACCCGACGTTCATCGTTAGCAGGGAGCTCAACGTGTACCCAGGCAAAAGCAGACTGACACGTCCCACCGTACGACGATTACCTTGCCTCCCCTTCGGCTCATGCCTTGAGCAACTCCCTCCCCTCGGCAGTTCACCGGCGCATTCGATAAGCATCCTGGACAGGAGAGTAGCGTGACCCCTCTTATCAAAAAATATAAATGGCCCGCCCTGTTGGCCGTCGCGCTTATTGTGTTTTCCGCACTGATATTCTTTTTGATCAAGTCATACACGTACGATTCATCGACCTACTTCGAGTCCCGCGATTTCATTCGTCAACTCAAGCAATCCGATGCGAACTGGAACGGCAAGATCCTGAGGAAAAAGATCGGCATCAACAACAACCTGTCACTGGCCCCGCCCCCGGAGGCCGACAGTCGCTGGCAGCAGTTGGAACGACTCAATGACGCCGGCCCCTTGGCGGCGCTTTGGGCCTCCCGACGCAAGGGTTATGTGGATGCCGTCAAGAACAAGACCTCGCTGGTGGAGCAGTTCGAACAACACAACGCCCGGCTGCGCACGTCCCTGGATGCGCTGCCGCAGGCCGAAGACCAGATTCAAACGCTGCTCGATGACATGCATATCGAAAGCCCCATGGAACGCCTGACCGCGGCGTCCAATGTGCTTGAGTTGACCCTGACGACACTTGAGTTCGGGCTTTATGTCACGACGGACAAAGCCCAGGAAATACAAGGCAAGTTAACTGAGCTGGAGCCTTACATTCACCAGTTGCCCGCCACCTATCAGGCGCCCTTCATCAGCCTCATCCAACACGTCAAGACCATTGTCCAGGAGCAACCGGTGGTCAATGACCTGCTTGATCGCATCAGCGTCATTCCGGTTGCCCAGGAACTGGATAACATCAATGAGCTGCTGAACGAGACACAGCGCAGGACCGCCGCGACCGACCGTCAATACCACATCTACCTGGCCGTGTGCGCCAGCTTGATGGCACTGTTGATGATCTACCTGGCGGTGCGCCTGATTCGCAGCTATGCGGTGATCAATCAGATCAACCAAGCGTTGCAATCATCCAACGAACGCCTGGAAGAGCGGGTGCAGGAGCGTACCCGTGAGTTGATGGAAGCCGAACGCGAACTGGTGGATGCGGCCCGCATGGCGGGCATGGCCGAAATCGCGACGAATGTGTTGCACAACGTCGGCAACGTGCTCAACAGTGTCAATATTTCCGCCGAGCTGGTGACCCGCAAATTGAGGAGCAGCAAGACGCTCGGACTCACGAAAGCGGTCAACATGATGAACGAACATGCCGAGGACCTTGGCCGGTTCATTACCCTTGATGAAAAAGGCCGGTTACTGCCTCGTTACTTCAATGAGTTGGTCGACTCCATTGCCGCCGAACAGAAACTGCTGATCGATGAACTGGCACAGTTGACCAAGAGCATCGATCACATCAAGGAAATCGTCACGACTCAACAGACTTACGCAGGTGCCGCCAGGCTGATCGAACCGCTCAATGTCAGCGACCTGTTCGAAGATGCGCTGCGCATGAACTCGGGCGCCCTGAGCCGGCATCACGTCACGGTCATCAAGGATTTCCAAGACGTACCCGCGATCATGGGGGACAAGCACAGGTTATTGCTGATCCTGATCAACTTGATCAGCAACGCCAAATTCGCCATGTCGCACATCAGCGAACATCCGCGCGAAATGACCCTGGGGATCCGTATCCTCGACGAAACCAAGCTGTGCTTGAGCGTCCAGGACCGCGGTGAAGGCATTTCCCCGGAGAACCTGGCGCGCATCTTCAACCATGGTTTCACCACCCGCAAGGACGGTCATGGCTTTGGCCTGCACAGCTGCGCCCTGGCGGCGGTTGAAATGAACGGCCGCCTCCATGTCCATAGCGACGGCCCCGGGCAAGGTGCCCTGTTTACCCTGGAGATCCCGTTGGAGTTGGCGCGCGCCTGATCAGCGAAGGATGCAGGCTGACCCACCGCCATCGCGAGCAAGCTCGCTCCACAGGGTATCTCTGATGGACGCACTCTTGATGGGCACCCGGGAAAAAACTGTGGGAGCGAGCTTGCTCGCGATGGCGGTATGGCTGTCACCCGGATTTTGAATGTACTGACCGTATCGCGAGCAGGCTCGCTCCCGCCTATTTCGTGTTCCCAGGCCGGCCGCTACGGCTTCTCCGGGTCGGCAAGGCGGCCGCGTAGGCCAGCGCTTCCTCGCGGGAAGCAAAGGAGCCCAAGCGGTCTGCCTGGGTACAGACTCGCCATGGGCCGCTGTTTACGCTGAGCACGTCATAACCGTTGATGTGCATTTTCGTCATCATCGCAGTACTCATGATCACCTCCGACTTTAACAAGGGTGCATCGCCTACCATACACGCTGATTACCCGCGGGTGCCGACCGGACGTCGCGACGCCGACTGCGCCGGCGATGCCATCAGTGGGAATCCGAATCCCACAACCAGTCCCACAATCCCGGCAAATGGACGGGCTCTGCGCTGCGATCGACCGTCCGAGCCAAGGCCGCTCGCTCCAATGCCTGGTGCTCATCATAGAACGGCCTGGCGGCGGTCCTCATGCCGGTCGCCTTGGCACTGTCGAGCAGGATCTGCAGGTATTCGCGGGCATGTCGGGCGGTATAACGATTGATGTCGTGAAAGGTCACCACCACCGGGATGACCCCATCCACCGCCGGCAACTGCCCGGCGGCGATGCGCTCGCGCACCTCGGAGAGTTGTCGGGTCAGGTTTATCCGCCGCCGAGGGCTCATCGTGATGCCCCAGACCTTGCCGTCATTGGCGCTCAGGTCGGTCAACAAAATGTGCAGGCCATGTTGCCGGTAGGCAGCTGCGGTACGCCTGTCGAAACTCCAGAAAGGAGGCCTGACCAGGGACGGTGCCGCGCCGGTCATGGCGGCAATATCACTCCCGCCGCGGGTGAGCGATTGTTCCAGCTCATCAGGGCTCAGGAACCGATGATTGGTGTGCCAGTAGGTCGCCGTATGGAAACCCAGCACATGGCCTTCCTGCTGCTGACGACGCATCACCGAGCGGCCGATATCACTGCCGCCGGCCCGCGGCCCGCGTGTCTGTAGAAAAAACACGGCCTTGATGCCGGGCTGTATCGGGTTGTCTGCGAGTGCGTCCAGCACCTCCAGGCTAGGGTTCCAGATAGACGAGGCGCTGGGACCGTCATCGAATGTCAGCAGGAAACGGATCGGGGGTTGTTCGTGCAAGCGTTGTTCAGTGTGTGGCGTCAGTTCGATGGGAGCGCCAATGCATCCCGATAAACCGATGGCGAGGGCTGCGATGGACAGGACCCTGGCGATTTTTTTCATGTTTTGCCTTTAGTTGATGCTGCGTTGCTTCGCCTTTGATCCCTGGCCGACGGTGTTGAAGCCCACCTTGGAGAAGGGTAACCGGGTTTGGTTCCTTGCAGTAAACAATGGCCGTTCGCAAAATGTGTTAGCGCCCCCGTGCTTGAGCTTGAGCGTTATTAATTGACCGTCTGGAAATTCGATGGAATTTTCCCAATGCCTTTGCATCCATCCGTATAGGACTATATTAGGGAGGATTTATGGGCGGGCCATCGCTTTACATCATTGACTACATACTCCATGGCGAACCCAAGTCATTCATTATTCGCGCAGAAGTGATGAATAACTCCGAGGCTTGGCATTGGGCCAGTTGCGACGCGGGAGTCGGGCGCATACCGAAATTCGGCAGGGAGAAGGTCAAACGAGTTTCCAAGCCCCTGGCGGAAAAATACGGCATTACCGATGTACGCTGGCGGGCGAGCGTCGCGCCGACCTGGGTCAAGGAGTCCGGCTGAAATAACGTGTACCGCTTCCGGCGCGCCGGTTGTCTGGCCGGGCGCCGGATTCTTCGACAGATCCGAAATAACTCAACTACGCTTAAACCACAGCATGACCCGCCCCTGGCGGGTTTCGTGCTGCCCCATCAACCCTGAATGGAGGTGTGACATGTCCGAAAAAGAGTCCATCACCACCCTGCTCACCCTGCTGGAATCACGTCAGGCCAGGCTCACGGCAGCCTGCAAGGAAATCGCTGATTGGGTCGACCACCAGGGCGGGCACCCTACAGCGGTGCGTATCCGCGATCGGCTCAACGACATCGAAAAAGACGGTCCTTCGATCCAGAGCGCGCTGACGTCACTCAAGCCCACTGAGCCGCCGCTGCCCAAGTTCCGCTGACACACCACGTCAGAGGTTCCCCTTGAGTTCTATCGGTTGGAAACACGGATGGAACGCGGACATTTTTTGCGCCTCGAAATGGATAGGTACCGGCTCAAAAACCGCAAAGGGAGAATCACATGAATGCCAGAATCCTGCTATTGATCGCTTGTGCGAGCCCCGCCGCCGTCATGGCCCAAGGCTGCGACGTCATCACCCAGTCCCAGAGCCAGTCGGTTCCGGTGATCGAAAGCCATAGCTGCTACGAATACAAAGGCATGCCCGCCGAAACCCTGGACTGGTCTTGCAGCAATGAAAGCAAGGGAACGCTCAGCACCCAAAAGCGAAAAGTCGAGCATTGTGCCGAGGGCTATGTGGCGACCTGCCAGGCACGACTGACCCAGGAAGCGTTGGCCAACCCACGCTCCACCAGCAAAGACAAGCACGGTGGATCGGCCAACCTCCCCGATAATGCCAAAGTGACCTGGTATTACTACGGCGTCGAACAGCTGCAGCAGGCCCAGGAAGACTGCGAAAGCACCGGCGGCGAGTGGAAAAACCAGTGACGGGCCGGCTCGCAGAAAGGCTTGTCAGCCCTTGCTGTGTTCCGGTGACGACGGCCCTTCCTTGATGCCACGAGGCCCCGCCACGCCCCAGATAACCAGGCCCAACACCGGCAGGATGATCAGCAACAGCGCCCAGCCGGCCTTGGTTCCAGTGGACTTGTCACTCCGAAAGACACTGACGATCGCCCATAGATCCACAAGCAGCAAAAGCACCGCGACAGCGATCCAAAAGTAACTGGCTAATTCAGACATGGCCTAATCCTCTTGTCGGTTTAAGGATTAGGCACAGCCGTTCAGGCACCGTTCAAAGAATTTCGCCCATGGCGCGTGCAGGGCAGCTACCCCCGCTCATTCAGATAAGCGACCCACTGCTCATAGGCCTCATGTTGACGCCGGACCGCCTCATCCCAAGTCGATCCGCTCATTTGATGGATGCATATGAGCTGCATCATTTCCGCTGTGGCCGCATCGAGCTCCACCAGGAGCTGATGGGATTTGATTTTGAAGTCTTCAACGGTGGTCATTTGTCTTTCTCCCCTACGGGGCAGGCTATTGCACCCAACATGGATTCATTTTTTTGGAGCTGATTCAATTTGAGGCGATAGCCGGTCGAAAGCCTGGCGCTGACGGTAGGGAAGATCGACGAGAGCGATGACAGACTCAAATGAACCCAGCCCTTTCGACCCTGTCGTGGTCTTACGGATAGGACCCTGAAAATCGCGATATTTGAACGAGCAACTAATGCCAGGCTCAAATATTGCAGATATATTTCAGTTTAATGACAGTCACGGATCGAGCACCACTATGAAAATTCGAGCGACCGTCATCTGCGAGGACAATCGCCACGTCCTGCTGGTTCGCAAAGCCAATAGCCGATGGGCGCTACCCGGCGGTACCGTCGAACGCGGGGAAACCCATGCGGGGGCGGCTATCCGGGAACTGGCAGAGGAAACTGGCCTGGACGTCGAGAACCTGCTCTACCTGATGCGAATCAATGACGGGCAAACCGAGCACCATGTGTTCGAAGCCTCGGTCAGCGACTCGTCGGCGGCCCGGCCACAGAATGAAATCAGCGATTGCCTCTGGCACCCGCTGGATGCCATTGCCCAATTGCAAATGAAAAAGGGCACGCGGGATATTCTCGAGGCATTTCGCCGGCGGTTGTGATAAGTCGGTACAAGCTGACTTACACCGAATAGGCCGCATGAGAATTGTCATGCAACCTACTGTTATTTATAAGAAATAATTCTTAGCGAGACGGACTCACTTTTTGTCCCAGGCGGTGCTGATGGGGTTGAGCACGGTGTTCTTTTCCTGCGTGTAGGTCCCGTTCTGCTGCGCTATGGCCTCGCCGGTGTCGACAATCGCGTTCTGGATAAACACGTTTTGTGCATCACCTCGAATAAAGGTGAGTTGGTGATACGCCGTTTTATTACCCCAGTCTGGGGAAGGCAGTGAGATGAACTTCACGGTATAAGTCTCGTCCGTGTGTTGGCCTTGCAGGACATAGACGCCGTAATGATTTTCTCCCTGAGAAATGATTTTGTATAAACCGTTGCTGTAGTAATAAATTTCCGCATCAGGAAAAGGCTTCTTGTCGTACATTTTCCGATAGTGCAGAACCTGCTTGACAGTCGGCTCGCCAAAGTTCACAGCCAGGGTTTTTCCATCAGCGGATGTTGTCTCCCCAGCGCATACGGCGCTACTGCTCATCAAGGCCAACAGGCTCATCGTTGCGATTGTCTTCACGTCATACCTCTCCATGGTCAAAGGATTAGCGTATCAGGCGGGACCTGGACGGCAGATAACCGCTTGGCCATTCACCTTGCTAATCGCAACGCCGAGTGTAGAGGCTTGTGCATGAAAATGCCCGGAGGCCCTACTTCGTTTCTTCGACAGTTTTTCAGAAACTGAAACGAACAAGGGTTTGCATTAGCTTTCGCTCGCAAACCCTTGATTTTAGATGGTGCCCGAAGCCGGAATCGAACCGGCACGCCCTTACGAGCGGGGGATTTTAAGTCCCATGCGTCTACCAGTTTCGCCATTCGGGCGGTAGCGCGGTTAGCCATGAGAATGTCGGCAAAATCCAATGGCCGAAGTCTTGGCTGGTGCAGCAAGAGGGGGAATATATACATCCCTCCCCTGTGAAGCAAGGTAGCTCATGCCCTTTTCAAGACAAAACCTTTCAATGCTTCGAAAATAAAAAAGCTCCGTAAATCATAGATCTACAGAGCTTTTT
Source organism: Pseudomonas sp. NFACC04-2 (assembly GCF_900119265.1). Classification (NCBI taxonomy): domain Bacteria; kingdom Pseudomonadati; phylum Pseudomonadota; class Gammaproteobacteria; order Pseudomonadales; family Pseudomonadaceae; genus Pseudomonas; species Pseudomonas sp. NFACC04-2. Next base: position 436,297 of record NZ_FPJC01000003.1, read on the forward strand.
AAAAGTGGAGGCCGAAGTCGGAATCGAACCGGCGTAGGTGGATTTGCAATCCACTGCATAACCATTTTGCTATTCGGCCTCAAGACGCTTGATGCGATGCAGCCACATCAATCGCAGTACAAACCTGATCAGGAAACTAGCTACTTACGCAGCGCTATCTCCTTGAAAACATTGAGATTTTTTACGTCCCAGTGCGTTCGATGGGCGCAATTATGTACTCATTTGCCTAGACTGACAACCCCTTGATTTCAAAAAAAAATCGTCGAACGGTCAGCTTTCCCCTTCCCTGGCCAAACCGGCCAGCGAATACCGGACCGCCCTGGCACCCCCTTGAAGTGCAGCGCCATGATTCGCCTCATCGGAAAGCTCGCATGTGGACGGAACAACCGCACCTCCTCCCGGTTCATCCTTATATCGCCCCTGGAGAATGAGGAAACCATCATGTCTGAACGACCCAAACTGGTTGCGAGCCGGGCAGCGATGCCGACCCCGTCGCATCCCAATCTCGGCACACCGGAGCGTGCGGTGTCTTTGCTGGCTGGCACGCTATTGATCGCCAATGGACTGCGCCAGGGCGGGCTCCAGGGTTGGCCGCAAGTGCTGTTGGGTGCCTGTGCCGCCTGGCGCGGTTATTCAGGTATCTGCAGGATCAAGCGCGCACTGACCCACACCCCCTTCGAACAAGCTTTCGAGCAGGATCGAGACTGGGACGGCAGCAAGGTGATCTCTCGCAGCATTACCGTGGGTAAACCAAGGGAAGCGGTCTTCGCGTTCTGTCGCAACCCTGGCAACCTCGGTGCGCTGATACCCTGGGTCGATGCAATCGAACAGACCGCTGAACGCACCTACCGTTGGGTCGCCCACGGGCCGATGGATAAGACCCTGCATTGCGACATCGAACAGGACGAACCCAAGGACGGCCGCAAGCTGCATTGGACGGCCGCTCCAGGTACACGATTCAAACATGACATCCAGATGCACTTCAGTGATGCACCGGCCGGCCGAGGCACGCAGCTCAAGGTCATCGTCGCCTGCCAGACACCTCCCAGTGCTGCGGGATATGCGCTGGCAGCCGCCCTTTCGAAGTTCTCGGACAAAGCCTTGTTGCATCTGTTGCGCAGCATCAAGCAACAACTGGAAACCGGTGAGGTGGCCACTCATCGAATGCACGTCCCCGGCACCAAAGACTTCTTGTTCGTCCACCCGGCCACCGATACCCCTCTAACACCGACCCACCAGCCGTCCACTGGAGGTAACGCCTGATGCGCGCATTGACTTGGCAAGGCCCGAACAAGCTACAAGTTGAAACCGTCGATGACCCGTCCATTATCAACCCCCGCGACGCCATCGTCCGGGTGAAGATGTCGTCCGTGTGTGGGTCAGACCTGCATCTGCTGGGGGGCTACGTTCCGACCATGCAGGCTGGCGATATCATTGGCCATGAATTCATGGGTGAAGTCGTGGAGATCGGTTCAGCCGTCAGTTCATTGCGCAAGGGTGACCGGGTCGTCACGGTTTCGATCCTGGGTTGCGGCGAATGTGAACATTGCAGGCGCTCGGATTTTTCCTGCTGCGACAACTCCAACCCCAATCCCAGCGCCACGGATATCGCCTACGGCCAACCGGCGTGCGGCATTATCGGCTACAGCCATGCGTTTGGCGGCTATGCAGGCAGTCATGCGACCTATATTCGCGTGCCGTTTGCCGACGTCAACTTGTTCAAGATTCCCGAAGGCATTCGCGACGAGCAGGCGGTATTCGTCTCAGACGCGGTGCCCACCGGTTATTTCGCCGCCGATAACGCCAATATCCAACGGGGCGATACCGTGGCGGTATGGGGGTGCGGCGGGGTCGGGTTGATGGCGATGTCCAGTGCCTATTTGCTGGGGGCCGAACGGGTGATTGCCATCGACCGTCTGCCTGATCGCTTGCAACTGGCCGAAGAAAAGACCGGCGCCATCGCCCTCAACTATGAGACCACGGACGTGCATGCCGCTTTGCTGGAACTCACCGGCGGCCGGGGCCCGGATCGCTGCATCGACTGTGTGGGCATGGAGGCCCATGGAACAGAGGTCGATTATCTCTACGACAAGACCAAGCAGATGCTGCGCCTGCACACCGAACGCGGGACGGTGCTGCGCCAGTCGATCCGAGCCTGTCGCAAAGGCGGCACCGTCTCGGTGGTCGGCGTCTATGGCGGTCTGCTGGACAAATTTCCCATGGGTGCCATCGTCAATAAAGCGTTGACCTTGCGCTCCGGCCAACAGCCCGGACAGCGTTACGTGGAACGATTGTTCGAGCACATCCAGAAAGGTGAGCTGGACCCCTCCTATCTGCTGACCCACCCAATGGGGCTCGAACAGTCGGTGGAAGGTTATGCAATGTTCAAGGAGAAGACACAGAATTGTGTGCGGGCGGTGTTTCGGCCAGAGTGATTGCGTTGTTTGCAGGGCTGCGCACTCACCAGCAGTCGCAGCCCTGCACCATTATGGGTAACATACCGGCCTTCCCGCAGCCCTTCTGCGACCTGCCCAATAAGCCCATTCCATGCCTTTCGAACTCAGCGTTGACCTCACTACCCTCGCTATCCTTGCCGTTGTCGCTTTCATTGCCGGCTTCATCGATGCCATCGCCGGTGGCGGCGGGCTGCTGACCACGCCGGCGCTGCTGACCGCAGGTTTGCCGCCTCATCTGGTCCTGGGGACCAACAAACTCAGCTCGACCTTCGGCTCGGCAACAGCCAGCTTCACCTTCTACAAGCGCAAGCTGTTCCACCCGAGGCAATGGACCCACGCCCTCGTCGGCACACTGGTCGGGGCCCTGACCGGTGCCATCGTCGCCCATTACCTGCCTGCCGAGTGGCTGAACAAAATGCTACCAGTGATCGTCTTCGCCTGCGGCCTGTACCTGCTGTTTGGCGGCACACCCAAGGCGCCGCTGGACAGCGACGCACCGATCAAGAAAACATGGCAGTCGTCCCAGGGTTTCAGCCTGGGTTTCTATGACGGCGTGGCCGGTCCGGGTACCGGTGCGTTCTGGACGGTCAGCAGCCTGCTGCTCTACCCCATCGACCTGGTGAAGGCCAGTGGCGTGGCGCGCAGCATGAATTTCGTCAGCAACATCGCGGCGCTGTCGGTGTTCATCTTTTCCGGACAGGTGGACTGGGTGATCGGCCTGAGCATGGGCCTGTCGGTGATGATCGGCGCGTTCTTCGGCGCTCGCACCGCCATCAGCGGCGGCGCGAAGTTCATCCGACCGGTGTTCATTACGGTGGTGCTGGGTTTGACCGTGCGCCTAGCCTGGCAACACTGGTTCAGCGTGGCCTAAGCGCCGCGCCACATAAAGGTCGATCAGGTAGCGAGCGATCGAGCGCGAGGCCGGCAACGGTGGCAGATCGTGGACGTTGAACCATTGGGCGTCCTCGATTTCATCTTCCTGGGGCACGATGTCGCCGCCAGCATATTCAGCGTGAAAACCCAGCATCATCGAATGGGGGAACGGCCAGCACTGGCTGCCCATGTACTGGATGTTCTTCACTTCGATACTGACTTCTTCACGCACCTCCCGCACCAGACAATCCTCGGCCGACTCGCCAGGCTCGGCAAACCCCGCCAGGGTGCTGTAGACGCCCGTGACGAAACGCGGCGAACGGGCCAGCAGGACTTCATCGCCGCGGGTAATCAACACGATCATGCTCGGTGAAATCCGCGGGTAGTGGCGCAGGTCACAGGCGTCGCAGTACATGGCCCGCTCCAACGGAATCTGGCTCATGCGCTTGCCGCAACTGCCGCAGAAGCGATGCTCCCGGGCCCAGGTGCCGATCTGCGCCGCATAGCCCAACACCTTGTACAGCGTATGGTCGCCCTCGAGCATGAACGCCCGCAGGCCTTTCCAGTTGCAGCCAGGAATTTCCAGCGGGCTGTGCAACTCCAACAGGTAGACCGGCTCGCCATCCAGGTGACCGATGCCGTGTTCGGCGAGGATCGACAGGTCTTGGCGCTTGAGCCACTCGCGGGGGAACAGCGCGCCGTTGTCGTCGAACAGAAAGCCTTCCGGGCTACGGGCCACGGCCCAGCCGCCAGGAAGATCGGTATCGAGTACTGCGGTGGTCCAGCGTGAAATCATGGTCAGTCAATCCAGAAATTCGGGTTTCTGTTTGCTCATATGGGCGGCCATGGCCACGCGCAGGTCGGTCGATTGCAGCATGGCGGCGTTCCAGGTGGCGACGTATTCCAGGCCGTCGTCAATGCGGTGGTCGCGCATGTAGCTGATCATTGCCTTGGTGCCGGTCACGGCAATCGGCGACTTGGCAGCGATTTCCCGGGCAATGTCCATCACGCCGTCGAGCAGGCTGGCGGTGTCGCTGTAGACACGATTGACCAGGCCGATGCTGCGCGCTTCTTCGGCACCGAAGGTGCGCCCCGTATAAGCGAGTTCACGCAGCATGCCGTCCCCGATGATCCGGGGCAAGCGTTGCAATGTGCCAACATCGGCAGCCATGCCGATATCGATTTCCTTGATGGAGAACTGGGCGTCCTCGGTGGCATAACGCATGTCGCACGCGGCGATCAGGTCAATGGCCCCACCCAGGCAATAGCCTTGAATGGCCGCGAGCACCGGTTTGCGGCAATTGTCCACGGCGTTGAACGAGGCTTGCAGTTGCAGGATCTTGCGCCGCAACAGCCGTGCATTGCGTCCCACGTCCTTGCCCAGCTCGTTGGCCACGCCCGCCAGCATCATCAGGTCGATCCCTGAGGAAAAATGCTTGCCGGCACCGCTGAGCACCACCACCCGCGCCTCGTCGGTGTCATCGACCCATTGGAAGATCTCGATGATCTCGCGCCAGAACGCAGCGTTCATCGCATTGATCTTTTCCGGGCGGTTGATCTGTACATGGGCGATGTTATCGGCAAGTTCGACATTGAACGCTTGATATTGCGACATGGCAGTGGTCCTTTACCGGCTGAAAAGAGGCCTGAACTATAACAAGCCATCGCGACAGGACGTAGGCAGTGCATCGGCCAAAAGCGGGACTTGGCTGACGACCAAGCTAAGGTGCCCCTGTGGCGAGGGATTTATCCCCGCTGGGGCGCGAAGCGTCCCCTCTTGCATCCTGCCTGACGTACCGCAGTGACAAAAATAGTTGGGGCTGCTGCGCAGCCCAGCGGGGATAAATCCCCTCGCCACAGGGACCTGCTTCGTTCTGACTTACTCATCCGTCTTTAGCTGCCCATCCCAACCACCGCCCAACGCCGCGATCAATTGGACGCTGGCAATCAACCGGCTCTGTTGCAGGTTCAGCATGCTGCGCTCGTTGCTCAACGCGGTGGCCTGGACGGTGACCACGTCGAGGTAGGCGATCAATCCGGCCCGGTATTGGTTCTGCGTCAGGCGCAGGGATTCCCGGGCGGCGTCGAGGGCTTCCTGGCGCACGCGAGCTTCGTCTTCCAGCACCTTGAGCTGGATCATGTAGTTTTCCACCTCGCGCAAGCCATCGAGCACGGTCTGGCGATAGGTGGCGACGGTCTGGTCATACGCCGCAACGGTGCGGTCGACTTCCGCCGAACGCTGGCCGCCATCGAACAGCGTCATCGCCAGTTGCGGCCCTACCGACCAGAAGCGGTTCGGCACGCTCACCCAGTTGTCGTAGGTACTGCTGCTGTAGCCGCCGCTGAGGCTCAGGGTCAGGTCCGGGTAATACGCGGCCTTGGCGACGCCGATGTTGGCATTGGCGGCCATCACCGAGCGCTCTGCCGAGGCGATATCCGGCCGGCGCTCGAGCAATTGCGAAGGCAGCGCCACCGGGATCTGCGGCAATATTGGGATGTTCTGGACCTCGGCCAGGTTGAATTCCGCCGGCGGCAGGCCGATGAGCACGGCGATGGCGTTTTCGAACTGCGCTCGCTGCCAGATCAGGTCGATCAGGTCGCCCTGGGTGGTCTTGAGCTGGTTTTGCGCCTGGGCCACCGCGTCCTTGCCAGAGACCCCGGCACGGTACTGGTTTTCGGTCATTTTCAGCGAGCGCTGATAGTTGTCGACAGTGGTCTGCAACAAACGCTTCTGTTCATCGATCACCCGCAACTGCAAGTAGTTCTGCACCAGTTCCGACTGCTGGCTCAGGCGCATCGCCGCCAGGTCGGCGAAACTGGCTTGCGCGCTCGCCTCGTCGGCCTCCAGGGTGCGGCGCAACTTGCCCCACACGTCTGCCTCCCAGCTGACGCCGGCCTGGGCGCTGTAGGTGTCGCGAATGCCGCTGGACGAACTGCTCAAGCTCGAACTGCTGCTGCCGGTGCCCTGGCTGGAGCGCGTCTTGCCAACGGTCAGGTCCACCGTGGGGAAAAACGCGCCACGGGCATTGCGCACCAGTGCCCGGGCCTGCCGGTACTGGGCTTCGGCCTGGGCCACGGTCTGGTTGGAGGCGTTGAGCTTGTCCACCAGGCCGTTGAGTTGCGTATCGCCGTAAAGCTCCCACCAGGCGCCCCGGGCCAGCGCATCGCTGGGGTTGGCCTGACGCCAGCCCTGGGCCTCCTTGTACTGCACCGGGGCGGCCGCCTCGGGGCGCTGGTAATCCGGGCCGACGGCGCAGGCGCTGAGCATCGCCACGCACAGCACCAGGCTCAGTACCCGCGAGCCACGGGCAGTCGCCAGCGTTGCGGCAAGATTGAAGGGCGAACGGTCGGTCATAGCGGAGTTTCCAGGGCAGCATCGGTGCGCACGCCACGCCAGCGGTTGAAGCGATGGCGCAGCTTGTCGAGATAAAGGTAAACCACCGGCGTGGTATAGAGCGTCAGCACCTGGCTGAACACCAGCCCACCGATGATGGTCAGGCCCAGCGGCTGGCGCATTTCCGCGCCTTCGGCGGTGCCGAGCAGCAGTGGCAGGGCACCCAGGATCGCCGCCAGCGTGGTCATCAGGATTGGCCGCAACCGCAGCAGGCAAGCGCTGCGGATCGATTCCAGTGGCGTCTGCCCGGCACGTTCCAGTTGCAGCGCCAGATCGATCATCAGGATGGCGTTTTTCTTCACCACGCCGATCAGCAGGAACAGCCCCAACAGCGAGATCAGGCTGAACTCGCTGCCCAGTGCGTAGATCGACAACAAGGCGCCGACCCCGGCCGATGGCAAGGTGGACAGGATCGTCAGCGGATGAATATAGCTTTCATAAAGCACGCCCAGCACCAGGTACACCGCCAGCAACGCGCCGAGGATCATGAACGGCTGGCTCTTCTGGGTGGCGGCGAACGCGTCGGCGGTACCGGCCATTTTCGCGATGACATCCTCGGGCATCCCGAGCTTGGCAATCGCCCGCTCGATAGCCGCAGTGCCCTGCTCCACCGTGACGCCTTCGGCCATGTCGAAGGAAATGCCCTCGGAAGCGAACTGGCCTTCATGACTGACGCGGTCGTCCTCCAGGCTGTTCTCGTAATGGGCAATGGCCGACAGCGGCACCCGCGCGCCGTCGGCGGTGATCACCTGGACCTGTTCGAGGGTATTGGGATCCTGGGCATACTTGGGATTGACCTCCATCACCACCTGGTACTGGTTGAGACTGTCGTAGATGGTGGAAATCTGCCGCTGGCTGTAGGCGTTGTTGAGCACGGCGGTGACCATGTCCATGTCGATGCCCAGGCGCTTGGCCTGGTCGCGGTCCACCACCAGCGTCACCTGCTGCGCCCCGCCACCGTCGCGGGCATCGATGGCGGTCAGCTCCGGCAAGGCCCGGAAGGCCGCCACGACCTTGGGGTACCAGGTGCGCAGCGTCGCCAGGTCGGCGCTTTGCAGGATGTAGGAATACTGCGAAGTGGTCTGCTCGCGCCCACCACCGAACTGCAGGTCCTGGTCGGCCATCAGCATCAATTGGCCGCCGGGCACCTTGGGCATTTCCTTGCGCAGGCGCTCGATGACTTTCTGTGCGGAAATCCCGCGCTCCTTGATCGGCTTCAGACGCACCAGCATGAAGGCGTTGTTGGTGCCGTTGTTGCCGCCGATGAAACCGGCGACACTTTGCACCGCCTCGTCCTTGAGCACGGCACGACGGAAGATTTCCATCTTCGGCTGCATCACATTGAACGACAGCCCGTCGTCGCCACGCACGAAACCGATCAGTTGGCCGGTGTCCTGCTGTGGCATGAAGGTTTTCGGCACCACCACATACAACGCGACGTTCACGCCAATGGTCACCAGCAGGCTGAGCAACGTCAGGCGCCGATGGCGCAGCACCCAGTCCAGGCTGATGGCGTAACCGCGGACCATCCGCTCGTTGAGCCCCTGGCTCCAGCGCTGCAAGCGGTTCTCCTGCCCCGGTACGTGAGGCTTGAGCCAACGGGCGCAAAGCATCGGCGTGAGGGTCAGCGACACCACCAGCGAGACCACGATGGAGGCCGCCAGGGTGATGGAGAATTCGCGGAACAGGCTCTCGATGATGCCGCCCATGAACAGGATCGACAGGAATACCGCCACCAGCGAGACGTTCATCGACAGCAACGTAAAGCCGACTTCTTCGGCGCCCATATAGGCAGCTTTCATCGGTGGCACGCCTTCGTCGATGTGCCGGGAAATGTTCTCCAGCACCACGATGGCGTCGTCCACCACCAACCCGGTCGCCAGGATCAACGCCATCAGCGACAGGTTGTTCAAGGAGAAGCCGTACAGGTACATCACCGCAAACGTGCCCACCAGCGACACCGGTACCGCCAGGGTCGGGATCAGCGAGGCGCGGAAGTTGCCGAGGAACAGGAATACGACGAGCACCACCAGGGCCACGGCGATCAGCAAGGTCATTTCCGCTTCATGCAGGGTGGCCTTGATCACCGGCGAACGGTCCATCGCCAGGTTCAGCTTGACGCTGGCCGGCAGCACCGCCTGCAACGCCGGCAGTTGCGCCTTGATCTCGTTGACCGTCTCGATGATGTTGGCCCCGGCCTGGCGGTTGATCACCAGCAGCACGGCCGCGTCGTTGTTGAAGAAACCGCTGTTGTAGCGGTCCTCGACGCTGTCGGTGACTTTCGCCACGTCCTTGAGCCGCAGCACCGAGCCGTCCTGGTAGCGGATAATCAGCGTTTCGTAGTCCTTGGCCTTCTCCAACTGGTCATTGGCCTGCACCTGCCACATGCGCCGGTCGTCCTCCACCGAGCCCTTGGGCCGGCGTACGTTGCTGTCGGCGATGGCGGTGCGCACATCGTCCAGGGCCACGCCGTACTGATTGAGCAACTGTGGCTCCAGTTCGATGCGCACCGCTGGCAACGAGCTGCCGCCGATCTGCACCTCGCCGACGCCCGACACCTGGGACAGGCTCTGGGACAGGATGGTGGACGCCAGGTCGTAGAGCTGGCCCTTTTCCAACACATCCGAGGTCAGCGACAGCACCATGATCGGTGCCTGGGACGGGTTGACCTTCTTGTAGGTGGGCATGCTGCGCATGCCGCTGGGCAACAGGTTGCGCGACGCATTGATGGCCGCCTGCACTTCCCGGGCGGCGCCGTTGATGTCGCGGGCCAGGTCGAATTGCAGGATGACCCGCGTAGAACCCTGGCTGGAACGGCTGCTCATGGTGTTGACCCCGGCAATAGCGCCGAAGGAACGCTCAAGGGGCGTTGCCACTGTCGAAGCCATCACCTCGGGACTGGCCCCTGGCAGGTTGGCCTGGACCACGATGACCGGGAAATCCATTTGCGGCAGCGGCGAAACCGGCAGCAGGCCGAAGCACACGCCACCGAGCAGCATGATGGCGAAACTCAGGAGCATGGTTGCCACGGGGCGGCGGATGAAGGGGCCGGAGAGGTTCATCGGCCGCCGCTCCGGGCTTCAGACCAAAGACCGAAAAGAATGACCAGGCTTTTGTGGCGAGGGAGCTTGCTCCCGCTTGAGTGCGCAGCGCTCACAAAAGGGGCCGTTGCGCAGCCCAGCGGGAGCGAGCTCCCTCGCCACGGGAAGCCCGTTCCGCCCAGGCTTTCGGGCGCGGCTGTCATACCCGCACCTCTTTCCCTTCCGGCCTGGCAAACCGGCGTCCCAGTCGATCGAAATACAGGTAGATCACCGGCGTGGTGAACAACGTCAAGACCTGGCTCACCAACAACCCGCCCACCATCACCAAGCCCAGGGGCTGGCGCAGTTCGGCGCCGGAACCGGTGGCGAACATCAGCGGTATGGCACCGAACAACGCCGCCAGGGTGGTCATCAGAATCGGGCGGAAACGCAGCAACGCCGCCTGGTAGATCGCCGTCTGCGGGTCCATGCCCTGGTTGCGTTCGGCGTCGAGGGCGAAGTCGATCATCATGATCGCGTTCTTCTTGACGATGCCGATCAGCAGGATGATGCCGATGATCGCGATCATGCCCAGGTCATTGCCGCTGAGGATCAACGCCAGCAAGGCGCCGATGGCCGCCGAGGGCAAGGTGGAAAGGATGGTGATCGGATGGATGTAGCTTTCGTACAGCACACCCAGGACGATGTACATGGTCACCACCGCCGCCAGGATCAGCAGCAAGGTACTCGACAATGACGCCTGGAACGCCTGGGCCGCGCCTTGGAATTCGGTCTGCACGCCCACCGGCATGCCAATGTCCTGCTGGACCTTTTCGATCACCTCCACCGCGTGCCCCAAGGCCACGCCCGGCGCGAGGTTGAACGACATCATCACCGCTGGAAACTGGCCAATGTGGGCAATCGCCAATTGCGCCTGGCGCTCTTCGACCCGGGCCAGGCTCGACAACCGCACCTGCCCGCCATCGGTGGTCTTGACGTGGATCTGGTCCAGCGCCTGCGGCCCGAGCCGTTCTCCGGACTGGGCCTGCAACACCACGCGGTACTGGCTGGCCTGGGTGTAGATGGTGGAGATCTGCCGCTGGCCGAAGGCGTCATACAGCGCATCGGTGATGTTCGACACCGAGACGCCCAAGCGTGAAGCCGCGTCGCGGTCGATCACCAAGTAGACCTGCAAGCCCTTGTCCTGCAGGTCGCTGGCCACGTCGGTCAGCTCCGGCTGGCGGCCCAGGGCCTCGACCAGGCGCCCGCTCCAGAGGCTGAGCAATTCAGCGTCCGGCGATGACAGGCTGAACTGGTATTGGGTACGACTGACCCGGTCTTCGATGGTCAGGTCCTGCACCGGCTGCATGAACAGGCGAATGCCCACCAGTCGATCCAGCTGTGGCTGCAAGCGGGCAATGATCTCGGTGGCGCTGTCATCCCGTTCGCTGTGGGGCTTGAGGTTGATCAGCAGGCGACCGCTATTGAGCGTGGCGTTGTCGCCGTCCACACCGATGTAGGACGACAGGCTCTGCACCGCCGGGTCGGCGAGGATCACCTTGGCCAACTGCTGCTGGCGCTCGCTCATGGCGGCGAAGGAGATCGATTGCGGCGCCTCGGAAATGCCCTGGATCACCCCGGTGTCCTGCACCGGGAAAAAGCCCTTGGGCACGGCCAGGTACAGCACGACCGTCAGCACCAGGCTGCCCACCGCCACCAGCAGGGTCAGTGGCTGATGCTTGAGCACCCACTGCAACTTGCGCCCGTAGGCAGCGATCAACCAGTCGATCCAGGCGCCGCTGGCGCGGTAGAAACGGCCCTGCTCTGCTTCCTTGGGCTCGCGCTTGAGCAAGCGGGCACACATCATCGGCGTCAGGGTCAGGGACACCACCAGGGAAATCAGGATCGCCACCGCCAGAGTGATGGCAAACTCGCGGAACAAGCGCCCGACCACATCGGCCATGAACAACAGAGGGATCAGCACGGCGATCAACGACAGCGTCAGGGAAATCAGGGTGAAGCCGATCTGCTTGGCACCCTTGAGCGCGGCCTGCAACGGACTGTCGCCCTCCTCGATGAAGCGGGCGATGTTCTCCAGCATGACAATGGCATCGTCCACCACGAAGCCGGTGGCGATGGTCAGGGCCATCAGGGTCAGGTTATTGATGGAGAAACCGGCCAGGTACATCACGCCGAAGGTGCCGATCAACGACAACGGCACGGCGACCGACGGGATGATCGTGGCACTGACGCGACGCAGGAACAAAAACGTCACCATGACCACCAGGGCGATGGCGATCAGCAACTCATGTTGCACGTCGGTGACCGAGGCGCGGATGGTCTGGGTGCGGTCGGTCAGCACGGTGACGTCCAGGCCGGCCGGCAGGTTGTCGGTGATGCTTGGCAGCAAGGCCTTGATCCGGTCCACCACCTCGATGACATTGGCCCCTGGCTGGCGCTGGATATTCAGCAGCACGGCCTGGTTTTCGTTGGCCCAGGCGGCAAGGCGTTCGTTTTCGGCACCGTCGACGATCTGTGCCACGTCCTTGAGCCGCAACGGCGCGCCATTGGCATAGGCCAGGATCAGCTCGGCGTAGTCTTTGGGGGAGGTCAACTGGTCGTTGGCATCGAGCATCGAGACACGAGTCGGGCCGTCGAAGTTGCCCTTGGGCTGGTTGACGTTGGACGCACCGATCAGCGTGCGCACATCCGCCAGGTTCAGGCCGTTGGCCGCCAGGGCCTCGGGGTTGACCTTGATTCGCACGGCCTGGCGCTGGCCACCGGCGATGGTGACCATGCCGACGCCGCTGATCTGGGCGATTTTCTGCGCCATGCGGGTGTCCACCAAGTCATTGAGCTTGGGCAGCAACATGGTCTTGGAGGTGATCGCCAGGGTCAGCACCGGGGTGTCGGCGGGGTTGACCTTGTTGTACACCGGCGGTGCCGGCAAGTCCGTGGGCAGCAGGTTGGTGGCCGCATTGATCGCGGCCTGCACCTGCTGCTCGGCGACGTCCATGTTGATGTCCAGGTTGAAACGCAGGGTAATCACCGACGCGCCGCCGGAACTGGTGGAAGCCATTTGCGTCAGGCCTGGCATCTGCCCGAACTGCCGCTCCAGGGGGGCGGTGACCGCACTGGTCATCACATCCGGGCTGGCGCCCGGGTACAAGGTCATCACGCGGATGGTCGGGTAATCAACCTGGGGCAATGCCGACACCGGCAGCAACCGGTAGGCGATCAGGCCGGCGAGGATGATCGCCAGCATGCTCAGGGTGGTGGCGACCGGGCGAAGGATGAACAGCCGCGAGAGATTCATGCGCCGCCCTTGTTCGCCTTGTCGGCCTCAGCCGGCCCAGGCACTGCCGCAGACTTGCCCTGCAGGTGCTCGGTCGGCGTGGTGGGCACGTCCTGGCTGTCGTTGACCACCTCCACTTCGCTGCCTTCCTTCAGGCGATCGGTGCCTTCGAGCACCACCCGATCGCCAGCGGCCAGGCCTTCGGTGACTACGGTGTTCGTGCCGTCGCTGGCCCCGATCTTCAGCTTCTTGATGGTGACCTTCTTGTCGCCCTCCAGGGCGTAGACGAAAGTGCCATTGGTGCCGAACTGGATGGCCGCCGTAGGCGCCAGGACCACGCCTTTGAGGGTGTCGGCCAGCAGATGGACGTTGACGAACTGATTGGGGAACAGCGACTGGTCGCGGTTCTCGTAGCGGGCCTTGAACTTCAAGGTGCCGGTGGTGACATCGATCTGGTTGTCCAGGCTTTGCAACACGCCACTGGCCTGGCGCTTCTCGTCGCCACGGTCCCAGGCTTCGACGGGCAGCTTTGCCCCGCTGCGGTAACGAGCGAGCACGGTGTCGAGGGTGTTCTCCGGCAAGGTGAACACGACGCTGATGGGTTGAGTCTGGGTAATGACTGCCAGGGCCGTGGTGTCGTTGGCCGCCACCAGGTTGCCGATGTCCAGTTGGCGCAAGCCCACGCGGCCGGCAATCGGCGCGCGGATCCTGGTGAACTCCAGATTGAGCTTGGCGTCGTTGACCGCCGCCTGGTTGGTCTTGACCGTGCCTTGGTACTGGCCCACCAGCGCGGCGGCGGTGTCGAGGGTCTGCTTGGCAATACTGTCTTCGGCATACAGGCCACGGTACCGCTCAAGGTCGACCTGGGCATTTTTCAGTTGGGCCTGATTCTGCAACAACGTGCCTTCGGCCTGGAGCAAGGCGTTCTGGTACGGGCGTGGGTCGATCTCGGCCAGCAAGTCCCCAGCCTTGACCATTTGTCCCTCTTCGAAGGCGATCTTGACCAGTTCGCCACCCACGCGGCTGCGCACGTTGATGGTGTTGAGGGCCGTGACCGTGCCCAGCGCCTTGAAGTACAGCGGGAAATCGCCGGTCACCGCCGGCGCCACACGCACCGGGATCGGCCCCGTCGCCCCACCGAACCCCGGCCGCATGCCACCCGAGCGCCCCACGTGCCCCGCCGCGGCCTTGTCCCCTGCCCCCGGCTTCTGGGCCGAACCACTGGGCCAGAACTTCCAGGCCAGCGCCGCGACGACCAACAGGACGAACAGGCCGAACAGCCAGCGACGGGAATTGGGGGAAACAGAGGATTGCATGGAGTGATCAACCATTGGGCGCGTGGACTTCTTTTACGGGAGGCTGAACGATAAGCACTGTCGGGTATTTAGCAAAGCGCCTTTACCGGCAATTTACGTTGGGCTTACCTTTCGAATAGTTGGATAAAGCCTTGAAGCACAAAAGAAAACGGCCTGGACAAGGCCAGGCCGTTAACAATTGTAATAAATACCTTATTTCATTCCACTTATTTCAGAACAGCCAAGGCCGCGTCGTAGTTCGGCTCTTCGGCGATTTCCTTGACCAGCTCGCTGTGCAGCACGGTGTCGTTTTCGTCCAGTACCACCACGGCACGGGCAGTCAGGCCCTTCAGTGGGCCGTCGGCAATCGCCACGCCGTAGTCCTGGATGAACTCGGCACCGCGCAGCGTGGACAGGTTCTGGACGTTTTCCAGGCCTTCGGCACCGCAGAAGCGCGCCTGGGCAAATGGCAGGTCGGCGGAGATGCACAGCACCACGGTGTTGTTCAGTTCGTTGGCCTGGGCGTTGAATTTGCGCACGGAGGTGGCGCAGGTCGGCGTGTCGACGCTTGGGAAAATGTTCAGCACTTTGCGCTTGCCGGCGAAGTCCTTCAGGGAAACGTCCGACAGATTGCCGGCGACCAGGGAAAAGGCTGGTGCCTTGGAACCAGCTTGTGGCAACTGACCGTTGACTTGGACCGGGTTGCCTTTGAGGGTGACTTGAGCCATGAACGGATTCCTTCTGACAGTTTGAAAATGGTGAGGCCGGAGTTAACCACGAAATGCTCACGCGACCTATGGCCGGACATAAAAAGACGTGGCGTCGACACCCCGGCAACGGTGACGGCTATTTGGCCTTGAGCTGCAGAAACGACTGATGCAAATCTGCCGCCCAGCCATCGATGACCCCTTTGACGTCATCGGGCTTCATGACCTGGGATTCGTTGGACAGTGGCTTGCCCGTGCCCTTGCGCACCACCTGGGCGACCACCGCGTTATTGCCTCCGTCGAGAAAAACCGCTTCGGTGCCCAAGGTGGTTTCCTGGTCGCGAATACCGCTGGCGGTGCTGACAGCGGCCGCCACCAGCGCAATCGGGACCACCTCATACGGTTTCAAGCCTTCGGTCTTGCTGCTGACAGCCGTGATCGCCGCCCGTATCACCAATACACCCGGCCCTGGTACGGTCGCCAGGGGCAAGGACTTCCCCGCCTCCCGCATGAGGGCCTGATCGTAATACGCGGTAATGCCCGACAGCGTGGCCTGGGGGATTTTCACGGTCGGCTGCGGTTTGGGATAAAGCTGCGTCGGCTCGATGTAGAGACTGGTGAACTTGTCCAGGTCAATCTTCGGATCGACCCAGCGCATGACCTCGGCCCCCGACGGCGACTTCTCTTCCTTGAGCCGGCTGTAATCCCCCAGGAACCCGGAATACTCATCCGGCTGGGTGACTTTGCTCGAACAACCCGCCAAGGCAAGCGAGGCTAGGCAGATGCTGCCAATCATTGACGCGAACTTCATGCTGTCACTCCTGTAAGCCACACGAGGCGGGGCCGGAACTACAGGTATAGCCAATGGGCAGTTTTTTGCCTGCCCTGAAAAGAACAAGTGATTCAGCCGCGCTCGCGAGGTATCAGGCTCTGCAATTGTTGTGCGAGGAAGTTTGCATCGAAGGCAAACGTGTCGGGGTCCTTCAACCCATTGGTCCGGCGCCATTGCCATTGCGTCGATGGCGGCTGGCACACCAGGGAAATGCTGCCGTGACGGGTCGCGGCCAGGCCGATGATCGACAAAGAAACCAAGCCGCCCACACCCATCACATCCGGCACGAACTCCACCGGTTTACCGGTAATGGCCAAAGTCAGTTTTTCGGTCTTGAAAGCGGATGTTTCTACAGAAACATTCGCCCCGTGAGCCACATACGTCTCACGGTTCAGCTCCAGCAGGCCGAACGCCATGACCGGCGCCAGCCATTGCTCGATTTGCCCGTACAGCGCCTTGATCTGTTGCGCCCAAACCGCCGACTGGGCCTGGTGCAGTTGTTTTTTGTGCGCTTCGCTGTCGGCGTAGTGACGAAGCATCTCGCCCAGTTGCTGTACATCGTCCATGGGCCGTTCCTCGGTTAGGGAGTGCTGCGAAGCTGGATGATGACAGGTCCAAGACGCCGGCGTACGTAAAAGCCACTTTACCTGCGTGACTGATCCTTCAGCGCAGGCGCGCCATGGCGAGGGTGTCCACCCAACGTCCGTCACGCACGGCATAGTCGCGCATCAGGCCTTCGCTTTCGAAGCCGAACTTGCGGTACAGCCCGATGGCCGCTTCATTGTCGGCGTACACCGTCAGCTCGACCCGGCGAAGGTTCATCCAGTTGTCCGCCACGTCCAGCGCGGCGGCCAGCAGCATAGACCCCACGCCTTTGCCCTGCCAGGCGACAGCCACCCCCATGCCGAGACTGCCGCAATGGGCCCGACGCACCCGCGAAAACTGCTCCAACCCCAGATTGCCGATGACGTCACCCGCGTGCAGGGCCACCAGTTTCAACAAACGCTCGTCATCCGTCGCCAAGCGCTTGCGCCAGACTTCGGTGGACTGGAAAGGCATTTGCAGCACCTGGCGAGTCACCGCCGGGTCGTTGTAGAGCGCGGTGACACCGGCGATGTGGGCTTCAGTGAAGCGTGCGAGGGTAATCGAAGACTCGGACATGGGGGCTCCTTCCTGGAGACGTGACAAGGCCGACCACTATAAGCCGCGTCAGCTTATGCGAGGAACCCGTGGGAGCGAGCTTGCTCGCGATGAGGCCCTTCCAGCCGGCATTAATGTTGAATGAACGACCGCTATCGCGAGCAAGCTTGCTCCCACAGACAGGCTACTTCCTGCTTCGGTCAAGCCTGGAACCAATCCCGCCGCTCATCCAGCGTGTGGTGGATCAGTTCCCGAAGCATTTGCACCTCTGGCGAGCCTTCGGCCTGGGCATTGACGGCCATCCACAAGTGCCGTTGCATCGACAGGCCGAACACTTGCGGCAACGCCACCAGGCCCCGGTCGAAGCGGCTCATGTACTGCGGCAACAGGCCGATGCAGGCGCTGCAGCGAATCATCTCCAGCATCAATTCGTAGGATTGCACCTGCACCACGCCGGCCCGGCGTTGTTCTATCAAGGCGTTCCACGGTGCGAAGCCGTCCACGTGTCGGTCCGCCTGCCATTGCACCAGCATGTAATCGTTCAGGTCGTCCAGGCAGTCCGGGCGCGTGGCCGGGCGCGAGTAGCGCTTGGCGATGTGCGGCACATAGTCCAGCCGCGCCAGTCGATCCGCGGGCAAGGTGGCGAAGCTCGGCCCCGGCACCGACGTGTGGGCATCGCTCAACCACAGCACCAGGTCGGCGCTGACGGCTTGCAGCGCCAGGTCACTGTCCAGGGTGAAGATCTGCAGTCGCACGCTGGCGTTGCGTCGCAGCAATGAAATCAGGTCACGGCCCAGGATGTCATGCAGTATCGACTCGGCCACAGCCAGGCGAATCAAAGGTTGATCGTTCAAGGGTGGCGCGCTTTCGTGGGCCAGGCTGATCAAGCGCGCCTGCAACTGCCGGCCCTCGCGGCTGAGGGTCAAGGCGCTGCCCTGGAAGCTGAACAGCGAACGTTGCAGCCGCGCCTCCAATTGCGCCAACTGCTTACGCAGCCATGTCGCCTTGACGTTGAGGCTGCGGGCCGCTTGCATGAAGCAGCCGCAACGGGCACTGACCAGGAAGCACTGCGCCACCTGCGGCTCGATACCACCAGCCATGGTCAGCCACGGGTCGGGGGCACGCAACGGTGTGCGGTATGCGGTGACAGCCTGGCGTCCTGCGGGCTCGATGAAGGTCATGGGTGACTCCCTGTCGGTTGTACGAAGTGGCGAGGGGATCTATCCCCGTGGGTCGCAAAGCGGCCCGCTTGGCTTGAAATCCATCAGGTCTGACACTGAGGGATATTGATAGGGGCTGCTGCGCAGCCCAACGGGGATAAATCCCCTCGCCACACATAAATCCTCTTGCCACAAAGGTGTTCACATTAAACAAAGTACCTGGGCTAAAGCCCCTCCTCCAACACCTTGCTCAACTGCGCGCCATCGATGCTCAATGTCGCCGTGTCGAGCATGCCGTCCAGGTACGCCTTGGCGATCTGTTCCTGGCGCTGGGCACGCAGGGCCTGGGTCAGGCGCTCGCGGACTTCATCCAGGGTCGCCTCTCGGGCCGGCTGTTGCTCAGTGAGCTTGATGACATGGAACCCTGCCGGGCTCTGCACCGGCTCCGATACCGCGCCGACCTTCAAGCGTGCCACCGCTTCGCGCACCGGCGGCACCAGTTGCTGCAACGGCTGGTAACCGCTGTCACCGCCGCGCTCGGCACTGGTGCGGTCCTGGGAAAAACGACTGGCCAGGGCGCCGAACTCAGCGGGTGAGGCTTGGGCTTTCCTGCTCAACTCCAGCGCTTGCCGGCGCACCGCCTCCACGGTTTGCGGTTCGGTGGCTGCCAGGAAAATCTGGCTGACACGGTACAACGCCGGCGCGGTCCAGTTGGCTTTCCCGGCGTCGTAAGCCTGCTTCAACTCGTCCTCACTGGGATACCCGGCCGGCACCTGGCTCACCGACTGCAAGTAATCGCGAAACACAATCTGCTCAGCCGCCGCTCGTGTCTGCCGCTCCACCTCGGGCCGCTGGCGCCAACCCTGGGCATCGGCCTGCTCCAACACGGCTTTTTCCGCCAGGCGGGCACGGATCCAGCTCTCCAACGCAGCCCGATTACCCCGCATTTGCTGACGAACCTCGGGAGCCAGTGCGGCCAGCAAGGTCTTGAGCTCTTCGGGGCTGACCTGCTGGTTGCCCAATCGGGCCAAACTCGGCGAGTCGGCCGAAACAACGCTGGCGGCCTGCACCGCGGCGACCGGATCGCTGCCCGGCCGCAGGCCCAGCACCAGCGCCATGGCAATCAGGCCCAGTGCTGCGGCACTGATGACGAAGGTCGGCTTTTTCACGATGCGACAGCCTCCTCCAAGCACGCCTCGACGGGCTCGGCCGGGGTTTGCATCTGTGCCGCGCTCTGGCTGTACTCACGCAGGTACACAATGAATTCCTGCAACAAGCGGTCCCACAGTTCCAGGTGGCTGCGCAGATGATCGGCACTCACGCCCGCCGCAACCACGACATCCGTTTCCATCACCAGGAATTCGCCTTGCAGCGATAACCGGGCAAAACGTCGCGAAGCGTTCCACAGTTCTGCCAACCCGGCCGGCAATTGGCCCTGCACCCGCAAGGCACAGCTGAAGGTGAAGTCCAGGTATTGCCCCGCCGTCGCCGCCGGATTGCCGAAACGCACGGCAAAGCCGATGCCCTGACTGGCACTGAGCAACTGCACAATGCCGTTCTGCTCGGTTTCGTTGACCCGATAACCCGCGGCCTGCAACAACTCGGTCAGGGATTTTGCATCGACGTTTTCAATCATTGAGGTCATGTTCGATTCTTCCTTGTTCTGTTCAGTGAGTGATCGAGGCCTGGGGCGCATCGAAACGGTTCTTGTAGAGATCATCGCCGAACCCTTGGGCCAGCTCTTCGAAACGCACCCGGGCCTTGGCCGCGAACGGCTGGCGGATCTTCACGATGTCGGTCACATCAATGGTTTCGTAGGCATGCAGCAGCGTCTTGGCGACTTCGTACATCTGCTGATTCTTGACCGAACATTGCTGCACTTGTGTGTCACGCTCCGTCAATTGCGCCTTCAGGCGCGCGCGCTCGGCCTCTTTGCCGCGAGCCAGGACCAACAGTTCGTCGTAGGCTTTCTTGAACTTGCCAATTTGCTCGTTGCTGGCAGCCACCTGGGCCTGGGCCTGGCTTTGCAGGTTTTGCTGATGCCCGGCCAGTTGCTCATTCAGGGCCTGGGCCTTGCTCAATTGCGCTGTCAATTGCTTGATCTGCGCCTGGGCCTCCTTGGCCTGGCTCTCCGCGGCCTGCCGGGCGACGCTGGCCTGGGCCTGTTCGCTTTGCAGGGTTTGCAACTGGGCGGTGGTGCTGCGAAGTTGCGCCCGCAGGCGTTCTTCCAGGCCTTCGCCGTGGGCGCCGCCGCTCAGAAACAGCCCCAGCACCAGTAACGCGGCCGGACATTGGTATATGCCACGTCTTTTCATGAGACCTCCCTGCGCTTAGAAGCGCGTGTTGATTTCAAGCTGCAAGACATCGATGTCGTACGGCGCGCCGTACACCGCTTCGGAACTCAACCAGCGACCAGTGGCGAAGACGTTGCTGGCCAGGCCATAGTTGCCGCCCAGGAAATAACCCTTGGCGTTGGTGCCACCCAGGTGGAATGACGAATCGTTGAAGCCGTCCGGCAAGGCGTCCGGCTGGATGTACTTGTAGCCGGCGAACAGGTTCCAGTCGCCCTCGCGCTTGAGCTCCAGGGAGTTGCCAAGGGTGAACTGGAGCATCCAGGCGTTGGCGCCGCTTTCCACCTCGCCATCGCTGTCCAGGTTGTTGGCGAACTGCCCTGCGGAGCGCTTGCGCATTTCGCCTTCGTCGTAGCCCAGGTTGTGGACGTAGTGGGCCTGGCTGCGCAGTTTCAGGTCTTCGGGCAGATCGGTGTCCCAGGCGAAGTTCAAGTCCAGCAGGTTGAACTCCGATGCCAGGCCGACGTATTGCGGCTGTGGCGTGGTCGATGGGTTGAGGGGGTTGGGCGTGATGTCGCGCAGCAGGAACACGGTGTTGCCCTTCTGCATGAACGCCACCCGCGAACCGTCGCTGTCACAGCCTGGATCACCGGCCCAGGGCTGGCACGGCGAAGAGCGCTGGCCTTCGATGTCATCGAAGCGGTAATAGGCCAGCGCGCCCTTGATGCGGTTGCTGTCGTTGATGGCCCAGTTGGCCCCCAGTTGCGCACCGTACAGCCACTTGTTATCGCTCTCTTCCTTGTCGCTGCCATTGCTGGTGCTGGTGTCGTTGGTGTACTCCACCGGGAACGCGCCGACGGTGCCGAACACGCCCCAGTCCTGATTGAGCTTGTGATTGAAATTCGCCGCCACGCCATCGAAGTTCAGGTCGCCGGAATACAACAGGTCGGTGGAGAAAAACGGGTTGGCGAAACGCCCGCCTGTCAGGGTCAATTCGTCCGAGGGCTTCCAGGTCAGATAGCCCTGGTCGAGCCAGATGTCTTTTTTGCCAAAGCCGCCACCGAGGGTCTGGGTGGTGGACACCGGGTTGTTGTCCGAGCCGGTGCCGATGCGGATGCCCGCCGTCCATTGCGGGGCAATCACCGCCTTCATGCCCAGGCGGGCGCGCAGGCGGAACAGGTTTTCCCGGTCTTCGCGGGTATTGAGCAACGGCGGCAGGCTGGAACTGCTGTTGGGGTTGACGTCGTAAGGCCCCTTGTCATTGAGCCGGGCGAAATCGACGATTTCGTTGCTGTTGGTGCCGGAGTAATAGCGCGACTCATCCCGCAAGCGAATGTCGCCATCGAAGCTGATGCGTGAGACCCAATCCGGAAAGGTGTTGGGTTGGGCCCAGTTTTCCTGCTTGGCGGTGGCCATGACTTCAGCCTTGACCTGGTCGCGGATCTGCTCACGTACGATATTCGGCACGTATTGCACCCGCACGTCCCCCGGCGCACCGGCCGGCGTCGCGGCGACTGCCGTGGCGGCCTGGCGGGCCTGCACGGCTTCCCGTTCGGCCTGGGCGATCAAGCCATCGGCCTGGTCCTGTTTCAACACGCCCTGCTGAACCAGCAGGCGGATCAGATTGATCGTGGCGTTTTCCGAAGGCGCCGCAGCGGCGGCCCCGTGGCCGGCCAGGCTAAGGGCCACCAGGCCGATCGCCCACGACAATCGATTCACATTGGAAATCATCTGCACACAACTCCTGTTGGCAAACTTTCAAATAGTCGGTTAACCCGGCCGCCGCCCCTGCAAGGACAGGCGCACGGGCAAAGTCAGGGAGGCCGGTGGCCGTTCACTCAAATGGGGCGCGGTACGCAGGGCGGAAATCACTTGCTCGTCCACTTGCCGGTTGCCGCTGGACTTGACCAACTCGACCCGGGTGATTTCGCCCACGGCACTGAGCCAGACGTCGGCCTGCAGCGAGAACGCCAGGCTGCGCAGGTCGGGGTTTTCCCGCAGCAAGCGCTGGAAGGTGAACGCCAGGAACTGGCTGTAGGTGCCATTGTCCAGGCGTCCGCCCCCTGCCCCGGCCATGCCGCCGCCCTTGCCGGCACCGATGTTGAACGCGTCGTTACCGGACTGGGCATCGCCGTCCATTTGCATCGGGTTCGCCAGGTCATCCACGGGCGACGGCGGCGCCTCTTCCTCGGGCTTGACCTCTTCAGGTTCCGGGGTCGGCTCTGGCTCGACCACTTTCTCCTCGACCTGGGGTTCCGGTTCCTTGGGCTTCTCTGGCGGTGGTGGGGGCGGAGGCGGCAGCGGGATGATAGTCGGCACCTTCGGGGCTTCGCGGCGCACGCCACTCATGTCGTTGGCCCACTGCCACAGCAGCCAAGCCGCGACGGCGCCCAGCAGCAGGCCGGCGGCCCACTTAAGCAGGCGCAGCGGCGAAGTCTTCACCGGGGGCGGATCGATGGGAAGTCTGGCGGTCATGATCAACCCTGGCTCGGTTTGCCGGTCACGAGACCGACCTGGGACAGTTCCAGGCGCCTCAACAGATCCAGCACTTCAATAACTTTCTGGTACTGCACCGTCGCGTCGCCGCGCACAATCACCGGGAAGTCCGGGCTCTGCGCCTTTTCGATGCGCAGGCGCTCTTCCAGCTCGGCCAGGGTCACCGGGTAGGCATCCAGGAACACCTGCCCGCCGTCATTCACCGAAATCGCCTTGGTCTTGGCCTCGGACAACGACACCGAGGCACTGGCCTTGGGCAGATTGATCTGGATACCTGACACCTGGGCCGTGGCCGTGAGGATGAACATCACCAGCACCACCATGAGCACATCCACCAGCGGCGTGATGTTGATGCTGTCGACCGCTGCATCATCGTCGTCATCGTGTGAAGCGTTTACGCTAGCCATGGCGACTCCCTCAGGCCGGTACGGACGATTGGACGTGATGACCGCGACGATGGGCCGCTTCACCGGACTGGCCTTCGCCGTGCATCTCCGCCAGGCGCGTGATGAACTCGTCGACAAAGACCCGCATGTCGGCGCTGACTTCCTTGTTGCGGGTGATCAGGCGGTTGTAGCCAAACAACGCCGGGATCGCGACGAACAGGCCCATGGCCGTGGCGAGCAATGCCGCGGCCATGCCCGGGGCGATGGCGTTGATGTTCACGTCGCCGGCCATGGCCGTGCCGAGAAACACCACCATGATCCCCAGCACCGTGCCGAGCAGGCCGATGTACGGCCCGCCGGCGATGGCGTTGGACAGGGTCGAGAGCTTCGAACTCAGCGCCTGGTTCTCGCGAGTGCGCACGCCATCCATCGAGCACCGAATCGCTTCGATGGTGGCCGCTGACACCGACGAGGTGTCAGCGCCCTGCTCACGGCGGGTGCGAATTTCCTTGACGGCCACCAAATACAAGCGCCACAGCGATGAATGTTGCAGGCGCTGGGCAAGGTCCTGGTCATCGGCGAACATTTCCAGGCGCGTGCCAATCTTGGCGAACTGCTCGCGGAAGGCTTCGTTGGCAAGGCTGAGGCGGCTGACCATGCGGTTCTTGCGGATCATGATGATCCACGACTGGAACATCATCAGCACCAGCACCCCGATGATCACCCACGCGTCGAGCGGCACGGCGTTGAGCAGGAACCCCAGGCTGCCGAAACCGAAGCCGGACTGTTCTTCATCGACGCCGTAGGCCACCAGCTTCGATTCGGCGCCCTGGGCATTGGCGTCGGCCAACAGCAACGGCGCCGGGCGAGCGACCTTGGACAGGCGCGCTTCGTCCATGGCGCCGCTGAAAGGCGCGAAGGTTCCGGCGGAGACATCGGCACCCAGGGCGATCGGCGAATTGAACGCCGGCATCGCCACCGCCAGGCTCGCGGCCTCACGCCCGTTGACGTACAGCACGACCCGGTCGCCCGAGGCGGTCAACGCCAGGTGCTGCCACTGACCGGGGTTCAGCGGCTGGGTCGAGACCACGCGTTGATCATTGATCGCCACGAACGGCACACCCTGGTTGACCCCGACCAACAGGCTGGTGGCGGCTTCGCGACGGGCCAGGAGCACTTGTTCGCCACTGGCCTGATCCTGGCGCAGCCAGGTGCTGAAGGTGAACGCCGCACCGGCACTGTGTTGCAACGACGGACTGGCCGGCAACAACAACGGCTGGCCGTTGAACTGCAAGGCCCGCCCGATCACACCGTCGATGCTCACGCCGGTCGCGCCCTGGGCATTGTTGCCGTAGGCCGTGGTATCCCGGGCCGGTACGCCGGTGGCGCCGTCGAAGTGGTATAGGGCGGTGTAGTCCGGGTCGAAGGTCAATTGGCCGCTGCCCGTGGCCGGCGCCTTCTGGTTGCCGTAATACATCCACACGTCCTGGCGCTGACCGCCCTCCACGCTCGGCACGTCGACCCAGATCAGCGCCATGCCCATCAGCGGGTCGAAGCTTTCGATCTGGTGATTGAGCACGGTCTTGTCGTCGGCACTGACAAAACGCAAGTCCGAGCCGTCGTCCTTGACCCCGTCGAAGGTGAAGTTGCCGGTGTGCAAGCGCACCAGCAACGCGGTGCGGCCCAAGGCCTGGGCGATGGCGGCGCCCTGGGGCGTGGTATCCACCGAAATCTGTTTGCGATAGTGCCAGTCGTCCTGCCACCAGGCGTTGGCGGTCGCCGGAAGCACCAGCCCCAGGCAGATAAACAGGGATAACAATAAGCGTTGCATGGACATGACTCCTGGGTTCAAAACGTCGCTTGCAGGTTGAAGTGCAGGCGCGATTCCTGTTTCGAGGTGTTCGGCCCTTCGAGCAGCGGATAGCCCCAGTCGAGGCTGCCGGACAACCATTTGCTCAGGCTTGCGCGGGTGCCGAGGCCGACGCTGGCGAGGCTGTAATCGGCTTCCTGGTCGGGCAGTTCATCACGCAAATACAGCTGTGCGCCTTCGGCGAAGGCATAGAAGCGCCACTCCTGGACATAACTGCCGAGGAACTTGGCCAGGGACGGGGTACGCAGTTCCTGGGACAGCAGGTAGCCGTCGTCGCCGGTGCGCTCGGCAGCCAGGTAGCCGCGCACCGAGGTGGCGCCACCGGCGGAGAATTGCTCGTTGGAAACCAGCGGCCCGGAGGCCAGTTGGAAGGCGGCCTTGGAGGCGGTCTGCCAGTCGTTGCCGAAGGTGAAGGTGTAATTGCCGTCGCCCTTGAGCACCGCGAAGCTGGGGCTGGCGCGATAGCGCTTGTAGTCGAACTCTTCGTCGGAGCTGCCATAGCCCAGCAGGCTCCGGGTCCCCGCCACCAGGCTCAGGCCGAGGCCCAACTGGCTGTTTTCGGTGTAGCGAAAGCCGTTATAGGCGAAGGTGAACGGCGCGTACTTGAGCGGCGCCTTGTCGCTGGCACCGCCCAGGTTCAGTTCTTCCTCGAAGTCCTTGAAATCCACCCCGACCGAAAAGCTGTTGGCCCATGCCCCCGTGGACGGCAGGCTGTAGATCGCCGACACCCCGTAGGAATGTCCTTTGCCCAACACGTTACTGCCGCCGACGGTCGCCACGTTGCTGTCGGATTGGTACCCCGAGAACTGCACACTCCAGCGTTCGCTCAGGGGCGCGGTGTAGGAACCCGACCAGACCTTGGCGTTTTCGGTGTCCTGGGGCGCGGTGAAGAAGGTCAGCGAAACGCTGTGGCCCAGTTGCCAGAGGTTGTTGTAGCCCAGGCTGGCGACCGTGCGCAGCTTTTCGGTGTCGGCACTGTAGTCGTTGTTCAGCCCCAGGCTGGCTTGCCAGGGGTTCTGGTCTTGGACTTGCAAATCCACGTCCATGGTCCCGGGGCGCTGGCCTTCGCGCACCAGCGGCATGACCTGGCGTCCCGGGGTCTTGTTCAACTGCGCCAGCTCTACCTGGACCCGGGCGAAATCCGGCACCTCGCCTTCCTTCAGCGCCGGCACGTCTTCACGGATTTCAACCGGTGAATAATGCTTGGCCCCTACCACGCGCACCCGACCGATCTTGGTCTCGCTGACTTGCAGGTAGACGATGCCGTCTTCGACTTTCTGCTCCGGCAGCTCGACGAATACCGATTGATAACCGCGGGCCTGATAAGCTTTTTGCAAGGCTTCCCGGGCGCCTTCGATGTCGCTCAAGGCCTTTTGCGGCCCCAGGAACGGGTACACCGCTTCCTCGATGGCCCGGGCATCGAGCACGGTGTTGCCGCGCACGAAGTACTCGTTCACGTCCACCAGGCGCGTCGGCGCCGCTTCGGCCGCCTGCCCGCCTTCGGCGGCAACGGCCGACGGCCCCCCGACCGCCAGCAGCAGCCAGCCCCACAGCGCCGGCCGCGATTTGAAGAAATGCTCCACACCACCCCCTGAATTCAAAGTACGGCTCAATTGCTTATGGTCGATGTCGTGGCATGCCGGGCCAGCCAGGTGTGCAAAAGCGCGAAGTTCAAGGAGAACTCCGGCATTTGCAGCAAGGCGCCACAGAACACTTCACCGATGATTTTCTCGATGAGCCGCACCGCCCGCGCATCGCCCAACAGCGTGGCGAGGTCCTTGCTCAGAACGTTGAAGCTCCAGACCTTCTGGTTCAGGTCCAGGCCGACGAACCAGCGGAACAGCAGGTTGTAATTGAGTTGTTCGTAGAGTTGCTGCTCGCTGGGCACCGAATAGAGCAGTTGCAGCAGGAGGATGTGCATGGCGGTTTGCGGTGCGATCAGCATCTGGGCACTGGCGTTGAGACCCTGCAGCACATCGCGATGGTCATCCAGAAGACCGTCGATCTGCGGACGCAGCAAGACCAGTGAATGGCCTTGCGGAATGTAGCTGGACACTTCCTTGAGCGCGCCTTGCCAGTCATCCTGGGAAACGATCCAGACCCACGGCGCGCCGTAGCGATACACCGAGACCGGCTGCTTGCGCGCCGCCTCGACGATCTTCGACAGCCGCTGGTCAAGCTCCTGCATGCCTACTTTCGAATAACGTTCCATAGTCCCCATCGCCTCACTCCCGGCTTCGCGCCCCGGCTCCAAACGACCTGAAAGGTCCCCTCGAAGACGTCACACAGGCATGACGGGAATGGCGTTGTGCTACCGAACTTTTGTCATGAAAGCTTCATTTTGGAGGGTAAGGAGGAAGTGAGCTTTTTGTGGGAGCGAGCTTGCTCGCGATGGCGGCGGGTCAGTTGGCAGTGATGTCGAATGGGCCACCGTCATCGCGAGCAAGCTCACTCCCACAAGGGTTCTCGGGTGGAGACAGGGTGTGTGTCCACCCCCATTCCAGTGTGGGAGCTCGGTATTGGCGAGGAGGCCTGTGCCTTTACTGGTGTTGTACCTGCACCATCGAACTCACCTGCACCCGCGCCTGCATCTGTTCCGCCCCGCCCCCCCGGCGCATGCCGCGTACCGGACAGGCGTCGAGGTAGTCCAGGCCGATCGCCAGTTTCAGGTGGCGATCGGGAAGGGTCAGGCGGTTGGTCACGTCGAAGCTGTACCAGCCATCGTCCAGCCAGGCTTCGGCCCAGGCGTGGCTTGCCAGATGGCTTTCATCTTCGGTGCACAGATAGCCGGAAACATAGCGCGCCGGAATACCCAGGCTGCGCGCGCAGGCCAGGAAGGCGTGGGTATGGTCCTGGCAAACCCCCGTTCCACCGGCAAACGCCTCGGCGGCGGTGCTGTTGACCGCTGTGGTGCCAGGGCTGTAGGGCATCCGCGCCGCCAGGCCGTTCATCAGGTCGGTCAAGGCCGAACGATCACGCCGGCCGGCGCATTGTTCGACGGCGAAGGCGCTGAGGGTCTCGTCCGCCTGGGTGAGGCGGCTGGTGCGCAGAAACGGCAGCGGTGACTGAGAGTCCGGTTCC
This sequence comes from Pseudomonas sp. NFACC04-2, assembly GCF_900119265.1. Classification (NCBI taxonomy): domain Bacteria; kingdom Pseudomonadati; phylum Pseudomonadota; class Gammaproteobacteria; order Pseudomonadales; family Pseudomonadaceae; genus Pseudomonas; species Pseudomonas sp. NFACC04-2. The sequence continues at coordinate 464,593 of NZ_FPJC01000003.1, forward strand.
ATCGCGATGGACTGATGGATTTCCACCTCGCCATACGCCGTCAGCACCAAGGCTCCGTGGGGCTCGTCCATGGTCATTACGTGGAGGATGTTGCCATAGGGGTCAATCTGGCTGCGCACCAGTCGCGGCAATTCCAGATGCCATTCCAAAATGCGCTGGCGCTGGGTGTCCCGAGGCGTCAGGCGCAAGAACTGGATGCTGGTGCAGACTTCATCGGCGTAGCTGTAAGTCGTGTCGTGGCGTATGGACAGTTTCATACGACCTCCAGGTAAGACTCATGGACGGTCTGGCCCAAGTGGCGGATCTGACCAATCAGGTCGGTCAACCATTGGTGCAGGCCCGACGCCAGGATTTCGTCGATTCCGGAATAGCGCAGGCGCGCATTCAGCTCGGCGGCCAGGCGTTGTGCCGGCCGGCCGTTGTTGCCCGGCAAGCTGGCGAGGATATGATCCAGTTCCTCGATACAGGCATGCAGCGAGCGTGGCACATCGGCCCGCAACAGCAACATCTCGGACACCTGCTCGGCATTGGGCGCGTTGCGGTAGATCTCGTTGAACGCCTCGAACGAAGACAACGCGCGCAACAACGCACTCCACTGGTAATAGCCACGGGCCGAGTTGTCGCTGACCTCCTCCGATTCCTCGCCGAACATTTCATAGCGAGCGTCCAGCAGACGCAGGGTGTTGTCGGCCCGTTCGATAAAGGTCCCCAAACGGATGAAACAGTAGGCATCGTTGCGCATGATGGTGCCCGATGTCGCGCCACGGAACAGGTGCGAACGTTCCTTGACCCACTCGCAGAAATGGCTGATGCCGTAACGCCCCAGGCCGTTGCTGGCGATGTTGCGCATTTCCAGCCAGGTGGCGTTGATGTTTTCCCACATGTCGGCAGTGATACGCCCGCGCACGGCATGGGCATTGGTTCGCGCGGCTCGCAGGCAGCTATAGATACTGCCGGGGTTGGTTTCGTCCAAGGCGAAGAAATGCAGCATGCGCTCGGTGTTGAGGGCGTCATAACGGGCGTTGTAGTCGTCCAGCGTACCGGCCGCCAGCAGCGACATCGCCAGTTCGGCATGGCCATCGCTGCGTCCGGCCTGGGGCATCAGCGACAGCGAATAGCTGACTTCGAGCATGCGCGCCAGGTTCTCGGCGCGCTCCAGGTAGCGGGACATCCAATAGAGGTCCGAAGCAGTTCTTGAAAGCATGTCTTAGTCCTCCACTACCCAAGTGTCTTTGGTGCCACCGCCCTGGGACGAGTTCACCACCAGCGAGCCTTCGCGCAGCGCCACGCGAGTCAGCCCGCCGGGTACCAGGCGCGTTTCCTTGCCCGACAGCACGAACGGACGCAGGTCGATGTGGCGCGGCGCGATGCCGCTCTCGACAAAGGTCGGGCATGTGGACAGGCTCAAGGTCGGCTGGGCGATATAGGCTTCGGGACGGGCCTTGAGGCGCGCGCGGAAATCTTCGATCTCCGCCGCGCTGGCGGCCGGCCCGACCAGCATGCCGTAGCCGCCGGAGCCCTGGGTTTCCTTGACCACCAGATCCGGTAGGTTGGCCAGCACATGGGACAGGTCCTGGGGCTTGCGACACTGCCAGGTGGGTACGTTTTTCAGGATCGGTTCTTCGGTGAGGTAGAAGCGGATCATTTCGTCGACGTAAGGGTAGATCGACTTGTCATCGGCCACGCCTGTGCCGACCGCGTTCGCCAGCACCACGTTGCCCGCGCGGTAAACAGCGATCAGCCCGGGCACGCCCAGCATCGAATCGGGGTTGAACGACAGCGGGTCGAGGTAGGCGTCGTCAAGGCGACGGTAAATCACGTCCACCTGTCGAGGGCCGGCGGTGGTGCGCATGTACACGTGGTCGTCCCGCACGAACAGATCGGCCCCCTCCACCAGTTCCACCCCCATTTCACGGGCCAGAAAGGCGTGTTCGAAATAGGCACTGTTGAAGCGTCCCGGCGTCAGCACCACGGCGGTGGGGTTTTCCAGAGGGCTTGAGCTCTTGAGGGTGTCGAGCAGCAGGTTCGGGTAATGATCGATGGGGGCCACGCGCTGGGCGGCGAAGAGCTCGGGGAACAGGCGCATCATCATCTTGCGGTCTTCGAGCATGTAGCTCACGCCGCTGGGGGTGCGCAGGTTGTCTTCCAGCACGTAATAACTGCCGTCACCGTCGCGAACCAGGTCGACACCGGCGATATGGGCGTAGATGCCCCGGTGCAGGTTCAGGCCCTGCATCGCGATCTGGTAGCCCTCGTTGGCGAGCACCTGCTCGGGGGGGATGATTCCTTCCTTGAGGATGTGCTGCCCATGGTAGATGTCGGCCAGGAACATGTTCAGGGCCTGAACCCGCTGGATGCAACCACGCTCGACCATTTGCCATTCACTGGCCTTGATGCTGCGGGGAATGATATCGAAGGGGATCAGGCGCTCGGTGCCCTGCTCGTCCCCGTAGAGGGTGAAGGTGATACCGGCGCGATGGAACAGCAGGTCGGCTTCGCGGCGGCGTTGCTCCAGCAGTTCAAGCGGGGTGTCCGCCAGCCAGCGCGAGAAGGCTTGGTAATGCGGGCGGCAGTCACCCTGGGCGTCATACATTTCATTAAAAAAAGCGTGGGGCATAGCCAACTCCCAGCCGCGTTCTACACGGCATTTCTTATCACTTCGTCATTCCGACGGTTCGGCCTTGCCTTGCTTTAAACCCTGCTTGATTGAGTGCGGTCCCGGGATTGCCCTCTGTTACTCTTCATGGATGATGTGTCCTGGCCTGAAAGGCCGGGTTTTCAATACTTAGCAAAGGGTGTGCCTAAGCGTGACGGTGTCACGTACTGAATAGAAGAAGCATTGCAAAACCGCAAAAAGGCGAAATTATTTTTCGATCTGGCGACATGAATGAACGTAAATGCTGGCGCCCTTTGTCTCGAGCGCTGGCTTGAGCGGCCTTTGAGCGGGTGAAATGGGACAACAACGCCCCACAAGAGGGAAGTTTTTACTCATTCGTCCATGGCCGATCCTTCAGACGCCGCCAACAACCCCAGGTGGCGTGACCCTGAACGCACTGCAACGTTGCAGGAACATGCACGGATTCATACCCTCGCCCCACCGTGAAGCAGCCAGGCCGTTCACCTCAGCTCATCCAGGACCGGGCGGTGATTGAACCATTGATGTCCGTGCACGAGGCGTAGACCACTTCCCTCAAGGTCGCGGGCAGGCTTCATCGAGCCCGGTGGGAGCGAACCTGCTCGCGACAGGCATCCACCTGAAACAACAGTGTCAAATCTGACAATTATCCCCACTACCCCGCCGCTGCCCCGAAAACCACTATTAACGGCTCAAAAATCCCAATAACGTACTGCGCAAAAGGATCAACTCTGATTAAGGATGATGTGCGTGGGGGTTTATCGGTTGCTGCTGGCCATGCTGGTGGCAGTTTCTCATATGGGCGTGACGTTCATGGGTTTGAATCCCGGCGTCGTTGCCGTGGTGTCATTCCTGATCATCAGCGGCTTCGTGATGACCTCGCTGATCGAGAGGACCTACAACACGCCAGGTCAGATCGGTCCGTTCTACGTCGATCGATTGTTGCGGCTGTATCCACAGTTCCTGGTGTACTTCGTCATGTCCTGCGCGGTGATCCATTTCCTCTTGCCGGGAACGCCCCAGGCAGCCGCCCTGACCCTGGAAAACATCGCCACCAGCCTGCCGATCCTGCCACTGGGTTTCTACATGTTCGGCATCACCGTGCCCGAGATCCTGCCACCCGCTTGGTCCCTGGGACTGGAAATGTGCTTTTACCTGCTGATCCCGTTCCTGTTCCTCTATAAAATACGGGGTGTCGCCTTTGCCGTATCCGTGACGGTGTTCATGGTCGCTTCCCTGGGCTACCTCGACACGGACATCTACGGCTATCGCCTGCTGCCGGGCGTGCTGTTCATTTTCCTCTGCGGCAGCTACCTGTATCGGGCCCAGGCCAAAGGGCTGTGGATCGTGTCCATCGCCCTGTTCGTTGCCGCCTTGATGTTCCTGGCCATTGTCGTGGGGATCATTCCCCGTCGGCCGTTCAACGCCGAGGTGACCCTGGGCATCGCCCTGGGCCTGCCAGCGGTGTTTCTGCTCGGCAGGCTTAGGCATCACCGGCTCGATGAGTTCCTGGGCAACATCAGCTATGGCGTGTTCCTCAACCACTTCGTGGTGATGTATGTATTGCGGGCGTTCTGGCCGGTGGAGTACAGCGCCCTGATCATCACGGCGGTACTGGTGCTGTCGTTCGCGTTGAGTGGCGTTTCGTACTATGGGGTCGAGCGACCGGCGCTGAAGCTTCGTCATGCCCTCAGGGCAGGCGTTAAGTACGATTCCACGGCTCCCGTTGGCAGCACGGCGACTTAGCCTCTGACTGCCGTACAAAAAAATGCCCGGGACGCAGGTCCCGGGCATTTTTTGTTTCAGCGCAGCAAAATCAGAACGTCACGCTGGCGCTCAGCTTGGCGGTACGCGGCTCGCCGACGTTGACCTGCAACTGGCTGCCGGTGGAGGACGGGTAGTACTGCTTGTCGAACAGATTGTCCACGTTCAACTGCAACGAGGTCTTGTGCCCCATCACCGGCGCTTCCCAACGCAGGAAAGCGTCGGCGACGGTGTAGCTGCTGAGCCAGAAATCGTTGGCGTTGTTGGCGGCGCGTTCGCCGACGTAACGAGCGCCGGCACCGGCGTGCCAGGCGCCGAATTCGGCGGGTACGTTCAGGTGGTGGGACAGGTAGAGGCTGGCGGTGTGTTTAGGCGCGTCGGAGAGACGGTGACCTTCGTCATCCGGATCGTCGAGAATCTCCGTGTGGGTGTAGGCATAGGTGCCGATCAGGTCCCAGCGGTCGGCCAGGCGGCCAGTGATGTCAAGCTCCAGGCCCTGGGAACCCACCTTGCCAGCGGCTTCTGCAATGTTCTTTCCGCCGACTACAGTGGTCGTTACCACGTTCTTTTTGACGATATCGAACAAGGCGAGATTGATATTCAGCCCAGGGATCGGGTCGTATTTGGCACCCACTTCATAGCTACGCCCTTCTTCCGGTTTGAAGGTGCTGAGGTTGTCGTCGACGGTATCGTTAGGCTTGAATGAACGGCTGTAATTACCATAAAGAGACAGGGTCTCGGCAGCTTTATAGACCAATCCCAGAAATGGAACGAAGGCGTCGCCATTATCGTCGCGAACCCCCTCTCGCTGGATCATGCCTTGTTCGGCGAATTGGTCGTAATGCTGGTAGCGACCACCGAAGACCAGTATCCAGCGATCATTCAGATGCCAGTTGTCCTTGAGATAAATGGAGCTGGAGGTCAGTTGGTTACTCAGGTTGCTCTGTTTTGCATTCAGCTTGCTGGGTTCTGCCAACCCACCATAAACCGGCGCAGTGATGTCGAACCCTCCTTGCGCATCCCCACGGTAGGTCTTGCCACGAAACTGATCCGACACTTGATTATCGATGCCAACCAACAGGTCATGGCGCTGGCCGAACAACTCCTGCTTACCGATGAAGTCCCAACTGGCGTAGCGCGTTTCGTCATCGTAATGAGCGCCGTTGGATTTTCTGCTCAGTTGATTTCCCGTCAAGACATCGGGCTGTGCAATCGAAAGACTGTACCGATCATTGTTCCAACCATAGGTAACCCGCGTTTTCCACGTCTCACTCAGCTCATACTCAAACCGCGCCGTCGCCGTTTCGCGAATACCGACACTCTTGGCCCAAGGCTCATCGAGGCGCTTGTCATAATCGATATCGGCCGGATGCCCGTTGGTGAACACCGTGCCTCGGTCAAACGGATTGGAGTATTCGTTGTACTCATAACTCAGGTTCAACGTGGCCCGCTCACCCGTCCAAGCCAGGGACGGCGCCACCAGCGTGCTCTCATTGACACCATAGTTGCGCCAGTAATCCTCGTGGCCGCGCTCGGCAATCAGGCGATAGGCCAGGCCGGTATCGCCCAGCGGCCCGGTGGTGTCCAGGGCCATGGTGCCGCCACCTTCGCTGTAGGCCGAGCCGCTCAGCGTGGTGCTTGGGGTGTATTCCGGTTTCTTGCTGATGACGTTGATCAGGCCGCCGGGCTCCAGCGCGCCGTACAGCATCGAGGCCGGGCCCTTGAGCACTTCGACGCGGTCGGTGGTGGCGCTGAAGTTGTGGCCCAGGTTCGAACGCACGCCGTCGCGCAGGATCGAGCCGTCGTCGTTGGTGCCGAACCCGCGCTTGACCAGCGAGTCCCTCGAGCCGCCCAGGGTATTGCCCTGGCTGACGCCGCTGACGAACTTCATCGCGTCGTTCAGCGAGCGCACCTGGTAGTCCGCCAGGGTCTGCTGGGTCACCACGTTGATCGACTGCGCCTCTTCCTTGATTGGTACATCGCTCTTGCTCGCCGTGCTGGCTTGCGACGTCGTATAGCCTTCATCCTGAGTGACACGACTGCCCTGGATATCCGTGGCCGGCAGTTCGACAGCGTCCTGTGCCCACAACGGGCTTGCAATGAAGCAGCAGGACAGGGTTGGCAACACACACTTGATGAAGACGTTGCGATTTGCGAGGGGGGTGGAACGATTCAAGACGCGCACTCATGGAAGGGTCGTTAATGAGAGCGAATATACTTTGAGAATAATTCCCAGTAAATCTTTTGTATCAAATGATGATCACCCCAAACCTCTGTGGGAACGAGCACGCTCCCACAGACTGATATCAAATTGCCCCATCGCCCTAAAGCTTTGGCGCTCGCGGTCGAATGTATTCCATTAAGAGATTTTTTTGCCCAGGAGCAGCGGCATGCAGACGTTGAAGGACTTGTACGAGTCTATCGAAATGCAGTTTTTCGATACCCTCACCAAAAAGCTCTCGAGTCTTTTCCTGTTGGTGCTGGTCAGTGGCTTGTTGTACTGGGTGGCCGTCAGCGCCCGCGCCGAGATCCTGCTGCTGTTGCGCAACGCACAGTTGGACGGTGCCTTGCTGGGGCAGATCGAAGGCCGGCTCGACAGTCTTACCCATGCCCTGCTCTTCGGCGCGGTCCTGACGCTGGGCATGATCAGTTTCATGGTCTGGTATTTCCGCCACCTCATCGTGCGCCCCGTTACCGCCATGACCAAGGCCCTGGAAGAGATCGCCAACGGCGAAGGTGACCTGTCCAAGGACCTGCCGCTGGTGACCCACGATGAGATCCGCGTGCTGGCCGGCACCTGCAACCGATTCCTGGCCAAGCAGCGGGAGATCATCAGCAATGTCCAGGCGCTGACTGTGCACATCGCCGTCGAGTCGGCTCGCTCGCTGAAGAACATCAGCGACTCCAGCGACAGCGCCACCCACCAGGCCCGCTTCGCCAAGGAAGTGATGGACCAGAGCAACACCGCCGTGGGCCGCATCGAAGAAGTCTCGCGCCAGACCCAGGGCATCTCCAGCACCACCGCCCAGAACCTGAGCATGGCCCGCGACTCCTACGCCGAGCTACTGGAAGTAACCGGCAACATCAGTGAGATTTCCAGCAGTCTCGGTGAATTTGCCACCCTGGTGAGCGCCTTGAACCAGCGTTCCTCGAGCATCAAGTCGATTGTCGGATTGATCCAGCAGATCTCTGCCCAGACCAACCTGCTGGCCCTCAATGCTGCCATCGAAGCCGCCCGGGCCGGCGAAAGTGGCCGTGGCTTCGCGGTGGTGGCCGATGAAGTGCGCACCTTGGCACAGAATGTCAGCCGGGCCACCGACGATATCTCGCGCAACATCGACGCCATGCTCGAAGAAGTCAGCTCCACCCACGAACAGACCACGCAGATCAGCCACAGCGCCCGGGAAACCCAGAAAGTGGTGGAACGCGCCTCTGGCCATTTCGAAAGCATGATCGTCGACTTCGAATCCACCAACGGCAAGCTGGCGGACATCGCGACCCACATCCAACAGTTCGCCGACAGCAACACCGGGATCAACGACCGGGTGACCCAGATTCACGCCGACAGCCAGTTGATCGACCAGCGCATGCAGCATTCGGCAACGGCCACCCGCGACCTCTCCGGCGTGGCCGAAAAGGTCCAGGCACTGCTGGGTCGTTTCGTGCTCGGCCACGGCAAGCTGGATGCCGCCATTACCCGTGCCAGCGAGTGCCGCGACACGCTCCAGGTCCGCCTGGAGGCGCTGCAACGCGAAGGCCTGAACCTGTTCGATCAGAATTACCAGCTGATTCCCGGTACCGATCCCAAGCAGTACATGACCAGCTACACCGAACGCTTTGCCCAGGTCTGCCAGGAAGAATGCGATAAACTCACCCGCAGCACGCCGGGTGGCAAGGTTTCGTTCATTGTCGACAGCAAGGGCTACTGCCCGGTGAACAACAGTTGGGTCTCCAAGCCGCCAACCGGCGACCGGGCGGTGGATTTGCCAGTGTGTCGCAACAAGCGAATCTTCAACGACCCGATCGGCCTGCGCGCGGCGGGCAACGTCCAGCGCTTCCTATTGCAGACCTACCTGCGCGATACCGGGGAAATCATGACCGAGATCGACGTCCCGTTCTTCTTCGGCGGCCGCCATTGGGGCAACTTGCGGGTGGGCTTCGATGCGGCGGTGTTGTTGGCGGAGTGAGGGTGCACTCAGAAAGGGATCGATGGTGTATGCACCTCTTGAAACTCCCCCAAAAACAACTGTGGGAGATCTTCGGATCTGTCGGGTTCCTTCGTATGCCCGGTCTGCGAACCACACCCAAGCCCCACTGCCCGAACGCCGATTTTCAGGCGGTCTTCCTTGTGCCAGGCCACGTTCTCGGTGCGCCGGGTCTGGGCGCCGACGTTGTACTGGCTTAGGATACGCCCAGTGGTCAGCGGCAGCGGATAGCGGCCGTTGACCTTCTCTTCAGTGCGCACTAGCCAGTGAGCATGAAACGTCCTTTTCCGCACACGCACTGCTCGATGTGCATGGTCGGCGTGCCGTCCGGTGCGGCATCGTTGCGCGGTCATTGCAGGCTGCCAGGGCGATGGTGGCCTCCCAGTCGGCCTTGCCGGCCCGGAGTTGAGCAAACCCGGCTAGGCACCCTCCCATCGTTATCGCCGATCTTATGACCGACCGTACTTCCAAGAGCCCTTGCCAGTGTCCGACACATCCACGCCCCTTGCCTATACCGAACGCTTCAACGCGGTGCTCGCCTACATCGATGACAATCTCGAAGGTGACCTGTCGGTCAAGAGGCTGAGCCGTGTGGCGAACTTTTCGGCCTTTCACTTCCACCGTCAATTCACCGCTTTCGTCGGCGTGCCGGTCTCACGTTATGTGCAACTGATGCGACTACGACGGGCGGCCCATCGCCTGGCCGCCCTCGCGGATCATTCGATACTGGACGCCGCATTCGGTGCAGGGTTTGAAAGTCCCGAAGCATTTTGCAGGGCGTTCAGGCGGGCGTTCGGCATGACGCCGAGTGCATTCAGGAAGGAGCCGAACTGGCAAGTCTGGAATGCGGTGTTCACCATCCCTCACTTTTCCAGGAACATCATCATGCAAGTACGAATCGTGGAATTCCCCGAAGTCAGAGTCGCTGCGCTAGAGCATTGCGGGCCCGGCGGGCAGGTGAATGAAAGCGTGCGCAAGTTCATCGAGTGGCGCATACAGAGCGGACAGTCGCCAGTACTTTCGAGTCGCACCTTTGGCATTCCCTATAACAACCCCGATACGACACCTCCTCCAGACTTCCGCTTCGCCATCTGCGGCGAGATTCACGAGGCCGTGGGGCCAAATGAATCCAGCGTGCAAGAGCGCGTCATTCCCGGCGGTCGTTGCGCTGTGGTGCGGCACACAGGGTCGCCGGACCACATCGGTGAAACGATCTATCCGATTTACCGCGACTGGCTGCCTACCAGTGGGGAGGAACTGCGAGACCATCCATTGTTCTTCCACTACCTGAGCGTTTATCCCGAGACACCGCAGGATCAATGGCAAACGGATGTTTATATTCCGCTGCAATGATGGAACAGGCAGCGTTCAACTCATCTGTGGTGTATGCACATCTTGAGACCCACCCCAAAACAACTGTGGGAGCGGGCTTGCTCGCGAAAGCGGTGTGTCAGCCACATCAATGGCGACTGACCCGACGCCTTCGCGAGCAAGCCCGCTCCCACAGG